>NZ_NRJF01000179.1 GCF_003585965.1 Psittacicella gerlachiana | reverse complement strand
TAAGTTCATATTAACTTGAAATTAAATTTGGTAGTTAAATAATAAATAGTCTTATATATTATATAGGTAAAATAAAAAACTACAATAAAAGAATCTAGTTACTATTTGTACTTATCTGCGAAAACTTTCATAAAAGAGATGAGCTGATCAACAGCTTCTTCAGGGATCGCATTATAAGTTGAAGCTCTTAAGCCACCTATTACTTTATGACCTTTTAAGTAATAAAGTCCAGCTTCTTTTGCTTCTTGTACAAATTTTGCATCTAGCTCCTCATTTGGAGTGTTGAATGAAATATTCATACGAGAGCGTAAATTTTGTGGAACTTTATTTTGATAAAAGTCTTCAGAATCAAGGTATGCGTAAAGTTTGCTAGCTTTCTTGATATTAACTTGCTCTAAATTTGCTAAATCTTTGAAAGTATCTTTTAAGTATTTAAAAGTTAAACCGCAAGTATACCAACTAAAAGTAGCTGGAGTATTAAATAAAGAGTCTGAGTTGTGATAGGTTTCCCAATTTAAGATCGCAGGGCAAATTTTGCTCGCATGACCTAAAAGAGATTTTCTTACTACATAAACAGTAACACCTGAACAACCGATATTTTTTTGAGCCCCTGCATAAATAACATCATAGTCATTTACATTAATTGGTCGAGATAAAATATCTGAGCTCATATCAGCTACAACTAATACACCTGGAGCAACTTTAGGAGGATTGAAGTTTTCAATACCTTCTACAGTTTCATTTGAGGTAAAGTGTACATAATCGCAATCTTTACTTTCTTCCGTCCAGTCGATTTTTGTTTGCTGGAAGTTTTTATCAACTAATTCTGCTGTTTTTACTTCAAGGTATTTTTGAGCTTCTAGAGCTGGTTGACGAGACCAGTGCCCTGAAGTGAGATATAAAGCTCTTTTATGTTTTAGGGGTAGATTTAGAGGTACGGCATCAAAAGCACCACGTCCTCCACCTTGGAGGAATAATACCGCATAATCGTCAGGAACTTGGAGTAACTCTCGGAAAGTATTTTCCATTTCTTTAGCAAATTTCATAAATTCAGGACCACGATGGCTAATTTCAAACACTGAACTATGAGTATTTTGCCAATTGCCTAATTCATGTTTAATTTGTTCTACCACTTCTGGAAATAGAGCAGAAGGACCTGCAGAGTAGTTATAAAATTTCATGTTTATAAACCTATAAAAGTGTTGATCTAAGAAATATCATAGCACAAAAAGAATAATTAAGAGTAGAGACAAATAAAAGAAAGAGGAAGTTGGATTACAACTTCCTCTTAGAGATTATAAATTAAGTCTATTTTAGAAACGGTAAAAGTGAATATAGTTAACGATCATATAGTACCACTTACGAATGTTAATGATATATTCGGAAGCTAGTTTACCATTGATTTTACCGTATTTATGGGGTTGGTTACTCATAGCTGGATAGTTTTGAGCTAAAACCACCCAAGAGTTTTGATTTAGGTTATGTTTTCGTAACCAAGTGCGGGCATCGATTATTTTTGCAATTCCTTGATTATAGTTAGAGATTGCAAACATATCTCTATTGTAACCTGTAATTTCTTTGGTTAAGTTGTTGCGAAACTTCATCAGTAACTTAGTACCTTCGGTAATAGATTGGGTTGCATCTAATTTATTTGTAACTCCAAGAGCCTTGGCTGTTGCATTAGTTAACATCATAAAGCCACTAGGTCCCCATGGGCTCACGGCATCAGGTGTCCAGCGAGATTCCTGATAACCTACAGCCATTACTAAACGCCAATCCATTTCTGTAGAGTATTTCTCAAAGAGGGAGTTATATTTTGTAAATTTAGTTTGCATATTGTTTATAAATACTCTACTTTCTTCTCGATGATAAATCTCTAAAGCATTTAGATTATTGTACTTAATATTTGCAAAGCTTTTAGTTTTGATAAAGTCAGTTAAAAAGTTATTCACACTTTTTAAGAGATCTGGATTTTTAATGTAAAAAACATTTTTTAAATCAATAGTTTTTCCAGCTTTATCTTTTGCTTCATAAATAATGGTTGTCGGATAGAGTTGTTGTAAAGCTTTAGCTTTATTTTCAGGCGCAACAATATATCTTACTTTATTATTTTGGTAGCTTTTATTATTAGCTACTAATTTAAATAAGCCGAAAATATTTAAATCTGTTTCATTAACCTTTAAAGGAATGAGTTGACGATAATCTGCTCCAGCTGCTTGATAAATTAAATTACTTGCCGTGGGATATCTTACAGTTGTGGCAGGAGTAGCATGGTAAGCGACAATTGTAAGCTTTTCAGTTAAATATGGAACTGTTTGGTAAGACTTCTTTAAAAATCGAAAATAATCATTTAAATTGCCTGCGACAATTTCCACCTCGTTATTTTCTAAGGCCTTAGCTAACCCTGATAAGGAAGGGTAAACTTTGATTTTTAAAGTTAGATTTTGTTTTTGAGCAAAAGCATTTAAAATCTCATAATCTAAACCAATTGTAGCCTCTTTATCTTGAACAAAATAGTTTGGAGACATTACCATTCCAACTTTTAATACTTCTTTTTCATTAGCTTTAGCTAAAGTGGAAAAAGAGAAAAAAGTCAGAAAAAGTATTGTTAAAAAATTTTTAAGAATTTTCTTAATCATATCTATTTAAATTAAAATCAGCCCTTGTCTTAAGTAAGGGGAGTAATAGTGATAAGTTTGCATTTTATCACAAAGATATACTCTTATTGTCAATTTTACGTAAAGATATCAATTATTATTTACATAGTTATCTAAGAAGTAACGGTGAAGAAATGGGATTTAAAATAATTCATTTTTATTTAATAAAATTAAGGTAAAATAATAGAAAAAATCAAATAAAGGAAAAATAAATATGTTAGGTACAAAAATTCCCGAGTTAATGAGCTTTCCAGCAAAAGTAAGTTTTAAAGTTGTTGGAGCAAATGAAGAAGCTATAGATAAAGGAATTCGCAATATTATGGAAGAAAGTAAGATTGCTGATTTTCAAATTGAGACTAGAGAAAGTAAAACCGGTAAGTATATTTCTTTTTCAGTTACCTTAGAGGTAGCTGATGCAAAACATATGGAAGATTTATACGTTAAGTTTTCTCAAGTAGAAAGTGTTTTAATGGTAATTTAGGCTTTATTTGCTTAAATTTTTCTTTAATTAAAGATAATATTAGAGATTATTTAGAATTATTTTTTATTTTTTATCAAATTTATCTCGTAAATGCTCTTCTAAAAAACAAATACTTAAAAACTTTTTTATTTTTTGTTGTTGACATTAGATGTCTGATGGTGCATAATATACCACGTAGCAAAAAGGAAGACGATAACAAAACACTGAAGATATCGTACTTTTAGTTAAGCTGCAAGGTTTTATTTTGCCTCGATAGCTCAGTCGGTAGAGCAAGGGATTGAAAATCCCTGTGTCGCTGGTTCGATTCCGGCTCGAGGCACCATTGTTTTTATTCCTCCTTAGTTCAGTCGGTAGAACGGCGGACTGTTAATCCGTATGTCGCTGGTTCAAGTCCAGCAGGAGGAGCCACTTTTCTTTTACATATTATAGTAGGTTGATAAATTTGTCTTAGTTAAATATTAGAATACCTAACTAAGATAAATAAACTTTTATCAACTTAACGTAAGTTTTTTGTTCCTCCTTAGTTCAGTCGGTAGAACGGCGGACTGTTAATCCGTATGTCGCTGGTTCAAGTCCAGCAGGAGGAGCCATTTTTCTTGCCTCGATAGCTCAGTCGGTAGAGCAAGGGATTGAAAATCCCTGTGTCGCTGGTTCGATTCCGGCTCGAGGCACCATTGTTTTTATTCCTCCTTAGTTCAGTCGGTAGAACGGCGGACTGTTAATCCGTATGTCGCTGGTTCAAGTCCAGCAGGAGGAGCCATTATTTAATATGTTGCAAATAATGATTTGTAACTTATGTATTTTAATTACTAGAGAGCTCATGTAGCTCTCTTTTTTTATAATAAATTCTTGTGCATTGAGTTATTATGTTATAATAACGAAATCATTAATGTTTTTATATTTACTAATTTAAAGGTCAATATCATGTACGATAAAGCTGTCATTGAAGAATTAATTGATTCAACTATTGTCGAGCTTAAAAATGCTGGAACTAAACCTGAATTGCCACATATCTTCTTGCATCACATTTTATTTAAATCTGATAAGCATATCGAAGACTTTATTGCGGCAGCTGCAAAGCTTGATTTTGAATGTGACGAGCCAGAGTTTATCGAAGGTGAGTTCTTAGATGAGAACGACAGAGTGGTTTATCCTGAAGGCTGTTGGAATCTTGATGTTGTAGTTGAAAGTACTTTAGATGATAAAGAACTTATTGTTACAGATATTTTAGATATTTTAAATCTAGTAGAGAAATTCCCTAATAATGAAGTTGAATATGGATTATTCGGAACTTTCATTGAAACAGGGGAAGATGATGAAACTGTAGATCCGGTTTACTGGACTCCAAGTGATATCATTGAATAAGCATATGCTTTTAAATAAGATAAGATTTTAAAAGTGTAATATGAAATATGAAAAAAGAGAGCCAATTGTGCTCTCTTTTTTCATATTTACCAGTTTATTGGATTTTGTCCAGTTTGGATTAAGTATTCATTGGTTTTGAGAAAGCAATTAGCTTCAAAAAAACCACGATGAGCACTTAATGGAGAGGGATGACTGGTAGTGATAATAAAGTTTTCTGCAGGATTTATAAATTTAGCATATTGTTGAGCATGCTTACCCCATAGTAAGTAAACAATATTTTTTCTTTGTTGTAGTCGATTAAAAACTTGGAGAATAAATTCTTGCCAAATGTCGTGCATAGGATCTAAGGGATTGCCTACATTTACAGTAAGACGGGTATTTAGAAGAAAAACACCTTGCTTTACCCAATTAATTAAATTTCCTTTGCCTATAATATTAGGTAAATAGTCTTGACCCAAATCAATTTTAATCGCTTTGATCATGTTTTGTAGGCTTTTAGGAGTTTGTTCTTTAGAAGCTGAGCTAAAAGCAAAACCATGGGCATGATCTGAAGGATAAGGATCTTGCCCGAGGATTACTACTTTAACTTTATTTAAGGGTAAGTTAAATGCATTGAATAAATCAGGTAATAATGGTCTTACCGTGTTGGAATCTATACCGTAAAGATCAATGATCTTTGAAAGTAGTCCTGAAGTTTCCAAGAAATTTCCTAGATCATACCAACTTGCATTTAGTTTTTGTACTTCTAAACTAAGAAGATTTATGTTATCTTTATAAGCCATTTTCTTTTAAATAAAAATAAAGTTTCTTAAAATCTACTTTGCTTTCACAAAGGTAAGCTACATGATTTAAGAGGAGAATGTCTTTTTCTTGTAGGAAAATATGTTCTGATTTAGTCTTTCTCCTTGCAAGAATAATATATGCAAAGAGGTAGAGAGGTTGTAAGCTAATTTTCTTCCTAAAGGATTTAATAGCTTGCCGATCGGTAAAATATGATTTCGAAGTTAAATTAAATTCATAAGCTTTAAAGGTTAAATATTCAGTAATTAAAAGCTGCATGAATGGCTTTTCATTGACAATAATGTCTCTACGTAGCTGTTGAAAGTGCATGCTATCTTGAGGCTTTTCGATGTAGTTATTAAAGAACTCAATAAGTAGCTCATGATAGCTTAATGGTAAGAAAGTAGCTTTACGTAAGAGATCGACCAAAATTAAAAAAGGTAATCGCTTATCAAAAAAAGTAGTTTCTTTGTTTAATAATCCATCTATATCCTTATTAAGTAGGTTTACTAAGTTTGGGTAATATTTAGGCTTTATAAAAGAATTAAAAAAACTACTTGTAGAGATATTGTCAAAGTGATCTTCTAAAATTTTTTCTATATCCTGAGCTTGAATGCATTCGAGTTGAAGTTCGGGATGATTATAGAGAATGTCATTTAAGAAGAAGTCGATAATAACTAAAGCTTTATCATTAATATTTCCATGATCATCAAATAGATTTTCTTTAAAAGTTAAAGAAATTGCATTAGCTAAAGATAAGAAGCGAGATTCTTGTTCATTATGTTCCTCATGTAGAATATGATTACTAAAGAGGTCATATTCTTTTCCATAGGCTACAATTAAATCAAAGAATTGAGTTAAAGATAGATTACGATGATTTTGTAAGAGGTTGTGAGAAATATGGTAATTAAAAGTAGAACTCTCTTTAAGAAAGATCTCAAAACTAGAATGCTCTGTACCTAGAGTTGGTAAATTCTCTTGAGGATTAGAGATTTGTGCTTCTAGTTGCTGATGTTCGGAAAAGCTTTTATTTTTCTTAGCAATAATAGGGGGAAGATTTTCTTCCTTATTAGTAGTATCGTTTTTTAGAGAAGAAACGATTTTCTTTAAGAATCCAAGCATAAATATAACTTTTAAATTTAAAAAGGTTTGAAAGTATTTTCTTTTGATTATAGCACTAAGTGTTAAATTTAGTTAGATTAACAAGAGTCAGGTTAAGTCAAATACCAAAGGGTTTTTTCGAAGAAAGAAAGCAATAATCATGAAAGAGAAAAAATTATTAAAAAAGACTACAATTATTAATTTGAATGTGCTATAATGTAGCGGTTGACTCGACAGAAGAATTTTTAAATTGTTATAAATCCAAAATAAATATAAGTAATTTATATATTATTACTTGCTTATTATTTGGTAGCAAGCTGGTTCTTTTTAATAAAGCATGCAGGTAATTAGGTTATAAAGTGAGCAATCCACCTGAACCGCAATCGCTGAGTCAACAAATAGTTTATTTTATGGAAGCATTATTCTTTTTTGATAATGCTGTTTTTTATTTTTTACTAAAAGCTATGTTTTGAGTATCCTGAAACGGGCTTTTCAAGATACATAGCTTTTCAAATACTCTAGGAGTGCAAATGGCCCGTATTGCAGGCGTTAACATTCCTGATCAAAAACACGCTGTAATTGCTTTAACAGCAATCTACGGTATTGGTGCTACTCGTGCAAAACATATCTGTGAAGTTACAGGTATCGCACCAAGCACTAAGATCAAGGAATTATCTGAAGAACAAATCGATCAGTTACGTGCTGAAGTTGCTAAATTCACTGTAGAAGGTGACTTACGTCGTGAAGTTAACATGAGCATCAAACGTCTTACAGACTTAGGTTGCTACCGTGGCTTACGTCACCGTCGTGGTTTACCTGTACGTGGTCAACGTACTAAGACTAATGCTAGAACACGCAAAGGTCCTGCTAAACCAATTAAAAAATAATCGGAGAATAAAGTAACATGGCTAATCCTGCTCGTAACACACGTGCTAAACGTGTTAAAAAGAATGTAGTTGATGGTGTAGCTCATATTCATGCTTCTTTCAACAACACAATCGTTACTATCACAGACCGTCAAGGTAATGCTCTAGCTTGGGCAACAGCTGGTGGTTCAGGTTTCCGTGGTTCACGTAAATCTACTCCATTCGCTGGTCAAGTTGCAGCAGAACGTGTAGCTGAAAAATGTAAAGAATTCGGCTTAAAAAATCTTGATGTACGTGTAAAAGGACCTGGTCCAGGTCGTGAATCAACAATTCGTGCGTTAAACGCAGCTGGTTACAAAATTACTAGCATTGTTGATGTTACACCTATCCCTCACAACGGTTGTCGTCCTCCGAAAAAACGTCGTATTTAATTAACAACGTTATCGGTAGAAATATTGGAGAAAGCATAAAATGGCAAGATATTTAGGACCTAAAGTAAAACTAAGCCGTCGTGAAGGAACAGATTTATTCCTTAAATCATCTTTACGTGGTTTAGAAAATAAATTAAAGAAAGGTCGTTTAGAAACTGCACCTGGTCAACATGGTGCTCGTAGAGCTCGTTTATCAGACTACGGTAATCAATTACGTGAAAAACAAAAAGTTCGTCGCTTATATGGTATTTTAGAGCGTCAATTCCGTAATTACTATTTTGAAGCTAACCGCTTAAAAGGTAATACTGGTGAGAACTTATTACAATTATTAGAAAGTCGTTTAGACAATACAGTTTACAGAATGGGGTTTGCAGCAACTCGTGCTGAAGCTCGTCAACTAGTAAGTCACAAAAGCGTTTTAGTAAACGGTAAAGTAGTAAACATCCCTTCTTATCAATTAAAAGCTAGCGATGTTGTTTCTATCCGTGAAAAAGCTAAAAAACAAGTGCGTATTAAATCAGCTCTTGAATTAGCTAAAAACCGTTTAAGCGCTACATGGTTAGATGTTGATGCTGATAAAATGGAAGGTGTTTTCAAAGCAGCTCCAGAACGCTCAGAAATCCCAGCTGATATCATTATCAATGAACAGTTAATTATCGAGTTATACTCAAAATAATTAGTCTGAATTAAATATCAAGTAGAGGATTTTATGGAATCAAAAAGTACTAAACTTCTTACTCCATCCACGATTGACATTGAAGAGTATGCAGAACCATATTTTTCGAAAGTTTCATTACAACCATTAGAGCGTGGTTTTGGACATACTTTAGGAAACAGTTTACGTCGTATCCTCTTATCTGTGATGCCTGGTGCAGCTGTTACCGAAGTTTGTATTGAAGGTATACAGCAAGAATACGATACAATTAAAGGCGTTCAAGAAGATGTGTTAAATATTCTTCTGAACTTCCAAGAATTAGCAGTTAAACTTGCTGATGATATGGATGAGGTTGTAGTTCAGTTCGAGAAAAAAGGTGTTGGTGCTTTAAGAGCTGGCGATGTAATCGCACAACCTGGAGTTGAAGTAATTAATAAAGATTTAGTTCTTTGTCATTTAACTTCTCCTAAAGCTGAAATTCGTATTCATGCACGCATTCAGACTGGTACTGGCTATTCACCAGCTAGAGATCGTCGCGAAAAAGGTGTAGAAGCTAAAATTAATATTTTAGGCTCTAAAACTGTACTATTAGATGCAAAATTTGCTCCAGTAAAAGTAGTTAACTATGAAGTAGCTAATGCTCGTCATGGTCAATCAAACGATTATGATAAATTAACTATTACTTTACAAACTAATGGTACTATTGATCCTGAAGACGCTATTCGTCATGCAGCATCAATTTTACACCAACAACTACTTCCTTTTGTTGATCTTCAAGCTATTGAACAACAAGCAGAACCAACTGTTAAAAAACCTGAATTTGAACCTATTTTATTAGAGTCTGTTGATGCTTTAGAGTTAACTGTACGTTCAGCTAACTGCTTAAAAGCAGAAAACATTCGTTACATTGGTGACTTAGTTCAAAGAAGTGAAGTTGAGTTATTAAAAGCACCTAATTTAGGTCGTAAGTCTTTAAATGAAATTAAAGATATTCTTAAAAATCACGGTCTACAATTAGGAACTCGTCTAATGAACTGGCCACCAGCAGAACTTAAATACTAAGTTCAGCTTACTAGGAGTTTTAATAGATGCGCCATCTAAAAACTGGTCGTAAACTAAACCGCAATAGTGCGCACCGTAAAGCGTTGTTCCGTAACTTAACTATTGCTTTAGTAGAACACGAAATTATCAAAACTACTTTACCTAAAGCTAAAGAACTACGTAGATACGTAGAACCTTTAATCACTTTAGCTAAAGAAGATACTACTGCAAACCGTCGTTTAGCATTTGCTCGTTTAGGTAACAATAAAGAAGCAGTGAAAAAATTATTCGACGAATTAGGTCCATTATTTAAAGAGCGTAACGGTGGTTATACTCGTATCCTTAAATGTGGTTACCGTGCAGGTGATGCTGCTCCTATGGCAGTTATCGAATTAGTTGAAAAATCAGCTAAATAATAAAAATATTCAAAAAGATAAAAAGAGGTTATGCATTGCATAGCCTCTTTTTATGTTTAAATATTTTTCTCTCTATGAGAATTTGAGGATGAGTATATTTGTGAGTGAATTTTTTAATTTAAAGCAAAAAAGTGTATTTAGTTAGAGTTAAGGGGATGTATTTATTGAGGATTTTTTGATTTTAGTGGTATAATATAGCTGTAATATCTCGTTGGTATTAATATAAATAAGGATTTTTATGTTATTAGAAAAAGTTCCTGCAGGTAAAGATTTACCTAGCGATTTTAACGTTGTTATTGAAATTCCAGCATATACTAACCCAGTAAAATATGAAGTAGATAAAGATTCTGGTGCTTTATTCTGTGATCGTTTTATTGGTACAGCAATGGTTTACCCTTTAAACTATGGTTTTATTAACCAAACTTTATCATTAGATGGTGACCCTGTAGATGTATTAGTGTTAACTCCTTTCCCATTAGTACACGGTGCTGTAATTCGTTGTCGTGCAGTTGGGGTATTAAAAATGACTGATGAGTCAGGCGTTGATGCTAAAGTATTAGCTGTACCTCATGAAAAAATCGCTCCTATGTACAAAGATATTCAAGATGTTGAAGATTTCCCTGAGTACTTAAAAGAGCAAACAAAACACTTTTTCGAACATTATAAAGATCTTGAAAAAGGTAAATGGGTTAAAGTTGAAGCTTGGGAAAATAAAGCTTCTGCAGAAAAAGAAATCCTTGATAGCTACAATCGTTATCACAATAAATAATATAATAAATCAAAAGCGAGATAAACTCTCGCTTTTCTTTGTATCTAACTAAATTGTCTTAAGCTAAATCATCATATGTTTATCGAAGTTGCGATCCCAGTAAATCTCCATCAAATTTATACTTATAAAGTTTCTCCTGAGATGGGAGAGGTAGAAGTTGGGGGAGTAGTGTATGTAAATTTTAATGGTAGAAATACACATGCTGTGGTGGTAAGAGTTAACGTTGAACCTAATTTAGATCCTCAGAAAATAAAACTAGTAAATCATATTGCAAATAAAAAATATTTTGGTACAGAATTATTTGAAGTATTAAAGTTTGCAAGTAATTATTTTATATCTAGTTTAGGTAATACTTTATTCACCGCTTTACCACCTTTGTATCGCAATGCAATTCCTAAAGTTTCAAGTCTATATCTGTTACGTTATAAATTTAACGACCGTTTAGAAGCTCTTTTAAAAGAGTTTTTAGAAGTATCAGAGGATTTATATTCATTTATTGAAGCTAACTATTTGCTAACTGCTGAACATATTGAGGAATTAGCTAATTTACGAGATATTGCAAGTGCGGTAGAATATTTTAAATCAGTATATAATCTTATATCGGCAAAGTTATTATCTAAGTTAGAAGAGCAAGGTTTTAAGGAGTTTAAACCTAGATTTAAAGAGTTAGAGTTAAATCTAGCAAATCTCAAAATAGTGCTTCAAATTTTAGCTTTGGATTTTACTTTAGAAAAGTTAGCTAAACTCTATAATCTAGAGGATAACTCTGAGCAAACTTTGATTTTAGATCCTGTAGATTATGAGTTAGTTTCTGAAATAATTCGCTCTCTTGCGGTAGTTAATCATAATACCAAGTCTTATAAAATGCTCTTGGATAATGGCTATTTAGAAGTTAAGCAATTAGTTATTTCATGTAAACTCTTTAATTTTCTTCCCTATCATCAAGCTCAAGTAAAGTGGTTTTCCGCCATAAGCTATTTATCTCAAGAACAAAAACAAAGTCATTTAATCAACCTCAGCAATAAGTTAGTTTTAAATGAACAACAGCGTGAAGCATATAATCAAGTAGTAAATAACTCAGGGTATGCTACCTATTTATTAGATGGGGTTACGGGGTCAGGGAAAACCGAAGTATACTTACAACTTATTGAATATTATTTGCTACAAGGTAAATCTTGTTTAGTTCTTGTTCCTGAAATTGGACTTACTCCGCAAACGGTAAATAGATTTAAGAATCGTTTTAATGTAAAAATCCATATTATTCATTCTAATATAGATGATGAAGCAAAAAATCAGATAATTGCTGAATGTCAAGAAGGAGAGGTGGGAGTTTTAATTGGGACGAGATCTGCTATTTTTACGCAAATGCAAAACTTAGGCTGTATTATTTTGGATGAAGAACATGACTCATCTTATAAACAACAAAATGATTTTCGCTATAATGCAAGAGACTTAGCTATTTTAAGAGCTTCAAAGCTAAATATTCCGATTATTATGGGATCGGCAACTCCTAGTTTTACGAGTTTGTATAATTTAGAACTAGGAAAATTTCAACACCTAGTACTTTCTCGCCGAGCAAGTGCTAAGTTTGAAAATAAAACGATAATTCTCGATATTAGAACTCAAGAGTTTGTGGGAATTAATGATAAGAAAGCCTTGTTGAATAAAGCTGGAATTACCACCTCTTTATGGAATTTAATTATTCAAGAATTAGAAAAAGATAATCAAATTCTCTTATTTTTAAATCGTCGTGGTTTTGCAACTCAGTTAGTTTGTGATACTTGTGGATATATTTTTCTCTGTCCAGAATGTGATCGTCCTTTAACTTATCATCGTAGACGTCATGAATTACATTGTCATTATTGTGGGGTTAGATTTTCAAATTTACCTGAATCATGTCCAAGTTGTAATTCATCTATGCTCGTACCCTTAGGTATAGGAACTGAACAAATTGAGCAAATTTGTGGACAATTATATCGAGCTGATAGAGTGATTCGTATTGATCGAGATACCTCAAAAAATTCTCAACAACTCGAAGAGAATCTCCTTAAAGCTCATAATACTCAAGGATCGATTTTAATTGGAACGCAAATGATTGCCAAGGGGCATCATTTTGCTAATGTAACTTTGGTAGCTTTATTAAATATAGATGGGTTAATGTTAAGTGATGATTATCGAGCTGCAGAGAGATTAGCTCAGTTATATGTGCAAGTTGCAGGAAGAGCGGGAAGAGAAAATAAGCCTGGTACAGTAGTATTGCAAACAGGAATGCCACATGAAAAGATTTATCATGACCTTCTAACTTTGAGTTATTTTAATTTTGCTAATATTTATATGAATATACGCAAAAATCTTCATTATCCTCCTTATACATATCAAGCTTATTTGGCAATTCGTCATTTAGATCAAGAGTTAGCTTTTAATTTAATACAAGAGATAATGCAACTATTAAGAAAAACCATTCATGAATTTATGGTAAAATTAAAAAGAGATATAAAATTTTCTTTAAACCTGAATGATCTAGGTAAACAAAATAGATTGCATAAATATCTTGTAGATTTTATTGTTGAGGATAGAAACTTACGTAGTGAAATCTTGCAACAGGTTAATCAGGTAT
>NZ_NRJF01000178.1 GCF_003585965.1 Psittacicella gerlachiana | reverse complement strand
CTACATTACCATCTAAGTTATACTTACCTTCTTTTATATTAAATTTAAAACCATCTGCTTTAGTTATAAAAGATTGACCATAAATTGTTATCGGATTATTGCTAGATAATATATAACTATCTAAATTTAAGATGGAATCACTTAACTCTGCACGTTGAAAATTAGGATTACCTAAAGAAAATACTTCTACATTATCTTTAAAAAGAAGATTCTTATTTTCCATGGTTGCCGTATTTGTAACCATGAAAACAGACTGATTAATCTGATCTTTTCTTATTGAGTATACAAGTACATTAGTAAAATTAAATATATCACTCTCTTGTAACTTATCTACTTGGTTACTAATAACCGTATACTCATTATTTCCTAAAGGATCAAAGCTCGTTAAAATAGCCTTACTAATTTCCATTTGTGGCAAATCACTTTTATTGACTTGACTTGCATTATCGTCATCTCTTGAAGAAAGAGAATAAATTCCTATTGCTACAGCTAGTAAGCATAAAACAAAAATTACTCTTTTTTGTATTAACATCAAATTAACTATTCCAATATAATAATAGCTCTTCGCGCATATTTGATTGCCCTTCATTTGCAATGATTAATAAATCACAAACCTCTCTAACTGCACCTAAACCACCTTGATTTAAGGTTACATATTTTACATATCTATCCACCATTGGATGACGATTAGGAACAGAAATAGGCAATCCCACCACTTTTAATGCAGAAATATCTATATAGTCATCGCCCATATAAGCTACTTCTTCTGGTTTTAATGAGTATTTCTCCATTAATTCAAGTAAGAATTTTCCTTTATCGTGAACTCCTGCGAAAAAATCAGCTCCATCTATTTTAAGAATTTTAGCTCTATACTCTAAAGCACTATTAGAACGACCTGAAATAACAGCTACATGTAATCCATAGTCTTTTGCACGTGCAATCGCATAACCATCTAACACGCTATAACTCACGCCTACAGCAGTATTGGCATCATAGTAATGCACTTGACCTGGAGTCATAATTCCATCATTATCAAGAACTAAAAGTTTAATTCCTTTGAATAAATGAATTTTATCTTTGGCATGTTGACGATAATCTAACATTAGTATTTTCCTTAGTCTCTTTTCTATAAAATTTTATCAATATATTATATATTCAAATTTACTATTTTTCACGATAGAATCAAATTCCAGAATTAATTAAAGCTAAATAATTTACAATTCCTATAATTCTCTCTTCTTCATCAACAATTGGTAGAACAGAGATTTTCTTTTGCTCCATAATTTGCATCGTATTGTAAGCTAAGTCATCTAACTTACCTGACGTAAAACTAGAAGTCATTGCTTCTTTTATTTGAGTTGCGTAAATATCCTTATGATTTACTATATATCTTCTAAGGTCTCCATCCGTAAAGATCCCTAGACATTTAGGTTTAGCATCAGTTAACGAGTCAACTATTAAAACACAACCTAAATTTTTCTTTGACATAGTTACTAAGCAATCACTAATCATCATCTCGGGTAATACTAATGGTAAATCATCTCCGACTTTCATTAGGTTAGCATTAGTGATTAACAAACGTCTACCTAGCACTCCAAAAGGATGAGATGAAGCAAACTGTCCTTTTGAAAGTTGTTTTCTTTCAATTAATGCTACAAGTAAACAGTCGCCTAAAACTAAAGTATTGGTTGAAGAGGCTGTTGGAGCTAAATTTAATGGACAAGCTTCTTGGGTTACGTTTAACAATAAAAACACTTCACTATACTTAGCTAAAGTAGATTCAGGATTATTGGTTATCCCAATAACTTTAACATTATTCTTCTGTAAATAAGGGATTAAGCTATTAAACTCGTGAGCTTCACCTGAATTAGAGACATAAAGAACTAGATCATTTTCAACAATCATTCCTGCATCCCCATGTCCAGCTTCACAAGGATGAACAAAAAACGAACTTGTACCTGTAGAAGCAAAACTAGCTGCAATTTTTTTTGCAATGTGTCCTGATTTACCAATCCCCATGCAAACAACTTTCCCCGTGCAATTATTTAATAAATCGCAAGCTTGAGCAAAAGCTTCTGAATTTATTGTCGTTTCCAAATTTTTTATTTGCTCAATTTCTATGTTTAAAGTTCTAAGAGCACTATCAATATAACTAGTCATTTTAATTCTCTTGATTAATTGAATAAACGTATTTTACCCAATTTATTTTATGAAAAACTTTTTGTTTAAATCTATTTGGATCTCTATTAAATAAAGTAGCCATATAAACCATTAATTGATCATCAGCACTAAGTGATTCACTTCTAGCTTCTAACTCAACTAAGATTTTACTGATTAACAGTGAGTAAATTAAACCTACTCTTTGGATAAGAAATCTTTCTAGATGAAACTCATCAAAACCTGCTGAATTTAATAAAAGAGCAGAAGAAATATCTTGATCTAAATAGTAAAAAAGTACTTGCAAGAAATTATTATACAGAACATTAAAATTATTTTTTAGTTGCCCCTCAATTTTTGGAGCTATCTCTTGAGATTTTATAATGTCAAGTATTTCATAAGTAGATAGTTCTTGCTCATTTAAAGCAAAATAAAAGTAGCGGTTAAAGATCTTTAACCCAGGATTGGTTTTACTATTTTCTTGGTAATTAGTTAAAAAATCATAAGAATACACTTCTTGTAATTTAGCAAGCTCAACTTTTATAAGTTCGGTCTTACTTAAATCGGCAAACTCCATATTTCTTAAATCTTTCTCACTGTTTTCAAGGAGAATTGCTAATTTTTTATAGACAAGCAATAAAACAATAGTGTCTGTTTGAGTTAAATCAACTTTTAACTTTTGTAATAAAGTGCTACTTTGCTCCTTATAATATGAAGTTAAAATAAAATAATCAGTCAATAGAGAGTCTATTTGAATAAAGCTATTTACTTGAGGAGATTTAAAATCTTTAAATAAATGTTCCACACATTTATCATCACTTACCCCTAAATTTTGACAAAGTAGCTCTTTGTAATTTTTTATATCAACAGGTAAGTATTCTTTCTTGACAAAATTAATTACTTCTAAATTTATAGTCCAAGGAGATAGCAGATTTTTATTATCTACTTTAATAATTGTTAAATCAGGTTTTGCACTGATTCTTCCCTGATAAATTTTATATCCATTTATAAGACTAATAACCACAAAAGAAATAAGGGCAATTAATGATGTAAGTATTAAAATTATAATTTTTATACGTGATACTTTTACTTTTTTCAATAAAAC
>NZ_NRJF01000177.1 GCF_003585965.1 Psittacicella gerlachiana | reverse complement strand
AATTAAAGATTTATTACCATTAGAGTGGCAAAATTCAAATATTCTTTTCCCACCTGAATGGGTATTTGAGAAATCTACTTTTAACGCTGATTTAGATAATAAAACTCTAGAGATTTATAATAAATACTGGAATCAGTTACGTGTAAGTGGACAAAAATAAAATTCTTAAAAATAAGGACGTTTTTTGCGTCCTTATTTTATTTTTTAAATAACTTGAAAAATATTGTTTTCATGCTTGGCAAATATAATATTTTTATGGTAATATTAAACAAAGAAGAAAACTTACCAACCAAAACGTATCCATTCAATGTCTTTGTGCAAGGTATAAAATACTAATGCCTTAAAGATTTTTACAGACAAAATTTGCTTAAGTTTTATTAATCACTAATTTGTTTGCTAAAAAATTTATAGCTTTAGTGTTAAACGTAACCACACAAAGATTTTATTTTATTAATATCTTTAATTTTGAATTTATAAAAATTAAAAAAATTATGAGCGAAAATAACTACAATTTAAATCTGCCACAAACAGATTTCCCAATGCGCGGTGAATTGCCAAAACGTGAACCGCAAATGTTAGAACAATGGTATAAAGATGAGCTATACCAACAAATTCGTAAAGCACGTGAAAACCGTCCTATGTATATTTTACATGATGGTCCTCCATATGCTAATGGTACGATTCACTTAGGTCACGCCCTAAATAAAATTCTTAAAGATATTATTATTAAAGCAAAAACAATTGAAGGTTACGATTCACCTTACATCCCTGGTTGGGACTGTCATGGTTTACCAATTGAATTAAAAGTTGAAGGTTTAGTAGGTAAACCAGGCGTAAATGTAGACGCAAAAGAATTCCGTCAAAAATGTCGTGAATATGCGTTAGAACAAGTAGATTTACAAAGAGCAGATTTTAAACGTCTTGGTGTTCTTGGTGATTGGGAAAACCCATACTTAACCATGAACTTTGATACTGAAGCAGAGATTATCCGTACCCTAGGAAACCTAGTGAAAAACGGACACATGTTTAAAGGTCACAAACCAGTTTACTGGTGTGTGGAATGTGCTTCAGCTCTTGCAGAAGCTGAGGTTGAATATCGTGATAAAAAATCAGAATCAATCTATGTAGCTTTTGCTGCTAAAGATGCTAAAGCTGTTAATGAAAAATTTGGCGTTACAGATACCAATGCACCTACGTTTGCAATGATCTGGACGACAACTCCTTGGACAATTCCAGGTAACCGTGCAATTTCATTAAATGCAGAGTTCGAATATGTATTAGTGAAAGCAACAGTTGACGGCAATCAATATTTTGCAGAACCAGCATACTTTGTTTTAGCTAAGGAATTAGTAGAAACTGTAGCTACAGCTTGTAAATTTAGCTCATATGAAGTAGTTGGACATCCGGTATTAGGTAAAGATTTAGAATTATTAACTTTTGTTCACCCATTATTCTCACATGATGTACCATTTATCCTTGGTGATCACGTTGGTTTAGATGCGGGTACAGGTTTAGTTCATACCGCACCAGATAACGGTCTTGAAGACTTTGAGGTTTGTAAAAAATATGGTATCGGTTTAGCTAACATCATCAATGATGATTCTGAGTTTAAAGCTGATGTTCCTAAATTTGCAGGTATGAAAATTTTCGATGCTAATGTTCCAGTAATTAAAGAGTTAGCTTACGCTGGTCGCTTAGTATTCAAAACTTCAATTCAACACTCATACCCACATTGTTGGCGTCACAAAACTCCAGTAGTTTACCGTGCAACTCCACAATGGTTCATCGGTATGGATGTAGCTGGTTTACGTCAAAATGTACTTGATGAAATCAAACAAGTAAAATGGATTCCAGCATGGGGTCAACCTCGTATCGAAAACATGGTGAGTGGTCGTCCTGACTGGTGTATCTCTCGTCAACGTACTTGGGGTGTACCAATTCCTGTATTTACAAATAAAGAAACAGGTGAACTTCACCCACAAACTTTAGAAATCATCGAAAAAGTTGCAAAACTTGTTGAAAAAGATGGTATTCAAGCTTGGTGGGATGTGAGTAACGAAGAGCTTCTTGGTGCTGAAGATGCAAATAAATACACTAAAGCTAAAGATACTTTAGATGTATGGTTTGACTCTGGAGCAACTAGCCAAACAGTTGTAAAATTACGCCCTGAATACAAAGGTAATATCACTAACATGTACCTAGAAGGCTCTGACCAACATCGTGGTTGGTTCATGTCTTCTATCTGTATCGGTGCAGGTGTTACTCAAAAAGCTCCTTATAAAGAAGTATTAACTCACGGTTTCATCGTTGACGGTAATGGACAAAAAATGTCTAAATCTTTAGGAAACGTAATCGTTCCTCAAGAAGTTAACGAAAAATATGGTGCTGATATCTTACGTTTATGGGTAGCACAAACTGACTACACTAGTGATATCCGTGTTTCTGATGAGATCTTAAAACGTTCAGTTGACCAATACCGTCGTATTCGTAATACTACACGTTTCTTATTAGCTAACTTAAATGGTTTTGATCCTGAAAAACATGCTGTACCATTTGAACAAATGTTATCTGTAGATAGATACATTGTTTCTTTAGCTAAAGCTTACCAAGAACAAGTACGTGCTAACTACGAAAAATATGAATTACATTTAATCGTAAAAACTTTAATGCAATTCTGTTCTGTTGATCTAGGTTCTTTCTACTTAGATACAGTTAAAGACCGTATCTATACCTTAAAAGAAGATAGTTTAGCAAGACGTTCTGCACAAACTGCAATGTACTATGTAGCTGAAGCTTTAGTAAGATGGATGGCTCCAATTCTTAGCTTTACCGCTCAAGAAGCTTGGGAACACTTACCAGGTAATCGTGATAAATATGTATTTACAGCATATCACTTCGATAAACTTGTAGCTAATGATACTGCAGTAAGCGACAATGCTTGGAAAGAATTACTTCAAGTACGTGATCAAGCAAACGTAGCTTTAGAAGCTTTACGTAAAGATAAAACTATAGGTTCTTCTTTAGAAGCACAAGTTACTTTATATGTTTCTCCTGAAGCTAAAGAATTAGTTCAAGCTTTAAATACTTTAGGTGAAGAAGCAAAATACGTATTCTTAGTATCTAAACTAGAAGTAAAAGATTTATCACAAGCTCCAGTTAAAGCTGATAAATTCTACGTTGAAGCAGCTAAAGTTGATGCTCCTAAATGTGACCGTTGTTGGCACTTTACCTCTTCTGTTGGTTCTAACGCTAATCATCCACAATTATGTGCAAGATGTGTTGATAACCTTGAAGGTGAAGGCGAAGTTCGTCACTTTGCATAAAATAAATTTAATTAAACAATATTCGAAAAGTAAAAAAGAGGTGGGAATATTCCTGCCTCTTTTTGCTTTTCTTTATTACGCTTGACATTTATTGTATAATTTATAGCGGTAAAACTTAAAAATGGATTAGATTAACTCACTATGGCAAAACTATTTTTCTATTATTCAACTATGAATGCTGGTAAAAGCACTAACCTTTTACAAGCTTCGCATAACTATAAAGAAAGAGGATTTAATACCATTCTCTTTAACTTTCATGCAGATAATCGTGATGCAAATGGAGAGTTAACTAATAAAGAGTTATTTATAACTTCGAGACTAGGAATTAAAGAAAAAGCTCATCCTTTTGCTCCTGATACCAATATGATCGAAGCGATCAAACAAATTACTGAGCAAGAACTTCCCCTAAAAAACAATGATGGGAGCAATAGACCTATAGGAGCAATCTTAATTGACGAAGCTCAATTCCTGACAGCCGAACAAGTAAAACAACTTTCTGACATAGTTGATTATCAAAATATTCCGGTTCTCTGCTACGGGATTCGTACCGATTTTTTAGGTGAGCCTTTTGCAGGATCCGCTTGGCTTCTTGCTTGGGCTGACGAAATTATAGAATTAAAAACTATTTGTGCTACCGGTAAAAAAGCAACTTTTGTTCTACGCCTAGATGAAAATGGCAAACCACAAAGCTCAGGAGAAAAAGTCCAAATTGGTGGTAACAATGTTTATGTCGCAGTATCACGTAAACTACATAAGCAGGCTTTAGAATCGGGAGAACTCGGCTATGCAGCTTATCACGATTTTTCAAAAAAATAAATAAAAAACAAACAACAATAAACTATATTAGGATAGATTTATGACAACAAAATATGATTTTGATCTTCTAGTTATTGGCGGGGGTAGTGGCGGTATCGCTACTGCTAATCGTGCAGCTATGCACGGAGCTAAGGTAGCAGTGATTGAAGGTAAAGCTTTAGGTGGTACTTGTGTAAATGTGGGTTGTGTACCAAAAAAAGTACTATGGAATGGAGCAAATCTCTTATCACAAATTAAGACTTTAAGTGCAGATTATGGTTTTCAAACCTCAGTAAATGCAATTAACTTTGCTCAACTAGTAGAAGCAAGAGAAGCTTATATTTCTCGCATTCATAACTCTTATAATACAACTTTTACTAAAAATGCAGTAACTCTCATTACAGGATGGGGAAGTCTTGTTGATGCTCATACGGTAAAAGTAGTGTCACCAGAACAAACTACAACTAACTATACAGCAGAGAGAATCTTACTTGCTCCAGGCGGTAAGGCAGTGATTCCAAATATTGAAGGGGCAAAACTTGGTAAAACCTCTGACGACTTTTTTGCTTTAACTGAATTACCAAAAAGTGCGGTCATTGTTGGTGCTGGCTATATTGCTGTAGAATTAGCAGGAGTTTTAAATTCATTTGGCGTAGATACTACTCTTGTAACTAGAGGTGATCGTCCATTACGTTGGGCAGATAAAGATATTACAGATGAACTCTTAGAAAACTTTAAACTTCAAGGATTAAAACACCTAGGTAACAGTGAGTTTACTAAAGTTGAGCAACTAGACAATGGACAAACTCGTCTCGTTACCAATCATGGGAATTTAGATTCTGAGTTTCTTGTTTGGGCTATAGGACGTGAACCAAATCTAGCTGGGTTAAATCTTGATGAAGTTGGAGTAATAACTGATAGTGAAGGCTTTATCATTACTAATGACCTTAGTGAAACCAGTGTTCCGAATATTTTAGCTATCGGTGATGCTACCAATGCTCCAGCCCTAACTCCAGTAGCAATTAAAACAGGCCGTATGCTTGCCGAAAGACTTTACAACCATAAAGAGGGATTACACTTCAATAAGGATTCATATATCCCTACGGTAATCTTTAGTCACCCTGCAATAGGGACAGTAGGCATGTGTGAAAAAACAGCATTAGAAAAATTTGGTGCTTTTGATCCTCAAACTAATCCAAATGGCATTAAAGTTTACAGTAGTAAATTTACTTCGATGTTAACTGCAGTTACTTCTCATCCAGAAAAAATCTTCATGAAACTCGTTGTTCAAGGTGAAAACGAAAAAGTAATTGGTTTACACGGTATTGGCTATGGCGTTGATGAAATGATTCAAGGTTTTGCGGTAGCAATGCAAATGGGAGCAACTAAAGCAGACTTTGATAATACGGTAGCTATTCACCCTACGGGATCTGAAGAATTTGTAACCATGCGTTAATAAAATTAAGTTAAAATAAAGGGTAGACCTAGTCTACCTTTTATAGTCTATACTTTATGAAATTTAAAAAATTTTTTCCTCTTATTCTATGTTTGCTATTTCCCTTAAGTAGTTATGCGGCTTTAACTGGAGAGCAACAAAAAATTCTTGAACGAGCAAATTTTACGCCTTACAACCTTGTTTATGAAGATACTAATATCAAGGTGGTGATTTTTGAAGATATAACTGTTACTTTCTTCGGCAATTCAAATTATTTTACTACCGGTCCCGTATTTACTAAAGATACTCAAAGTAACCTTGTTTACAATACTTTAGATCGTATCTTAATTGATAAAATCTCTCCTCATAAAGCACAATTTATTAATTTAACCGCAAAGAATGAAAAAATTCATGCTTATGTGATTTTTAATATAAATTGTAGATACTGTCATAATTTAATTGCAGATGCCAGAAAATTCCAAGAACAAGGTATTTCCTTAACTTTTGTTCCGTTAATTAACTATAATAAGCCTCAAGAAGCAGAGAAAATAAATTATATTCTCGAACAACCTGCAGAAAAAAGATTCACTTATCTTGCTCAACCTGTAGCACAAATAAAAACTTCGAATCAACGTATAGCTATATTAGATACTACGGATAAACTTTTTAAGGATTTTAAAATAGATTCTTACCCCGTAGTTTTTCTAAGTAATGGCTTAAGAATTTTACATGGTTATAGCGATTATAATAGTGCTATGCAAACCTTTAATTACTTTATAAATCAACAATGACAAAAATGCTTATCAAATATCAAGAAGAAGACTTTAATCCTTTATACTGGCGTTCTTTTAAAGGTATAGCTTCTTTATATGGGATAAATGCTTTAGGAACTTTTGCTCAAAGCCAAGTTATTATCATTGGTGTTGGCGGAGTTGGTTCTTGGGCGGTTGAAAGTTTAGCTCGTAGTGGGATAGGATCACTAGTATTAGTTGATGCTGATGATATTTGTATTTCTAATATTAACCGTCAACTACCTGCATTACATTCAACTAAAGGTGATGATAAAACTGAAGTTTTAGCTCAAAGATGTAAAGATATAAACCCAAATCTTGATGTAAAAATCATAGATAAATTTCTTGCCTTTGAAAATATGGCTGAGATTATTTGTCCTCATCCTTTTACAGCTCAAGGTTTAACTGCAGAACCTCAAATTCAACAACCAAATGTTTATGTTATTGATGCTATTGATAATGCTGAAGTTAAAGCTAATTTAATTAACTTTTGCCGTCGCAATAAATATAAACTGGTAGTCTGTGGAGCTGCGGGTGGTAAGTATGATCCGAGCAAAATTAGCCTTGCGGATTTAACTCAAACTTCACAAGATCCTCTAATTGCTAACGTAAGAAATCGTTTACGTAGAGAATTTGGTTACAGAGACAGATTTAAAGATAAAAAATTTAATGTTCCTACAGTTTACTCTAGTGAACAAATGAGTTTACCTGAAGACAAGCAAGCTTGTGATCTACAAAGTCTTAACTGTAATAATGGTTATGGCTCGGCAACTGTAGTTACTGCAACCTTTGCTAATTTTGCGGTAGCTAAAATTTTAGAATTAATTAAGAAAAACCCTTAAAGCAAAAACCTAGGAAATTCCTAGGTTTTTACTTTAAGGGTAAATTTTTACTAAATTTTTATTGCCAAACAATTTTGCAAAAAAATCTTCAAGACTAAGTAGCAGATTTATTTCCTTTATTACTTGACTTACCTTTACTTGCTGGAGCATCAGGTTTTTCTTTAACAAGATTTACATCAAAAAAGCTTTTCCACACTAAAACACTTTGTCTTAAACTCGAGTCAGTTACATCATTGGCATTCCAACTAAAGCTAGGTTTAAAAGTTAAATAGTTATCTAATAAAACTTTGTCATCAGTTAGATACCAATTTTTAACTAAAGCATTAAAAATCTTTTTCTTTTTCGCTAAGTCTACAACTTGTTGAGGATCATCTTGAGCTACTGCATACTCGATACTAAATACAGAAGTTGCTAATGAATTAGGATCGTTATTGTATAAAGAGGCAAAAGCGATAAATGATTTACAAGGATCAATATATAACCCCTCTTTTACCGAACCTATATATACCGTACATGCTTCTACTAATGTAAAAAACTCATTTAACTGAGGAATTACATAACGTCCATTAACTACTCGTGGCTTAGAATAATGTGCAAATGCCCAAGAGAAATAATTTACAAGATTAGCATATTCTACCAGCTGTCTTTTTGCATAATCATTTTTAATATCATAAAGTACAGCTTCTTGTAAATTATGCCAAATACCTTTATTATCTTCAAAACTAGCTCTAATATATACTGTAGCTTCTGTAGGCGTAAAATTAATATTAGAAGCTTGAACCTTTAAACTTACAGGAAATATAAGAATAGAGGCTAGAAATGAAAGTAATTTTACAGAAAACTTCATATAAAAATCACCTTACGTTATATAAATTTTAAAAACCTATACAACCCTAAATCGATTAAATTCAAAATATCTTGCTTTGAAGCTTTGGTAGCTATAGTTTTTAGTTAATTAGTTTTATCCCTGCTTATTTGTATTTCAATACGATCTCTAAGAAGAAAATCAATCAAAACACTGCTTAACTAAAGCTAATATAGTTCTCATAGAAATATTAACTTTTATACAGACTAAAAGCTTATACCTTCTACTTCAAAAATGTATCTAATACCAAGAGCAAGAACAACAAAGAATGCAACTAAGAAAGTAATTACTTGATATAAACCACTATTTGATTTACGATTTTTTACTAATGTTTGGAGTTCATCTTCAAAAACTTTACTATCGTTATAATGAAAACCTTTTTCTTCTAAAACTTCAATAATCTTAGTATTATTTTCTGAATCTATATCTTGTAATTCTTTTTCTGCTTTAACTAGTTTTTCTAGCTCTTGCAATTCGACTATTTTTTCTCGATAAGATAAAAGCATTTGTGCAGACTTAATATTAATCTCAGTTTCTTGAGCATAAGTTTGAGCATTATTAGGTTCTGCTTTCTGTGCAAGGTCTAGGTAATTTTGTCTAACTTGCATATACTTCTTCCCAATTCCTAAAGTATATCCAAAAATTAGATCATTCTTATCTTCAATTAAAGTTGTTGCTTTATCTTTGATTTCTAATAAATTATCAAGTAGTTGCTCAGTTTCAGGATTATCTTCTCCAAGCTGCTCACTATCCATAATTTCTAAACGCAAATCATACTGCTTCTTTACGAGGTTTTCTATTTTCTCTGCAAGACGAGATTCACTACTAAATAAATCACTATTCATAGCTTATACTTCACTAATCTATATATAACACCTAACCAAAATTTCTTATTTATTTGATTAGAAATAATTACTAAAAAAGGTTAAACTTCCCCAGAAAACTCCTGCAATAAACGCTCCAAAAATGCAACCTTTAATACATGCTCCTACACACTGTTTATACGTCTGTTGCTTTTTAGATTCTATCTCCTGAATAGACTGTTTTAATTTATCATGACTATTATTAGGTAATTGATATTTAGCAAGAAGCTTTAAAACTTCTAAATTATTATTCTCTTTTCTTTGTTCGATTTCTTTTTCTTGTACTCGTAGTTGCAGTAATTAACTTTTATACGAGTTTTGTAATTTTAGAAACTCTTGTCTAAGATCAGCATTTTCAAGATCAAGTTCGGTTTCATTTTGGATTAAATCGATTCTATTCGGTTGATATTTAAAAACTAATTCTAAATATTTAGCTCTTAAACTTTCATACTCAGCTAAAGCAAATTTGACTTCACGATCGAAATCTTCATTTACTTCATTTTCTAATTCCTTTAACTCATGCTTGATTTTACTTACTTTATCTTGAAAATAATGCAGTGGAGCTTTTACTACAGAATTACTCATATTTTTATTCCTTACTTTTGGATAATTAGAAGTGAGGTTATTTTAGATTTTTTTATTTAAGATTATTTGTGAATTTATATATCTACTAAGACCTCTTTTTAGCAGGCTTTACTTTTTCAAACTCTGTTTTTA
>NZ_NRJF01000176.1 GCF_003585965.1 Psittacicella gerlachiana | reverse complement strand
TAAATTAAAAGCATAAATTATATTAAGCTGTATCCCAACTTAGGTATAATAGTAAGCATAATTTTTTCTTAAACTCTCTTGCTTTGGATTAAGCTGAATTTTATTTTATATTCTATGCAAGATTATCTTACTTTAGAGCATAAACTTGAACAATATGCTCCACAAATACAAAAATTTCGTCAAGAATTCCCCGCATTAAACAATTTTTTAATTTATTTTGATAATGCAGCTACAAGCCTCAGACCACAAAAAGTGCTTGATGCTTTTATTCACGGTTTTCAACTTGCTGGAAATGTAGAACGTTCTCTACATACCGAAGAACTTACTACTTTAGTTAAACAAGGGCAAGAGGCATTATATAATTATATTTTCCCTCAAGCTTCAGCATGTCCTCAGGATTTTTTGCACTTAACTTATACCCAAAATACCACAGAAGCTCTTAATTTATTAGCTCCTACCTTAGGGCAATTTTGGTATAAGCAACAGCAAGGTCAAAAACCACAAAAATATTATCTTTTAGTTGCTCAAAGCAATCACCATGCTAATATTCTGCCATGGCTTAAATTAGCTCAAACTTATAATTTTTTAGAGATTAAGACTATTCCTCTAAAAAATAATCTCACTTTAGATTTAGATTTTTTACGTGATTTTTGTCAAAAACATGCCCAACAACTTTTACTCATAACTTTGAGTAGTGTTGACAATGTTAATGGTCTCATTCATCCAATTGGGGAAATTAAAAGCATTCTTGAACAATTTTCGCCTCACACTTGGCTCGCTCTTGATAATGCTCAGGGATCATGTTTTAATCACATTTATCTACAAAAAAACCAACTTCAAGATAACTGGCCTGCTGATTTTATTGTAGGGTCACTACATAAAATGTTTGGGTTAACGGGAATTGGCTATCTAACAATTTCTCAACGCATTGCTCAGTTGAATAAGCAAAGTCAAGATTTAGAGCTTTTAGCTAAGTTTTTTACCCTTAAAGAAGAGATAGAGCAAAGTTCGCAACAGACTAAAAGTAACAATACTCTCGAGCATCTAAACCTACCTCTCAACAATCATCGTCTAGAACACCAATGGGTTGGGGGAGGCTTTGTAAAAAGTGTAGATCTTGAGACTGCGAACTATAACTTACAACCTACTAATCCTTTTCTTATTGCGGGAACACCAAATATAAATTCTCTGGTAACCGTAAAAGCTAATATTGACTGGTTAAACTCTTTACCTTTAGAAGATTTTTACAGTTATACCCATCTTCTGCAACAGTATTTTATTAGCAAACTTGCTCAGTTACCACAAGTTGCAGACTTTAGTAGAAGTCTTAATATTGTTCAAGATTTAGCTAATAAAACTCAAGACGTGGTTATTTTACCTTGCACCGGACATCATATTCTCATAAATATTGAGGATGGGCTAGATATAGATCTAGGCATGTTCCTTGCCCAACATAATATTAGTGCTCGCGTAGGTAAACATTGTGCTTACCCTTATCATGATTTTCTTGGTTTAGATTCAACGCTTAGATTTAGTTTAGCTCCTTTTAATACTAAAGAAGAAGTAGACTATACCATTAACCTTATCGCTCAGTTTCTTAATGACAATCTAGATTAGCATAAAAAATTATTCTTAACTTTGCTATAATAACTCTAGGTAAAAAATTCATCTTCTGAGTAAAAGCTAATTTTTTATGGAAATTGAAAAAAGATTTATTAATTTAGCCATGTACGATGGTATTGTACGTGCAAAATTAGCACCTCAACTGGTACATAACGAAATTATGTCCTTTAATGGTGCTTTTGATCGTAATCCGGGTAATTATAAAGATTATATTGAAATTACCGGTTGCGAAACTCCAATCTTTATGGTTTTAGAAACTCACCGTTTAACTTTTATCTGTAAATCAAAAGTTCTACGCTCTTACATTTTTGCCTTACTTATTAACTATATGTTTGACAAAAAGTTTGAGTTTGAAACCTTTTTAACTAAGTATGCTATTCGTAGCTATTTATCAGATAAACGTATCGAGAGCTTAAAAAATCTTTATGATCTTGTAATTAAACTCGACCAAAAAGATGTAAAAACTAAACTCGATATGCACGGTTATACCTTTGCTCGCAGTCGTGAATGTAAATGTGAACACTGCGGTTGTCGTGAACAACCATTAGATTTAGAAAGTTAATCTTAAATCCACAGCAGGTTAATCATAAAGATTAACCTGCTTACTTTATCTTTATATGCAACAAAAAATTCTTATTACAGGATGTTCATCGGGAATTGGTCTAGCAACAGCGATCAAATTTGCTCAATTAGGTTGGGAAGTTATTGCTACAGTACGTCAAGAAAGTGATGCTTGTCATTTAACTCCCTATGGGATCAAAGTAAAATATTGTGATCAAACCTCTGCCGAACAAATTGAAGCTCTTTTTGCCGATCCCGACTTAGAACATTTAGATGCCGCTTTTCTTAATGCTGGCTATGGCTTTGTAAGTGCGGTAGAAGACACACAAAGAAAAGATTTAGAGCAAATTATTAATTGTAATCTGCTTGGTACTTGGGATTACTTTAATCGCTGTATCAAAATTTTTCATCAACAAGGTTATGGACGTATTCTCGTAACTTCGAGCATTGTTAGCTTTGTCCCAGCTCCTTTTAGAGCAGCCTATGGGGCAAGTAAAGCCGGTCTTGATAGTATGATCAAAACTTTTATTGTGGAAAATAACAATCCTCGAATTCAAGTAAGTCTGCTCAATCCAGGTCCAGTTATCACGAAATTTAGAACTCGAGCTCTACAAGAGTCACAAAACTCTTTTGAACATGCAAGTAGTCACTTACAAAAAGAGTATCAAGAACAACAAGAGCGATTAACCAATACTAATCGCAAACGTTTTACTTCTACCCCTGAAGACCTCGCAAATATTGCAGTTAAGGCTTTAACCAGTCGCAAACAAAAAGTCTACTACCTTGTTGGCTTACCAACTTATTTTATGTGGTATTTACAAAAATTTGTTCCGGTAAACTGGGCTTTAAAATTTTTACAAAAAACTTATAAATTAGAAAAATAATAAGAGCATCTCCAACGGAGATGCTCTTAAAATAAAAAAACTAGCCATCTCTGACTAGTATAAACTAATATAAAACTCGACTAAATAGCTCGCTAATTTATTCGCTTGCTATTTACTAAATATTTGGAACCTTAAGTTGATGGCTCAACAAATATCGCAAATTCTTAAGTTTTCCTTATCCAGGCAGGTGAAATCTAACTTCAAATGGTAAGTCGAATTTCCCTGATTGACTAGTTAGTATTTAAACAAACGATATTTGTAAAATACTTTCGCTAGATTTTTTATATTGGGAGCAAATAAAAATATTTGATTTTATAGCTACCGAAAAAATGTAACCGACTTAGTTGCGTTTATAGTGTGCGACTAAGGGTAACTTTATGTGAGCTTTACTCACAAAAAAAGTATTACCTAAAAAATTAGTTATAATTCCTGTAACTAAATTCCTTCACTAAATGCAATTAGCAAAGAGGTAAAGATTATTTATATTTTTTACCTGTAATGCTAACTTCGATATAGTTAAAGAATTCCATTTTAGTTTCCTAAATACTTTTAAATATGAAGTTATATAATAATTTACAAGTAATATTAATAAATTAATGAAAAAACACAATTTATTAACCTTCTTGTGTGGCATATTATACAGAGTTTATGAACAAAATGCAAGACTAAAAGCTAACTTTTTACTAAAAAGCATGAATTTTTGTGATTCGATTATTGCTCTTGCTGTCTTTTAACTAAAAAAGTACTTAAAGCCTAAACTTCAAGTACTTTTTTAGTTTATTCGTTATCTATAAAACGATATTCTTGTTTTTTCCCTGCTCCACGTTCTTCTTGACGTAATTTTTGAATTTGCTTATTACGACGTAAACGTTTATAAGGATTGTAATGCATGCGTCCAGCAAAGTTTTCGAGAAAATCTTTCTCATGAATAATTTTATTCTCATTAAGGAAATTAATAATTTGATTTACAATTTCCTCAGGAGTTTTGCCACCTACTTTAATAGTGTAGTCTGCAAAATATTCATAAGTTAAATCTCGTTTTTCATGTAAATCTTCTAATTTTTTTATTAAATCTTCAATATTTTTACAGTCTCTAACAATTGGACGCTTGCTCAATTGATCGTCTGCTAATAAACGCTGTGCTTGGTGCTTGATATCTAATTCAAGATAAATTACAAACCCAAAGTCTTTCATATACAGACCATTACGCATGCGTGTAAGAATCCCACCACCAGTAGAAATAACCGTGTTACTTATTAAAGTAGTTTG
>NZ_NRJF01000175.1 GCF_003585965.1 Psittacicella gerlachiana | reverse complement strand
GTATTATATTTTATCATAAACAGCGACTTTTTATGCTAAATTGCCTAGAACAAATACGAGTATTTGGTACATTTAACACAAAAAAAGACGCTACTGAATATAGTAACGTCTTTTTATAATTTTAATCTTGTAAACCTAGTTTTTTCTCTAGGTAGTGAATATTCGTTCCACCTTTGTTAAAGTTCTCATCACTAATAATGTCCATTTGTAAAGGAATATTAGTTTTGATCCCTTCCACAACTAACTCTAGAAGAGCACGATTCATACGTTTAATCGCCATTTCACGATCATCACCGTAAGTAATTAATTTACCAATCATTGAATCATATGTTGGTGGTACAGAATAACCTGCATAAATGTGAGAATCCCAACGCACTCCAAAGCCACCTGGAGAATGGAATGAAGTGATTTTACCTGGAGACGGTAAAAAGTTTTCTGGATTTTCAGCATTTATACGACATTCAATAGCATGACCACGAACTTTAATATCTTCTTGTTTAATTGATAAAGGTAAACCTGAAGCTACTAAAATTTGTTCACGAATTAAATCTACACCAGTAATCATCTCGGTAACTGGGTGTTCAACTTGAATACGTGTGTTCATTTCAATAAAGTAGAACTCACCATTCTCGTATAAAAATTCAAAAGTACCTGCTCCACGGTAACCGATTCTTTTACAAGCTTCGGCACAAGCAGTACCAATTTTTTCACGTTGCTCTGGTGTAATTCCTGGAGCTGGAGCTTCTTCAACAACTTTTTGGTGTCTACGTTGCATTGAACAATCACGTTCTGCTAAATAAACAGCATTACCAAAGTTATCTGCAATTACTTGAATTTCAATATGACGTGGATTCTCTAGATATTTTTCCATATAAACCATGTCATTATTAAATGCAGATTTAGCTTCAGCTTTAGTCATTGAAATAGCTTCTTCTAAATTCTCTTCGCTACGTACGACACGCATTCCACGACCACCGCCGCCACCAGAGGCTTTAATAATAATTGGATAACCAATGCGTTTTGCGATTTCTTTATTTAACTTGATATCGTTTGATAAAGGTCCATCTGAACCTGGAACGCAAGGAACACCAGCAGCTTTCATGGTATTAATTGCAGCTACCTTGTCCCCCATAATACGAATTACTTCTGCAGGGGCACCAATAAACGTGAAGCCTGAGCTTTCAACAGCTTCGGCAAACTCTGCATTTTCACTTAAAAATCCATATCCAGGATGAATAGCATCACAACCTGTAGCTTCTGCAGCTGAGATTAATGCAGGAATATTTAAATATGATTTAGCAGAAGGAGCTGGTCCAATACAAATACTTTGATCAGCTAATGCCACATGCATTAGTGAGCTATCTATAGTACTGTGTGCAGCTACCGTTTGAATGCCTAACTCTCTACATGCACGCTGTACACGTAATGCAATTTCACCACGGTTAGCTATCAGAATTTTTTTTAACATATGACGCTCGATTTAGTGTAAATACATTATTAACTATTAAATTATTCAATGATAAATAATGGTTGATCGTATTCAACAACATTTGCGTCTTCAACTAAAATAGCTTTCACTACGCCAGCTTTATCAGAATCAATCTTGTTCATCATCTTCATTGCTTCAACAATACATAAAGTATCACCTACGTTTACTTTACTTCCTACTTCAACAAATGGTTTAGCATCAGGACTAGAACGACGATAGAAAGTACCTACCATAGGAGAAAGAACTTTATGACCAGTAACTTCAGGTTGTGCTTCAACAGCTGGAGTTGCTGGAGCAGCTGAAGCCACAGGAGCAGCCGGTGCTACTGGAGCAGGTGCATAAGCAGCTGGAGCAGTTGTTACTTGAATATTTTGTTGGCGATTTAAAACGATAGAGTTTTTATCTTCAACAATAGTAATCTCTGTTAACGAAGACTCTTCAAAAACTTTAATTAAAGCTTCGATTTTTTTGATATCAAAATTCATTGACGATCCTATTACGATAATTTTACTTATAAATACAAACCAATGTATTTACCTATAAGCTAATAGCTAATTTAATTTTATTCGGTCAGTGTATGTATGCTCTTTTTTCTTTCATGAAAATCACTTCAATAAATCTTTCCTTACTCTACCTTCAAATAAAATCTCTAATATTCAAAAACTTATCTCGAAAATTATTAGATTTCTTAAACTCTAGGTTCGCAAGAAGAAAAAGAACAAACAACAAAATCCGGTATATTTTACCACAAAATCGTAAATTCGTAACTAATTCTACTTAAAAAACTTTTAGTTCGTAAATGTAATCTAGCCAAAACTCTAAAGCTAATTCATAGCCTTTTTCCCCTAAACCGCAAATTACTCCCTGAGCTATATCTTGTAAGTAAGTGTGATGTCTAAATGTCTCGCGTTTATGAATATTTGATAAATGCACCTCAACAAATTTAGCTTCTACCGCTAATAAAGCATCCCTTAAAGCTACAGATGTATGACCAAAAGCAGCTGGATTAATAATAAAATAGTCTTCTACGGCCTTATATTGTTCTAGATATTTAGAAATAGAGAAATAACAATTATGAAGATAATCAATTAAGGCACTTTCACTATTTGTTTGATAGAAGTATAACTCAATGGTAAGCTCTCTCTTACCTGACTTATCTAAACATAAACTTAAAGGTAGAGCAAAATCAAAGCCATCCTCAGCATCATAATCAATTAATTCAGCTAATGTCTCTTTCAAGAATAAATCTAACTCTTTACCGTTTTTAACTCTTTTCTTCAATTTAGAAACTAAAGTTTTTAGTAAATTTTTATAGATTTGGATTAAACTTGTTGCCCCATATTTTTCAGGTTCTCTCTTCCCTAAAAGATTTAAATTTGGTCCATTTAATACGTGAAGGCGAATTACTTTTTCTTTCATAAGGTTCCAAAATAGTTAATAATGTTCTTTTATTTTACCCCTTTTCTAGCGGATAAATCTAAAATTTAAATAAAAATTCTTCAATATTTATATAAAACAAAGTTACTATTTTCATCTCTCGACAATTAAAATAATAAACTATTCTCCTAATAAAAAGTAACTAATA
>NZ_NRJF01000174.1 GCF_003585965.1 Psittacicella gerlachiana | reverse complement strand
GATCCTTTTTACTTATTTTATTTTTTATACATCATATTTAGTAGCAGAAACATCACCACCTGTACCTGTCCAGTTAGTGTGGAATACTTCACTTAAAGGACGATCTACACGTTGATAAGTATGTGCACCAAAATAGTCACGTTGTGCTTGTAATAAGTTAGCTGGTAATTTACCTAAAGTATAACTATCTAAGAACTGTAAACCTGCAGCCATACATGGAACTGGAATGCCATGAGCAATAGATAGAGTACAAATTTTTCTCCAGCTAGGTAAACAAGAAATTAAAATTTCACGGAAATAATCATCTAAACCTAAGAAGTTTAAATTAGGATTTTTATCAAACGCATTTTTAATATCTTGTAAGAATTTAGATCTAATAATACATCCTTCTCTCCATAAAAGAGCGGTATTACCTAGATTAATATCCCAATTAAACTCATCTGAAGCAGTTTTCATTAGCATAAAGCCTTGAGCATAAGAAATGATTTTCGCTGCTAATAAAGCTTTACGTACATGTTCAATTAATTCCCCTGCTTGCTCAAATGATAATTTATTTTCTACAGGAGGATGAATTGCTCCAAATACTTGCTCAGCTTCTAAACGTTGTTGTTTTAAAGCAGAAACACAACGCATAAATACTGATTCAGTAATTAAAGTTAAAGGTACACCAAAGTCTAGTGCATTAATTCCTGTCCATTTACCTGTACCTTTTTGTCCTGCTGTATCTAAGATTTTGGTTACTAATGGTGAACCATCTTCATCTTTAAAACGTAAAATATCAGCAGTAATCTCTACTAAATAAGAGTCTAACTCAGTTTTGTTCCAAGCGGCAAAAATATCTGCTAACTGATCATGAGTTACATCTACATATTCAGAAAGGAAATGGTAAGCTTCACAAATTAATTGCATATCACCATACTCAATCCCATTGTGCACCATTTTCACAAAGTGACCAGCACCTTCTTTACCTACCCAATCACAGCAAGGGTGACCATCTGGAGTTTTTGCTGAAATCGCTTGTAAAATAGGTTTTACCGATTCCCACGCTGCTGGATTACCACCAGGCATAATTGAAGGACCACGACGAGCACCTTCTTCACCACCAGAAACACCAGCACCTACATATAGAATACCTTTCTCTTCTAAGTATTTGGTACGACGAGTCGTATCTACATAGTTAGAGTTTCCACCATCAATAATAATATCACCTTCATCAAGTAATGGTAATAATTGAGCGATAAAATTATCAACCACTTCTCCAGCACGTACCATTAAAAATACTTTACGTGGAGAAGCTAATTTAGCTACCATATCTTCTAAAGATTGAGCTCCTACAATATTTGTACCTTTTGCAGGACCGTTTATAAAGTCTATAACCTTATCTTGGCTACGGTTATAAGCGACAACTTTAAACCCATGGTCATTCATGTTTAAAATCAGGTTTTGCCCCATTACCGCTAAACCTACAACGCCAATGTCATAATTTAAAGACATAATTTTCCTCTTAATTATTGAATTGAATAAACTATTCTTAGCTCAACTATTTAGCTAAATTATTAGAAAGCTCTGTTAATGTATTTACATCAATTTCTTTAGCAGCTTCAGAATCTAGATACATAGTGGTTTTACTATTAAGACCAACGTACACTAATACATACTCATTACCAAATTTTTCTTTCACTACTTGATAAATATTATAATCTTGATGTTGTTGACGTATTAAGTCTTGTAATAATAAAACTCCCGCAACTGCTGGAATTGTTTGCCCTAGAATATGAGCTTTACCCGCTCCTGAAGCGATAAAACAAATTTCCTTAGCAGCATTAATTAACTCAAGAGATTGAGAAATTCTTGGTTGTGATGTTAATGGATGAAATGCAGGAATATACCAATCTGTAGTTTCTAAATCAAATACTGCTGGAAATAATGAAGCTGTATGCCCATCATCACCTATTCCTAAAACAATTAGATCAAAGCTAGGTATCCCTTGGGAATTAGCTGGAATTAACTCACGCACTAAGTCAGTCATACGATTAACTTCAGCTTCAACATATGAGTATTCTAATTTATCTTGGGTAAAACCTTGAATTGGATGAATATTTTCCGCATTTATATTGAGCTTACTTAAATATTTACGGTTTAACTCACCATAATTACTCTCTGAAGAAGTATGTTCAACTAGACGCTCATCATTCCACCATAAATGAAGGTTATTCCAATTGATTTGCTCACTTAAACCTGATTTTTCTAAGTAGGCAAATAATTTAAATACGGTAGAACCACCAAAGAGAGAAATGTGTTTTGCTTCTTGCTCTTGACTTAAAGCTAATAACTTTTGGGCAACCGGAATTAATAACTCATCTCCATCTGCTTCGATGATTTTATAGTTAGATTTTTCAAAAATTACTCTAGACATATTAACTTTTTAATTTCTCTTCTCTTTCTTCTACGCAATCAAAATGCCACTTAAATCCAGATTTTTGTAATAAATCTACAGAAGCTTCAGGTCCCCAACTACCAGATTCATAAGTATGAATTTTTGGATTTTGTTTCTTATAGTCAATAATTGGTTGCACGTATTTCCAACATTCTAAAACAAAATCAGAACGAGTAAAGAGAGTTGCATCACCTCTAATTGCGTCTAATAATAAGCGCTGGTAAGCATCTAGAATTAACATATTCTTTTCACTACGATTTAAATCTGTATATTTAAAATCCATAGGTACTTCAGAAATATTAAATCCTGAACCTGGACGCTTCATCCCAAAATTCATTTGAATTGATTCATTAGGTTGAATGCGAATTACTAAGTTATTTTCAGGTGCACGATCTTTAAAATCTTGGTGTGGAGAACGTTTAAAATGAATACAGATTTCAGCGATTCTATCTTTTAAGCGTTTACCTGTACGCACAAAGAATGGCACTCCTGACCAACGCCAGTTATCTACTTCAATTTTTGCTTGTACATAAGTTTCAGTAGTTGAATTTGGATCTACGCCCTCTTCATCTTTATAAGCTTTTTGTTCAGGATTATTTGGATTAGCACCATACTGTGCAAGAAGAACTTGTTCTTCAATGGTTTCAAGTTTAATTGGTTCTAAACTACGAATAACTTTTACTTGTTCATCACGAATAGAATCAGCATCTATTCTTGCAGGAGCTTCCATTGCTACAAAAGAGAATACATTTAACAAGTGATTTTGTAACATATCTCTTAAAGCACCAGATTGATCGTAATAAGCAGCTCGCCCTTCAACTCCTAGTTGTTCAGCAGCTGTTATCTCTACATAGCTAATGTAATTACGATTCCAAATCGGCTCAAATAATGCATTAGCAAAACGGAATACTAAAATATTTTGTACCGTTTCTTTACCTAAGTAGTGATCAATACGATATAACTGTTCTTCTTTGAAATATTGATGTAAATCATTATTTAAAGTTTGAGCAGACTCTACATCATAACCAAATGGTTTTTCAATAATTAAACGTCTCCAACCATAGGTTTGATCCGCTAAACCTACTGAACTTAAATGTTGAGCAATCGTAGTATAAGCACTAGGAGGCGTCGACATATAGAAAACAAAGTTAGGTTTGATGCCTAAATCTTTAGCACTATTCTCTAACACCTCTTTTAAATGAGCATAATCACTAGGATCTATGGCATTAGCCTTTACATAAACAATTTTCTCAATAAAATCATTTACAAGTTTATTAGCTAATTCTGCATTATTTTTTTGCGATTCTTTTAAGAAATCTTCTTTTACTTTCTCAATTGAATCTCTACATTTATTTTGAAAGTCAGTGTTTTCAATTGAACTACGACCTATTGCCATTATTTTAAATTTATTTGGAGTTAATTCGTTACAAAATAAACCAAATAATGAAGGAAGCAATTTACGTTGTGTTAAATCACCTGTAGCTCCAAAAATAACAATGATACTATCTTCAGTTTTTGTTACCATAATTATTTATAATTGTAAATTTAACTTTGCCTTTTCTCTTATTATGCAAAGCTGAGTTTGAATTAGGATTTCAATTGATAGCTTTTCACCGCTATATTATACCCCAAGTAGTCAATATTTGTTAATAATAAAAGCCTTAGCTTTAGCTAAGACTTATTTCAATCTAGTTTGAGATTTTTTATTCTGAGTTTCGATTACAGAACTTAAATCATTGAAGTTAAGATGACAATAACCACCAGGGTTTTTATCTAGATATTTTTGATGATATTCTTCAGCACTGCAATAGTTATTTAAAGGTAAATTCTCTACTACAATTTTTGCTTGATACTTAAGTTGCTCATTTTCAAGAACCTTAGCAATAAGCTCTTTTTGATCTGCAAAATCAGAAGCTAAAGAGTAAATCCCTGTTCTATATTGCGTCCCTTTATCATTTCCTTGTTGATTTTCTAATGTCGGATCTATAGTTTGTAAAAAAGCCTCTAAGAGTTCTTCTAAAGGTAATACTTGATTATCATAAGTTACTTTAACCGCTTCCACATGAGCTGTAGTTCCGGTACAAACTTCTTTATAGCTCACTTGCTCTTGATTACCATTAGCAAACCCCACCTCTGTTGCTTCTACACCGAGAAGACTTTTTAAGAACTTTTCAGTTCCCCAAAAGCACCCACCTGCTAAGTAAATTTCTTTTTTTGCCATATTTTACTCCAAATCATTAAAGGTAAATTATCAATAAAGATCTGTTTCTATAAAGTTCTATTTCTTTATATATTAAAGATCAATTCTTTTCTAAGTAACTAATTACTACCAAGTGAGAATTTAGTTAAAATCTTTATTACTTTCTGTATTCTTTATAAATTTTATTCATA
>NZ_NRJF01000173.1 GCF_003585965.1 Psittacicella gerlachiana | reverse complement strand
GGAGCTAATTTAATGATTATTAAGATAATGAACTTAAAACCTGGTATTCGATCAAACGAGCCTTTTCTTTAGAATCTTGATAAGGAACGGCTTGTTTTTGATCATCCAAAGGAACTTGAGTTAAAGGTACACTAGGGTGTACCATAATTACAGCTCCTCGACCAGTTTTTTGATTATAGATCTTAGCATTTTTAAGCCAAAATTCTAGGAGGCTTTTAAATTGCTCAGGAGTAACATCATAGTTATAAACTCCAAGTAATTCTTTACGAAGAGAATATACTGAAGATCGAGCTTTTTTGGTGGCTAAGCGTAAAATTAAATTTTGTATTTTTGAAGCTCCGGCTAATTTAGTTTTATTGAGTTTGTGTACTCGATTTAAACTGCGAATCCAGATCTTATTTTGATCTAATCTGTGTTCTGCATAAAATTGGCGTAGAGCTTGAGCAAATAGAGGCAACATGTGTACATGTTGATGCCCATCAATAAAGTCAGGCCAACAGTCAAATAAATCTTCAAAAAGATAAAATTGACGTTCTATTTCTTCATAAATTTTTTGAATAAGTGCTTTGCTTTTTCCTTTACTATATACCACGTGGAGATATAGTGGATTTAAGAGCTTATGAATTGGCGTAATTAAGTCTTCATCTTGATGTGATGAAAGTTTCTCAGTAAAGTTTAGGTGTAAGCCTAGACTTAATTTATGGTCATGTTTTAAACGTAGGGCTTCTTCAATATAATCTAGAGTTAGATTAGGAGCATCTACAAGAACCGAAGCACAATTGATTTTCCCCTCTTTAGCAAGATTGATAGTTGCTTGATTAATCCCAGGGGTAAGTCCAAAGTCACTTACGCATATTTCTAAGTTATGTGAAGCTAAAAGTTGCTTAAAACTCGTGTCCATTGTTTTTATATTAGTAATTAAAGATAATTGTTTCTTTTATTTTATTATAAAGTTGGGGTTAGGTGTAATTTTTCTTTAGAATATTTATTTGAAACTTTACGCCTTTTTATCTAGTTATTTTTCTTGCTTTATAGGGTTTATTATGAATTAGTGTAGATTTTTATTTACTTGTGGTAAAATCAAAATAATAAAGATGTATCCAAAAGTAAGAGATGCAAATATATATTTATATAGAATAATTTAATTTAATAACTTAGAGCTAGATTAAAAAGTTACGTTAAATTTATATATCTACAATTAGGGAATTGATTTTATCAATGCAAATAGATTATCAGTATTTTGAACCTCTATTAGTGAAGTTAAACTACATGTCTACTGACGATATCGAAAAGTGTCGCCAAGCATATGCTGTAGCTTATGAAGGACATAACGGGCAATTTAGAAGTTCAGGAGAACCTTATATAACCCATCCTGTTGCGGTTGCAGGAATATTAGCGGATTTGTGTTTAGATGTTCCAGCGATTCAAGCGGCTCTACTTCATGACACTATAGAAGATACCAAGTTTCAACGTCCTGAATTATTGAAGTTATTTGGAACTATAGTTACAGATATAGTAGATGGAGTTTCTAAACTCGATAAATTAAAGTTCCGCACGAGAAAAGAAGCTGAAGTAGCTAACTTTAGAAAGATGATTTTAGCTATGACCAAAGATGTTCGTGTGGTCTTAATTAAGCTTGCCGACCGTACGCATAATATGCGTACTTTAGGATCATTACGTCCGGATAAGCAACGTCGTATTGCTCAAGAAACTATAGATATTTATTCAGCTTTGGCTTATCGCTTAGGGATTATGCATATTAAGAAAGAATTAGATAATCTTTCTTTCAGAGCTCTCTATCCTAATCGTTATCGTCTACTCAAAGAAGCTGCCGATAAAGCGTCAAATCTTCGTAAGAAACAAATTCTTCATGTACAAAATTCAATTGAAGAGGCTTTAAGAAATAATGGGATTAAAGCTGATGTGCAAATAGAACGTGTTCCTTTATATAATATCTATAAACGTATGCTTCATAAAAAGCAAAAGTTTAATTCGATCTTAGATATTTATCGCTTTATTTTAGTCACTAAAACGCAAGATGATTGTTATAGATCTTTAGGAATTGTACATAGTATTTTTAAACCTGTACCAGGAACTTTCCAAGATTTCATTGCTTTGCCAAAAACTAATGGTTATCAAACGTTAGTGACCGAGTTAATTAATGAGATAGGCGATCCAGTTGAGATCTTTATTCGTACAGAAGCAATGGATGAAGTAGCTGATTTAGGAATAGCTCAAACTCTAATGTATACGCCAAATAATAAAAATACTATTGGGCAACAACAAGTGCAAAAATGGTTAGAGTCATTAGCTGAATTACAACATTCATCGGTAAACTCTATTGAATTTAATAACTCGGTAAAAGAAGAAATTTTCCCAGAAGATATTTTTATCTTTACACCAAGAGGAAAAATTATTACTTTACCACAAAAGTCTACAGTATTAGACTTTGCTTACTATATCCATACAAATGTAGGAATTCATGCTGTAAGTGGTATTGTCGATGGGCAAGAGGTAGCTCTAAATCAAGTCCTACGTACTGGGCAAACCGTAGAAATAGTTACTGATCCTCAAGCTTATCCAACTGAGTTTTCTTTAACCTTAGTAAACTCGGCACGAGCTCGTGCAAGAATGCGTCTTGCTTTAAAAGAGCGTGAAATGGATAATTATATTGAAAAAGGTCATAGAGCTTTACAAGATTTATATCAAGGTAAGTCTTTAGCCTCTTTGGATAAGAAAGTAATTCAAAGAGCTTTAGAGTTCTTTAATTTAAAATCTTTAGATGATCTTTATGCAGAAATTTGCTTAGGGAATATAATTTCACCTGTAGCTAAGGCGGTAATTGACTCTTATTTAGATGACAATAAAGATTCAAATAATATCCTTGAACAATTACAAAATGGAACTTTAGTTTGTAATTTAACTTATGCTGACTTATTGGCGGTGAAACATCAGGTAGTTATAGATCCACAATCTTTTATCACTCCGGATGACCCTATAGTTCTCACCACAAATTTTGGTAATGGTCTATTAGTGCATCATCAAAACACTAATTTTATTCGTCAACGTAATTTAACTCCATATCAACATTGCTTAATAAAATGGGGAATAGAGGCATTACCTAATAGTGTGGTACATGTGCAATTACATTTAGAGACAAAAAATCAACAAGATCCTGAGAAATTTGTTGAACAGGTAGTAGAGTTAGTTAACACTTATCCTAAGCCAATTCTACGTGCGGTAATTGGGGTAAATCATCATGACCAAACTACTTATTTAAAATTAGAGCTTCATGTATCTAATGTAAATGAAATTCACAACTTTATTGATTATTTAAGTTCTCATTCTGATTTAATTAATATTTTCCGTTGGGATCGTGCTTATTCTCAAGGGCATATTGAAAGAGTTAAATAGTAATAAAGCTAAGAGTAATAATCAAGAACTCTCGTCAGTAAGGCGAGAGTTCTTGATTTATTAGTCAAAAAATTAAAATCTTAATTTTTAAGAGAAAATTAGCAAAGAAAAAGTATAAAAAATTAAACGCAAAAGATGAGGCTTAAGGTATAATATACCTGTGTCAAACCTGTAAATAATATTTTGTTTATTTACATAAAAGATAGCACATTTAGGAAAAAATATTAATTTTAGGAATCCCAATTAAAATAAGGAAAAATAATGTCAGATAATAACGATCGTAAAAAAAGTTTTGAAGCTGCGTTTAGCATGATTGAAAAGAAATACGGTAAAGGTTCTATTTTCCGTATGAGTGAATCTCCAGATTTAAATATTCCAACTATTTCAACCGGATCTTTAAGTCTAGATGTAGCTTTAGGGGTAGGTGGTTTACCTCAAGGTCGTATCGTGGAAATCTTTGGACCTGAATCTTCAGGTAAAACTACTGTTGCTTTATCAGTTGTAGCACAAGCACAAAAAAATGGTTTAAACTGTGCTTATATTGATGCTGAAAATGCGTTAGATCCATCTTATGCTAAACGCATTGGCGTAAATTTAGAAGATTTATTTATTTCTCAACCTGATAATGGTGAGCAAGCATTAGAGATAGTTGAAACTCTAGTGCGTTCAAACAGTTTAGATGTAGTGGTTATCGACTCAGTAGCAGCATTAACACCAAGAGCTGAGATTGAAGGAAATATGGGAGATAGCCATGTAGGTTTACAAGCTCGTTTAATGTCACAAGCTTTACGTAAACTAACCGGTGCAGTAAAACAATCTAAATGTTTAGTAATTTTTATTAACCAGATTCGTATGAAAATCGGGGTAATGTTCGGTAACCCTGAAACCACTACTGGTGGTAATGCTTTACGTTTCTATGCTTCAGTACGTTTAGATATTCGTCGTACGGCACAAGTAAAAGATAAAGAGAATGTGGTGGCAAATACCACTCGTGTTAAAGTAGTTAAAAATAAAGTAGCTCCTCCATTCCGTGAAGCAATTTTTGATATAGTTTTTAATAAAGGGATCAACAAAGCGGGTGAGATTATCGATCTTGGAGCGACTCATGGCTTTATTGAAAAAGCTGGTGCTTGGTACTCTTACGAAGGACAAAAAATCGGTCAAGGGAAAGCTAAAGCAATTGAATGGTTAGAAGCTAATCAAGAAATTTCAGATCTCTTAGAACAAAAAATTAAAGACAAATTATTACAAAGTAATGATTTGTTAACTGTTGGTGGTGATGATACTCAAGTTGATGAGCTAACAGATCTTGCTGACGAATTATTTTAATGCTATATAAGCATATAATAAATATATTAGAGG
>NZ_NRJF01000172.1 GCF_003585965.1 Psittacicella gerlachiana | reverse complement strand
AAAGAAGAAAAGAAATCATTGAGAAAATAAGATTAATTCAATTTAATATTATTAATCGTTTACAATTTCCAGAAGAAATTGCAAAACGTATTGATTCTTGTCTAAATCATATTACCAGTTTATCTGAAGCTGCAAGTCTAGCGACAAATGAAGCTTTAGCAGCAGCTATTGTTGGCCATGGTGAATTAATGTCAACCATGATCTTTACGCACTTATGTAAAGAACAAGGTGCACGTGCTGAATACCTAGATGCTCGTGAAGTAATCAAAACTAATGATAACTTCTCTGAAGCTCAGGTGAATATTGAGCGTACTTTAGAGAATGCAGATAAAGTTCTATCTCTATTTAATGAACCTGACACTAAAGTTATTACCCAAGGCTTTATTGGTCAAGAAGCTGATGGTAAAACTACCCTTTTAGGTCGTGGAGGTTCTGATTATTCAGCAGCTCTATTTGCAGAAGTTATTAAAGCTAAAGCATGTCATATTTGGACTGATGTTTCAGGAATTTATACCACTGATCCACGTATAGTTCCTAGTGCTAAACGTATTGAAACCATTAGCTTTAAAGAAGCTTCTGAAATGGCTATTTTCGGTGCTAAAGTTCTTCACCCAGCAACAATTCTTCCTGCAGTACGTGCAGATATCCCTGTATTTATTGGTAACAGTAAAGATCCATCATCAGGTGGAACTTGGATTACTAAAACTGTTGATAATCCTCCTACATTTAGAGGGGTTGCTTTTAAACGTAACCAATCGATCTTAACAATTTCTAGCTTAAAAATGCTAGGAGCTTCAGGTTTCTTAGCTAAAATATTTAGTATTTTCTCTAAATACAACGTAGTAATTGATTGTGTTACAACTTCTGAAGTAGCTTTAGCCGTTACAGTTGATCACAAACAAAATCAAGGAAAAAGTTCTTTAGAAAATCCTGAGTTATTAGCAGAACTACATGAACTAGGCTCGGTAAAAATTGAACACGATTATAGCTTAATTGCCTTAATTGGTAACCAATTATCAAAAACTACAGGTTTACACAAAGCCTTACAAGCTCTAGATAATTGTTCATTCCGTATGGTTTGTCAAGGTGCAAGTGACTATAATATTTGTGTTCTTGTTCCTGCAGAAAAAGCAGACTCAACCATTATTCAATTACATAAAAACCTTTTTGAATAAGGTCAAATAACTATAAGGTACTCAAATGCGTATTACAATACCAACATATTTTACTCTATTTAGGTTAGTACTCATTCCTTTGATCGTAGTAGCTTATTTTGCATTACCAGCAAGACCAGCACACTTTTATGCAGCCTTAATTTTCTTAATCGCTTGTGTAACTGATTGGATTGATGGCTTTCTTGCTCGTCGTCTTAATGCCGTGTCTAACTTTGGTCGTTTTCTCGATCCAGTAGCAGATAAGCTCATCGTATGTGTAGCTTTACTTTTAATTGTTTACGAGTATACACATAATCGTTTCTATCAATATAATGATATTCTTGTGACTATAGCGGCAATTATAGTTTTATGTCGTGAGATAATAGTTTCCTCTTTAAGAGAGTGGATGGCAAGTTTAGGCAAATCCTCTAAAGTTGCAGTTTCATACTTAGGAAAAGTAAAAACTACAGCCCAAATGATTGCTATCGGTCTTTTACTATGGAGACCTAATCGTTACTCAGATATCTATATGGGCAAAAACTGGATTGAGTACGTTAGTGTAGGTTTAGTATGGTTAGCTGTAGTTTTAACTCTTTGGTCTATGATCGACTATTTAATTATTGGTATTAAATCAGCTAACGAAGTAGAAAATAATCAAAACTAAATTGCCTTTGTTGCGCATTTGAAAGATAAAAAATGAATCTCGAGATAGTTTTTATCTCGAGATTCATTTTT
>NZ_NRJF01000171.1 GCF_003585965.1 Psittacicella gerlachiana | reverse complement strand
AAGCTAAAGCCAAAGCTCAAGAACGTAAACAGCAAGCCAAAGCTCAAAAGCAAGCTTTAAAACAAGGAGAGCAACCGCAAACTAAGCCTCGTTTGTATGTGATAAATTTTAAAGGTTCTCCTGATGCTCGAGAAGCTCAAGCTTTACGTGAAGAGATAACCACAATTTTAGCAGTAGCTCGTCCTGAACAGGATCAAGTACTGCTTAGTTTAGAAAGTCCAGGTGGTTATGTTCATGCTTATGGTTTTGCAGCCTCACAGTTAGTACGTCTTAAAGATAAAGGAATTAAGTTAACTGTAGCTGTAGATAAAGTAGCTGCAAGTGGAGGCTACTTAATGGCAGTTATTGCAGATGAAATTGTAGCAGCACCTTTTGCGGTTGTAGGTTCGATTGGGGTGGTAGCTAATGTTCCTAACTTTAATCGTTTACTCAAAAAACATGAAGTAGATTATGAAGTATATACTGCAGGTCCATATAAGCGTACTGTAACTATGTTGGGAGAAAATACTCCTGAGGGCAAAGAAAAATTCAAAGAAGAATTAGCACAAACTCACGAACTCTTTAAAAACTTTGTCTCTAAGTATCGTCCACAATTGGATTTAGAAAAAGTGGCGACTGGTGAACACTGGTATGGGCAACAAGCTTTAGCTTTAAATCTCGTAGATAAACTAGCAACCAGCGATGATTTAATTCAACAGGCTTTAGCTGATAAAGAAGTTGTAGGTTTAAGATTTAAAGAAAAAAAATCTTTACTGCAAAAAGTTGGTTCCCAAGCGGAAGAGAGTAGTGTAAATATTGTGAGCAAACTCTTCCACAGCCAAGATAAAAGTTTATACTAATATTAAGATTATTGAGGTCATAAAATTGACCTCTTTTTTTGTGTTTGCAATTTGAAATGGCATGAAACCTAAAAGTTGGAATTGGTAAAGCTAGGTTATTTATCTAGAGAGAAATAAAGAGATTAGAAGATAAGTTGGAGGAGAATTATTTCAGGATAAGTAAGAGTAGAAGTGAAGAGAGTTAAAATAAGTAGGAAATTACTGACTGATAGTTAAAACAAGAATAAAAAGTGGAGAAAACTAAAATATAGGTACATGGACTGTAGGGTTATAGCCTCAAAGAGTTTAATTTTTTATTCTTGTTTATCATAACTCTTTTATAAAATATGGAGATTAATTTAGGAAATTTTTTTAAGAATAAAATCAGTTAATGGTAGAATACCTAACCAAACATTAAGCTTTGAGTTACTTATGTTGGATTTTTTGGTTACTTAAACTAGTTATTAATAAGAAAATTCTTTTATTTTTTTAAAGGAATTTAACTACAAGAGTTTAAGTTGTCTTCAATTTTATTTTCACTCTAATTATATGCACACAAAAGCAAAATTAATTAATTTCGCCTCAACATTTTTAGTTTTAGGTTTATGGTCAAGTTTTGCAATTGCAAATACTACAAATAGTTCTACTACCGAGACTAGCACTTCAAGTTCAACAACTAGCAGTTCTACGGCTACCAATTTAACTACGGTAAACGTACAAGCGGTATCTCGCTCGACTAAAACTGAAGGTACTAATTCTTTTACTTCTTCTGCTTTTAGTACGACTACAGGGTTAAATCTGTTACAACACGAAACACCACAATCTATTTCGGTAATCACTACTGAATATAATAAGCGCCGTGGGATTTATGATATTACTAAAGCTATAAGTTCAACTACAGGGATTACGGTAATTAAAGATGCCTATAATTATCGTTTTATGTCACGTGGTTTCTATATTGATCAAATCCAAGAAGATGGTTTATCGACTACTGTTCCTGGTTCGGCTTCTAACGCTTACCGTAGTGCAACTAGCTATACGGATTTAAGTATTTATGATCATCTTGAAGTAGTACGTGGAGCAACAGGATTAACGCAAGTAAACTCAGAACCTTCAGGGACAATCAATGCTGTATTAAAAAAACCATCGCCAATTGCAAAAACTAGCATAGATGCTAGTGTTGATCGCTTTGGGGCAACACGTTTAAGTGTGGATACCCAAGGTAAACTAAACGAAGATGGTACTTTAACCGGACGTGTGGTTGCAACTGTAGCTCGTAATAAAGATTTTACTACTGCTAAAGCAGGGTATCTTGGTCTGCTCTACGGGGTAATTAACTGGGAACTTAGCGAAAAAGATACAGTTACGGCAGGCTTAATTTTACAAAATAATACTAGTACTCCTAACTCTTACGGACTACCTTATATTAGTGCTTCTGGAGAGCAATTAAATCTTCCTCGTAGCACTTACTTAGGAGCTGATTGGAGTCGTAATATAAATCGTAAAGTAAAAGTTTTTGTTGAACACGAACATTGGTTCAATGATGATTGGAAATATAGTACCAATCTTGCTTATACTCGTAAACTTAGTACCTTAAAACTAGCTGCTATAGCGGCGACGGGGACTACCTATGCGGGAGTACCAAGTACGGGGTTAATGAGTTTAAACAATAAATTACGTTACGATAACCAAGCAAGTGAAATTAACTTTAAAACTGGAGTTAGTGGTAAGGTTGAGTTCTTAGGACGTACGCATCAATTATTTGCAAATTATGTTTATAACCAAGAAATAATAAAAAGCAATTTCTATCGTGTACGTGATACTACCAGTTATAATCTTTATACTTTCGATGGTTCTATGGTAAGTGAACCTGATTGGACTAGTCCTTCAGATTACATTGCTTATGAAGATAAGTTTAAAACCAGCTCTTTACAGCTAGGTGGGCGTTTTGAACTCATGGATGATCTACATCTTTTAGCGGGTTTAAACTATGCTTACTATAAAACTCGTAGTTTTATTGATTACATTTGGTGGAATGGAGCAGCTGATAGTGATGCAGATTCTTTAACGATTCGTGGTTATCATGCAACTTCACCATTATTTGGTTTAAGTTATGATCTCAATGCACATCATACTGTTTATGCAAGTTATGCGAGAATTTTTAAACCTCAATCAGGTTTAGATATTAATAATAATCCGGTAGTACCAAAACGTGGTTTTAACTATGAAGTTGGTTTAAAATCTCACTGGACAGGCTTAAATGTTAATCTAGCTCTCTTTAGAGTGGTTGAACGTAATCGTGCGGTGTATACTGGCTTACAAAACTCAGCAGGAAGTTATTACTATATTACTGCAGGAAAAGTGAGAAGCCAAGGGGTAGATTTTGAGGTTTCAGGAGCTTTAACCCAACGTTGGAATTTATTTGTTGGTTATACTTTCAACCGTAGTAAGTATCTCTTTACCGAAAGCTCAACCTATACGGCAGGGATGAACTTTAGTAAAGTAACTCCGAAGCACATTTTCCGTGTATACTCAAATTATCAAGTAAACGAAAAATGGCTCTTAGGTGCTGGCTTTAGTTATCAAAGTGCAAGCGAAAGTCTGTATCAAAACATTCGTCAAGGTGGCTACACCTTATGGAATGCGGACGTAGCTTATCAAGCGACCGAGAATTTAACCCTATCGGTGAACTTTAACAATATTTTAGATAAAAAATATTGGGTAAATAACCGTGTAAGAGTTAATGGAGCAAATAACTTCTATGGGGAACCAAGAAATGTACAGTTTAATTTAAACTATACTTTCTAATCCTTACAAAAGCCAAAGACTTAGTCAGTCAAAGACTTGGTCTTTGGCTCTTCTTTAATTAAATTTTTATGCAAACATTAAAATATTTTTGCCAATTAAGTAAGTATTTTTGGTGGGGAAAAGGAGCTTGGCGCAGATGGTTGCTTTTTGCATCTACTTTGCTTATGAGTATTATTATTGTCCAAGTTTCAGTTTATGTTACTTTATGGAATAAAGACTTCTACGATGCCTTAGCAAATCTAGAAAAGGATTTAATTTGGCAACTAGTGGGACAATATTTTATCTACATGAGTATTATCATAGGTTGTGTGGTATTAGGGAGTTTTTTACGTAAAAAACTCATGTTTTGGTGGCGTGAAGAGTTAACTCATAAATTAGAAAATCTGTGGTTAGCAAATCATAATCACTATAGATTACAACAGGATCTACCACAAGAGCAACAGTTTATTGATAATCCTGATCAAAGGATTGCTGAAGATGTAATGCTTTTATGTAGCTATACTATAGACTTAGTTCGTGGCTTATTTATGAATATTTTTCGTTTGGTAAGCTTTGTAAGTATTCTGTGGCTTATGTCTAGTGTTGTAACCTTTACTATTGCTGGAATTGACTGGCAAATCACGGGATATTTAGTATGGGTAGCTTTACTTTATGCTAGTTTATGTTCATTGATTATGCATGCCGTAGGTTATAAACTCCAAGGGCTCAATGTTCAACAGCAACATTTAGAAGCTAATTATCGTGGACAATTAGTAAGATTACAAGAGTCGAGCGAAGCCATAGCTTTATACCAAGGCGAAGCTAACGAATTAAAACGTTTAAATCAACAATTTAATCAAATTAAAGATAATTGGGCAAGTTTAATTTGGCGAGAAGTAAAAGTAGAGACCTTTTCTGCGACGAGTTTAAGAATTACCTTGTTTATTCCTCTCTTGGCTACTTTACCTATGTATTTAAGTGGACAGATGACTTTTGGGGCGATGATGCAAGCTCGTAGTGCTTTTGCTAATGTTCAAGATGGCTTTAACTGGTTTGTTGATAGTTATAAAACGATTATTAAATGGGCAGCGGTAGTACAACGTTTAGGGACTTTTCACCAACGTCTATTAGTTTTATCCGCAAGTGAACAAGAAAAGAAAGGATTACAAAGGAGAACGCAAGAGGAACAAGAGAAGAAACAACAATTTAAGTTTGTTGCTGCCAATATTGCGACTTCAAGTTTACCTCGAATAGAAGTGAAGCAAGTAGAAATCCGCAAAGAGCAGACCTCTTTACTTAAAGGAGTATCTTTTACATTATCGCAACTAGGTTGGTATCAACTACAAGGTAATAGTGGTCTAGGGAAAACGAGCTTATTAAGATGTTTAGCAGGGATTAAACCTGCAAGTCAGGGGGAAATTCAAGTTCAAGCGACAAGTGTTCTTTTTATCCCTCAAAAACCTTACTTATTTCAAGCTAGTTTACAAGAAGTACTTTCTTATCCGCAAGTGGAACTTATAAGCAAAGAGACTTGTAAGCAATTGTTACAACGAGTAGGACTAGCTTCATTAATCCCTCAGTTAGAGCAGGTAAAAGCTTGGCAACAAGTACTATCAGGAGGAGAACAACAAAGGTTAAGCCTAGCTCGAGTGTTACATTTACAACCGCAAGTTTTAATTTTAGATGAGGCGACTAATCAGTTAGATGGCAGTAGTGCCTTGGCATTAATGCAAGAATTAAAACAGAGTTTATCGCAGAGTTTAGTTCTTCTTACCACTCATCAACCTGAGATCGCAAATTTATGTGAGCAACAGATTAATTTAGCTCAGTTTAAGGCTTAGGGGGTTGATAAAAAATATCAAAAGTTAAAGGGAGGAATAGATCCTCCCTTTTTGTAAAGCTAAATTTTGCCTCAAACTAAAGTTGCGTAAGTTTTAACAGTTGTTGGCAACAAAAGTATTGATATGATCAATCATGAGATCCGCAAGTTTACGTAAAGATTGTTCACTTGCAAAAGCATTGTGCGGAGTAATAAAGAGATTATACTCATCTAAAGCCGCTTGTACTAAAGGATTGTCTTTAGGTGGTGGTTCTACACTTAAAACATCAAGAGCAGCCCCGCCAATACGACGTTCTCTTAAAGCCTGAGCAAGATCTTGCTCATTAATTAGCCCCCCACGACCAGTATTAATTAAGAATGCTGATTTTTTCATTAGATTTAAGAAATCATTATTCACTAATTCTGCAGTTGATGGGGTTAATGGACAGTGCAGCGTAATATAATCTGCTTGGCCAATAGCTGTTTTAAATTCAGTATAGCCAGGACGTACTACATCTGCATTGTGACGTTCAGCAAAGAGAACTCTCATCCCTAAAGCCTGAGCTTTTTCCGCAACAAGGTTACCAATATTCCCTTTACCGACAATTACTAAGGTTTTACCAGCAATATCGAAGATTGGGTAATCATAGTAAGTAAAGCATTTTTGTTCTGACCAACGTGCTGATAATTGATCACGAGACCAACCATGGAAACTACGTGAAAGAGCAAAAATAAAGCCAATTACATGTTCCGATACCGAATTTGAAGAGTAGCCTTCTACATTTTGTACCGCAATCCCTAACTCTTTAGCCGCTTCAAGGTCAACGTTATTTGTTCCTGTCGCCGGAATTTGAATTAATTTTAATTTACCTATAGCAGCTAAACGCTCGAGCAGAGGGCGATCTAAAACTACTTTTGAAGAAATAATAATATCTGCATCTTTACTACGTTCAAATACATCTTCAGGTAAAGTATAAGGATAATTTACCCAATTATGCTCGAAATTTAATTTTTTTAGTTGATAGTTAGGTGGATAATGTAAGGCATCTAAGAATACTACGTTTAACATAATAAAACCTCGAGTCTAGTTAAAGGGGAGAAGGGAAATTATTTAAAACTTTTAATTAAAGTATCGAGTTCTTTAATTTGTTTTAAGAAATTAGGTAATTCGGCAAAAGGAGTTGCTGAAGGACCATCACATTTAGCTTGAGCTGGATTTGGGTGTGCTTCCATAAAGAGACCTGCTAAACCTGTAGCCATTCCTGCACGTGCAAGTTCTAGAGCTTGTTTACCACGACCACCTGAAGCAGCTCCCATAGGATCACGACATTGTAAGCTATGGGTTACATCAAAAATAACCGGAGCATTGCCTGATACTTCTTTCATGGTCGTAAAACCAAGCATATCTACTACAAGATTGTCATAACCAAAACAGCTACCACGTTCACAAAGAATTAATTGATCATTACCGCATTCTCTAAATTTCTCCACAATATTTTTCATTTGGGCAGGAGAAATAAATTGTGGTTTTTTAATATTAATTACGGCACCAGTTTTTGCCATGGCTTCTACTAAATCAGTTTGACGAGCTAGGAAAGCTGGTAACTGAATTACATCAACTACTTGGGCTACTGGTTGGCACTGTTCTTCAGTGTGAACATCAGTAATAATTGCGACATTATCAAATTCTGCTTTTAGTTTGGCAAAAATCTCTAAACCTTGTTCCATGCCTGGACCGCGATAAGAATGAATTGAAGAGCGGTTAGCTTTATCAAAAGAAGCTTTAAAGACATAAGGGATATCTAGTTTTTGGGTAATTTCTAAGTAAGTTTCTACTGCTTTACGAGCAAAATCTAAATCCTCGAGAACGTTAATCCCACCAAAGAGAACAAAAGGTTTGTCATTAGCAACAATAATCTTGTCTTGAATTTTAACTTCTTTCATCATAATTAATCTTGAACATAATAAATATATTTTAGGTTTTATTATACTAGAAAACTAAAAAGCACCGCAAAAGGTTTCACAAAATGTGGCATGGGTCACAGTTTAGACATAACTTTATCGTGATAAAAAATGATAAAAAATAGATTTTATTTGATTAACAAAAGAGCAAATAAGAGCTAACTTTGTTGCCAAAAAAGAAAGAAAAGTTGCAAGTTTTTAAGAAAAAAGTATATAAAAGTAGCTAATTGTTACAAAAAATATTTTTTAATAAAAAAATTAAATTTATTATTTTTTAAGGGTTTAGGGGTCTAAAAATTTTTTAGACCCCTGGAAAAAGTTGTAAAATTACTTTGTAAGTATTTGAATTTTAAGAAAAGAAAATGATATCAAATTT
>NZ_NRJF01000170.1 GCF_003585965.1 Psittacicella gerlachiana | reverse complement strand
CGGGGAAGAACTCTAAAAATTTTCTGTTGCAAGGATGTTTAGTGATTGATTGTATTCTGCACCTTACTTCTTGGGTTCAGCAACAAGTAAGGGTGCAACATCTAATTTTTAGGGTTCTAATTTAATCCAAATTAAACCTGTTTCCTATAATTATAAAATAACCTGAAGAAATTTGATTAACTTTTCACATTTATTAAGAATTAATCTTCTTTTTGTTCGTGAGAGTTTACACGTAATTTACGAGAAGGGACAAAACGAATCACTTTACGTGCCGTAATTTCTACTTCTTCACCAGTACGTAGATTACGTCCTGGACGTGCAGTTTTTTGTACTACTGAGAAGGTACCAAAAGATGATAATTTTACCGTTTCAGAGTTTAAAAGTTTCTCTCTAATCGTATCAAAAAATACTTGAACAAAGCGTTTACTAATCGCTAGATCGTAACCGTATTGAGATTGTAATTTATAAGCTAAATCTTTACGCGTTACACAAGGTAATTTCTCAGCAACTTCTTTAGTTGCCGTTTTTGTTTTAGCTGTTGCCTTTTTATTCATGGTAAATTTTTTAAACCTCGCGTAGAACCGCCCCAAACTCTGCAGTTAGTGCCGACACTACACGTGTCATTTCTGCATTGGTCTCTGCATCTTCAAGGGTACGATCTGACGCCGTAATTGTTAATGTTAAAGCTACTGACTTAGTTCCTTGCTCTAATGGGGCTCCAGTAAATAAGTCAAATAATTGTACGTCAGTTAATAACTCACTGCCAGCTTTACGTGCAGCTGCAACAAGATCACCAACAAGTACGTCATCTTTAACAATTAACGCTATATCACGTTTATTGCTTGGGAATTTAGATACTGGTTGCACTTGTGGGACATGAGTTTGACTTATAGCTTTTGCTTCTAAAGCAAACATATAAGCGTCACCGCTTACCCCATAAGGTTTAGCTAGTGCTGGGTGAACTTTACCCACTAAACCAACTTTCTCTCCATTAATCAGGATCTCAGCTGTTTGTCCAGGGTGGAAGCCTGCAACTTGTGCCGGAGCAAATCTTACTTCCCCTAATTCAGAGGCATTAGTAATTGCTAATAAATCTTCAACTATCCCTTTCACATGGAAGAAGTCTACCGCTTGTGCTTTATGATTCCAGCTCTCTGGCGTAGTTTCTCCAGCCACAAGACCAGCTAATACTAGCTCTTGACTTACTCCAAGTTCAGCTTGAGGATTAGGAACAAAAGTTAAACCTGTTTCAAAAATGCGCACACGTTTTTGTTGACGTTTAAGGTTATAAGCTAAAGTACTATATAAATTCGTAAATAAGCTTAAGCGCATTTGACTCATTTCTACCGAAATTGGATTAGGTAGATCTAAAGTAGGTTCATTTGGATGGAATAAAGCTTGCAGTTTTGGTTCCACAAATGAATAGGTCACTACTTCTTGGAAATCACGATTTACTAATACGTCTTTTACACGATTTAAAGCTAAATCAGCTTCATGGAATTGACGCATAGCTAATTTTGCTACTGGTGCTTCAGTTGGAATATTTTCATAACCGTGGATACGAATAATTTCTTCAACTAGATCTTCAGGGATCTCTAAGTCAAAGCGCCAACTTGGCGTTACTACCGTATAGGTATGATCGTCATTTGCGGTTACATAACAACCTAAGCCCGTTAAAATATCAATAACTTGTTGTCTACTATAACCAATACCCGCAATTTGCTCTAATAAAGTATGAGTTAAAGTAATACGTTTGGTATTGTCAGGAATTTGTCCAAGTAGGTTTACTGGACCTGCATTACCACCACAAATTTCTAATACTAGTTGCGTTGCACGCTCCATAGCTACAAGTAACATTTGTGGATCTACACCACGCTCATAACGATGAGAAGCATCTGTATGTAAACCATATTGACGAGCACGATTTACAATTGCTAAAGGAGCAAAGTGTGCTGCTTCTAAAACAATATCTTGAGTTTGAGCATTTACTCCAGAATGCTCACCACCAAAGATTCCAGCTAAAGCTACTGGACCTTGAGCATCAGCAATTACTAGTGTATTGCTTTTTAGTTCTGCAGTTTCACCTGAAAGAAGAACAATTTTTTCACCTTCTTGAGCTGCACGCACAATAATTTTTTCATGCAGATTTGCTTTATCAAACGCATGCAGTGGATGCCCTAAGTCGTGAAGAACAAAATTGGTGATATCCACAATTGGATCAATTGAACGTACACCTACACGAGCTAAGTATTGTACCATCCACTCTGGAGTTTTTGCGTTTACGTTTACGCCATTAATTACACGAGACGCATAAGCAGGACAAGCTTGATCATCCACCAGTTCTACAGGGAAAATTTCATCTATAGTTACACGTGCTGAAGCTTGAGCAAATAACTCTTGTTTAAAATCTGCAAATTTGGTTGGTAATTGGTATTTAGCTGCTAAGTCACGTGCTACCCCTAATTGCGATAAGCAGTCAGCACGGTTTGCAGTTAAACCAATTTCTACTACCACATCATCTAATTGTAAGTAGTCACGTACATCTGTACCTACTGGTGCATCTGCAGGTAATTCAATAATTCCATTTGCTTCAATCGCAATACCTAGTTCACTATAAGAACAAAGCATCCCGTTTGAAGCTTCACCTCTTAATTCTGCAGGTTTAATTTTAAAGTCACCAGGAAGCACCGCTCCAACTTTAGCGACACAAACTTTTAAGCCTTGACGACAATTTGGGGCACCACAAACTATATCTAATAATTCTGCTTCCCCTACATTTACTTTAGTTACACGTAGTTTGTCGGCATTAGGATGTTGTTTACACTCTACAACTTCTCCCACCACTACGTTATTAAACTCCCCTGCTACCGGAGCTACGTCATCTACTTCTAAACCTAACATAGTTAGATCAGTAATAATACGTTCTCTTGCAGGTAGTTTAGTCCAGTTGCGTAATGCTAATTCACTAACGATCATGTTCTTTTACATCCGTTTTTTAAGGTTAATAACTTGCTGTTCTTAATTATTGAATTGTTTTAAGAATCTTAAATCATTTTCAAAGAACGCACGTAAGTCATTTACGCCATAACGTAACATGGTCAGACGCTCAACCCCCATACCTACAGCAAAGCCACGGTATTTAGTTGGATCTATACCTACAGATTCAAGTACTTTAGGGTGTACCATACCACAACCTAGTACTTCTAACCATTTACCGTTTTTCCCCATTACATCAACTTCCGCTGAAGGTTCGGTAAATGGGAAGTAGGAAGGACGAAAACGAATTTGTAACTCTTCTTCGAAGACATTAGTTAATAAGTCTTTAATAATCCCTTTAAGGTTTTTAAAGCTTACTTTATCAGCATGATCAACAAATAGTAACTCTATTTGGTGGAACATTGGCGTGTGAGTTTGATCATAGTCATTACGATACACACGACCTGGAGCAATAATTCTTAATGGAGCTGACATTTTTTCCATTGAACGAATTTGCACCCCTGAAGTTTGGGTACGTAATAATCTTTGCGCATCAAACCAAAAAGTATCATGATCCGCACGTGCTGGGTGGTGATCAGGAATATTTAAAGCATCAAAATTGTAGAATGCAGATTCAATTTCAGGACCGCCAACTACCGTAAAGCCAATTTCACTGAAGAAAGAGACTACACGGTTAATGGTTTTACTTACTGGGTGTAAACCGCCCATCCCTTGAGCGTTACCTGGTAAGGTTACATCAATACGTTCTGCTTCTAATTTTGCATTTAATTCCGCAGCTACAATTGCTTCACGACGCTCATTTAGAGCATTTTGGGCAGTAGTTTTTGCTTCGTTAATTTTTGCCCCTACTGCTGCTTTTTGTTCATTCGGCACATCGCGTAATTGTTGCATTAGTAAAGAAAAGTGACCTTTTTTACCAAAGTAATTTAAACGTACTTCCTCTAATGCAGGTACACTATTTGCTTGTGCTACTTGGGCTAAAGCTTCTTGTACTAGCTGTTCAAGTTGTAAATTGTCAATCATTGAATAACTCTTGTTTGTCAGAAATAAATTTGGCGTTCCCAAACTTTGCAAGATAAAAATTGATAGAGATGTATATAAATTACCAGCCTTAGGCTTTTGTTGCTTATATACATTTGTATAAACTTTTACTTGTAACTTTGTTTCCTTACTAAGAAACTTTTTGTAAGCTTAACGTTACTTGTTCTGCTGTTTTTTACTTCTGTTACTTTTTTGTGCTTATTGTTTTTGTGATTATTGTTTTTTGGTTTTTTGCGACTTTTATTGTTTTTTACATAGTGTTGTTCTTTACTACTATTACTTTGCTTTTGCTTATTTGCTTTTTTTACTTTTACTTAGAGATCTCTCGAGACGGTTACCAATTCATACCAATGCTCCCAAAAAGCAAAAAGAAAAAAATCTAGTCAAGGCTACTAACTTTAAAGCAAAGTTTACTTTAAAGTAGGTAAAATTTGGCTAGATATTATTCTTATCTTAAAGAAATTACCCTTTGTGGCTTAAGTATCTTGTAATTCCTTTTTAAGTTCTAGAATCAAAATTTTTTATTCTTGATGATTTTTCGAAAAAAAATACACATCTATATTATATATGTTTTTTATGCAAAAATTACAGAATCTTAATCATTTAGTGCAATTTTTTTCGAAAAATCACCACAAGCAAAAGTAATTCTCAACTCTAACCTCAGATTTTAAGTTAAGCTTTTGATTTTTAAAGGAAAGATTGCTATTTCTCTAGCTCTTAGAATAAGCAAGACCTAGAAAAATAAGAAAAATCAAACACTATCTTTAAAAAAGACCTGCTTAATTATAATAAAACTTTGCTTAAATACCAAAACTTTTTTAAAAATCAGCAATAAAAGTCATCTAGCCACCAAAAGAGCAAGTGTAAGTGGTAAATAATAAGTGGCAAATAAATAAAACTGAGAATGAGAAAACAAAGTACAGCAAAGTACAAATTAAACCAACCAACTACAAATTCAACCAGCAGATTGTAAAGCAAACCCGCAAACTGTAAATTAAACAAACTAAGTATAAAATAATTAAAGTTCAAAAGCTTAAACTATGAGTTTAAACTTCTGAACTCTATTGATATATCTAAGATCAATTTCTCTAAAAAGTAATAAATTAAGTTATTGGCTTAGCTCATAAACTTCTAAGCATGATCTTGAAAATAAGCTTGAGAAACTTCTAAAGCTTTATCAAGTTCCTCTTGCCATATAGGTAAAGCCTCTTCCTCTTCTTGACTAAAGTCAAGTTCAAAGCTTTCATTGTCTTGCACCCATACATAAAACTGATTCCAAGCATTATGCCTTACTTGCTCTAAGTGATGATAAACCTCACGACTTATATATTCGACAAAGGCAAAAGCTTCGCACACATTAGACCCAAAGTGGTTAGGTTCAAGCGTTTGTAAAGCAATGGCAAACTCGGGATGCACATGAGCTTGAATTGGCTTGTACTTTTGATGAGGAGCAATGGGACTTTTCTTTTGTTGCTCTTGAGTTAACTTTTGCCAAAAACTTAATTCTTGCTGTTCTTTATGTAGTTTCGCAGCTAGTGCTAGGAGATAGTTCAGGTCTTTACTTAATTCATAATAGACCCCACGATCATCAATTCCCCAAATAAACAGGTCGATAGTATCTTCTTTAGGAACCTTTAAAGTACCTTTTATTACCCCTGAACTCGAACGAAATACTTGTGCCTTTTGGGCAGGGATAATCTTACCTCCTAAATGGACTGATTTCATGCCAGGAAGACACAACTGATGTAATAAGCCTACAGCTTCAAGATATAACTGAGGATCAATAGGTTCTCTAGGTTGTTCTGCAAAACGACGGCGTCCGTTACGTTTCCAAAAATCTTTAAAAAAATGATGAAGTGCAGCTAAATACATATTCTTTCTCCTGCGATAACTATATATTCATTATGCCACTAAATTAACTCCCTTGCTTAGAGTTTTAAGTAGGAAACTAAGTTTAACCAGCCTATACCTTCATGTTGCACTTGTCTGTAGTTACTATGCCTTCGCATTTTACTCTTCATCGATATTTTAATTATTTAGCAGTATACAATTTTTCTTTACTTTACCTTTTCTCTAATCTCTAAAAACGCAGTTAGCAACTCCTTGGAGTTGCTAACAAATGCTTACTAGATTAACTTAATCAGCTGCAAACTTTTTAATCAGCTACTAGTTTTTTAATCAGGAGTTTTTTAATTAGTTACGAGCTTTTCACATAATCTCTATGACACCTAATCTTACTATAAGCCTAATCTATTCCCTATGATCGTAAATGCGGTTTATACTTTATATCCTCAAAAGTAACATTTGAGTTCTGGATTAAAAAGTCGGCAGGTACTTTTTTCGTCGCTAATTCTGCTTGTAGCTTAGTCTTTAAAATAATTATTTCTTGATAGTAGCTTATCGTTCTTTGTGCTTTAAACTGACAATTTTTACTCACAAAAGCAAAATCTCTCATCTTATCTTTTACTTTTACGATAAAAATTTCTAGATTTTGAACAAAATCTTGGATATCAAGACGAGATAAATTTTTGCAAACAAATCTATCTCCTTCTTTAGTGGTAATTACAAGATGAAAGAATGGTGATTTACGTTCTTGTAAGTAGTAAATGCGAGAAATCTCTAACCAAGGTAAACGATACCTTCTTCCACTTTGCAGACAAACTAGTAAGCGTTCACTATTTGGATGCAAGTATTTAATATCTGTAGGTTCTTGGTACTGAGGTAACTCTGCTCCGACATAAGCATCCGAGGTTTTACCGTCTCCATGCAAACGAGCAAGCAAATAATCGTGTTCTTGAGCTAGTTCAGGGCAGGGTAAATCCTGCTTCTCTACATATTGCTGATGATTAAAAGTAAAGAGTTTATGACCAATAACTACAAAAACCGTTACCCCAATAAAAACGATATATAACATAAGTATCTCTTTGAATTTTTGCAAGAGCTAATTATATCCAATAATTAGTTTAGGTACAAGAGGAAAAGCCTCAACTTCTTCCTCTTCATCCTTATTTTATACCTCTTTAATCTTCCGAGATTAGACTTTAAACTTCAATTTTAGATTTTATGTCTTGGATCACAAAAAAATCTTAGTTTTTCGACAAAATGATCTTTGCATGATCATTTTTCAAGCTCCTTCAACTCGAAGATAAACTCCAAGATAAACTCAAACAAAAATTATAATCACTACTTATAAATTGTTGCTCATAGCCTCCGAACCTCCAGACCAAAAAACTAGTTAAACCGATTAATCTTTAAGCCTTTAAACTCTTTAAATTACTTTATCACAAGATAACTTTATAAAACATCTTGATTCTTGTTTATTTTCAATAATTTCTAAAAAATAATATATAATCTAATTAAGACTGGATAAAATTTATTTCCATCAATATTCAACTCTTTAACTAGTAGACTAGAGATCTTTTTATTCTACTTTAGTCTCATCCAGTCGTTTACCTGTTAGCTCAACTTAGCTTATCCCTATCTAATGGCTCTAAGAAAAACTATGCAAAACTTTTCTTCTTAGTTCAATAAGAGATCTTTAGTACAACAAGATCTCTCTTAATTAACATCTAAATCTACTTGTATCGGAGTTTAGTTCCTCGTTAATAGAATTAGTAGCGTTAAGTTAAATTCCAGCTAGCTCCTATATAAACTCTTTTACTTTTCTTTTGCACGCCTATGACAGAAAATAATTTAGCTCCAATCAATACCACTGGCACAACCAATCAAGGACAAGAGCAATTTAACTTTAAGTTTAATGCCTTAGACTTCTCTAAATACAAACTAAAAAGTGAAGTTGGAGTTGGTGGCATTATCCTTTCTATTTTAATTTGGTTTATCCTCATCATTGTTACTTTTGGTTTAGCCTCTATCGTATTTCAATACTACCTCTACAAAAATGTAGTTAACAAAACCTACATTGTTGAAAAAGAAACCAATCTTCCAGTAGCCCGCTTACAATGTAATTTAGATATTATGAGCATGCTAGGTTATATTCTTCTCTACCTTGTATTAGCTCTTTGTACTTTTGGACTTGCATTCTTAGTGTTTATGTACAAATCTTTAACTCATGTTCTCAGTGCAACTACCATTGTTCCTCTAGAACCTAAAAATAATCTAGGTTAAGAGAAGAGAGGCAAAATTAAGAAAAAGGAATCAAAGTCTATTTCTCTAAATTATTGCTTCTAGCATAATTTAAAAGCTAAATTTTAAATAGGAAAATCCCCAAATCTCTAGGTGCTACCTAGGACTTTGGGGATTTTTTAGAAATGTATTTGAACTTTGGAACTTACTTCAAATTGGAATTTACTTCACAAAGATCTCAGTTGGATGTTGAGCAAAATAAGAATAGAGTAACTCAGTATCTATTTCTAACCCTTGCTCATTAAAACCAATTACTCCTTCATTTTGAATATAACTTTGTAAAGCTGCACGTAAATAATCCGCTTGTTCTTGATTTAAAACTAAAGGATAAGCTTGTTTATAATCAACTTCAGGATAGAAGTAAGCAATACTTTTAAGCATAACAAGATCAAAGCTCACAAAATTAATAAATAATTGTGCTAAGAAACCATAATAACCTGTTGCCACGAGATCGGCAAAGAAAGCTTGACGCTCACTTTCTTCTAACCCACGTAAAGACTGGTATAAATCATCTAGTACGAGCTTAATAGTATTAGCTAGTTTCTTAGATTCAGGGTTTTCTGCATCAAAAATTGGTAAATAAGCATCATCAACCATAGATTTTTGCGCAAAATGTTTTGCTAACCAATAGACAAAATCATCAGGATTACGTCTTTGCGTCGCTAAATCGTAAATTAATGCTCGTAAAATTACTTTTGCTTCAGAGTCTTCTTTTAAGAAAGGAAACTCTTCTTCTAAACGAGTATGAATATAGCTACTTAGAGGATCACGAGATTGCTCTAAATAACCACCAGCTAGTAAATCTGCATTTAATGCCATAATTTTTCTTCTTTTTTCTCTAAGGTAAATTTTTTTCAACCCTATTTTACTATAAATTGAACTAAATATAAATTGGCCCATGCAAATACGCATGAGCCAGATTATGAGGTAATTATGATTTTACTATTTTTTCTTACTATAGTTATAAGGGCAAAAAAGTAACTTTCAAGTCTCAAACCTCATTAATTATTTAAACAGACGCTCTCAGACTTTTAGATTAACAAAGTGAAGATTCATCACCATCCCTCTTAAAATTCTCAAGCTTTGAAGAACTAAAGTTTATAAGAGCTAAAGTTCAGAAAAACTAAAACTCATAATTATCTCTCTTAATTCAAGCATTAAAAATTAACTTGCCAAGACTTTTTTCTCGACTCAGCTTGATAAGCACCCAGTAAACTCGCATAAGTATCAGCTTCTTGACGCAGTTCTAAGGCTGACACTTGTAGTTGTGCGGTTAATAATTCCCCAAACTCTTGGCTTTGGATTTGGAGTTGTTCATAGTTTTGCTTAATAAACTCTTCTCGACTGCGTCCGGAGGCGAGAAGTTGCACCGCAAGTTCATTAAGGAAATCAACTTGTTCTCGTTCATCAAACACAATAGTGGTGGTAATTAATGCCTCAGCAAAGTCATCGAGCCTTTCTAAAGCGACATTAAAGGGACGCAAAGGTAAAGAGGCGTTGTAACTATGGACAGCAGCGCAAAGCTCTGCTCCTAATAAATGCCCTAATACCGTATGTAAAACTAAATAGTAAAAAGCCCCTTGAGCAAAAGTTAATACTCGAGGATGCGTATACTCACTTTCAGGTACCTGAGCTAAAGCTAAAAATAAGCGATGTAAAAAACGCATATAATGCTTAGGTTGTCCGCTATATTCGGTATAGAGACAAAACTCTTCTGCTCGACTACTTCCCCAAGCTTGGAGAAATTCTAACACTAAAGCATAATCTTCTGTTAAAGAAAACGCTGGAGAATCTACTTGCCAAGCAAAGATCTTTTTGCTTGCTTGATATTTAGTATAAAGTTGACTATAGGCTTTAGCAATTTCAATAACCGCTCTACAAGTATCATAATCTTTCACTTGCCAACCACTTTGATTAAGATAATCGACTAAATTTACGAGATTAGCATAGACTTGAGTACGGTAAATTTGTAAATCATGATAAAGTTCAGGATCAGTACTTTCAGATTCTAAAATACGAATATTCATAAAGTCTTCAAGGTACACTCCTTGCTCTTTACTTTCTACTTGATCAATAAAATAAGTTAAAGCGAGAATACTTGGATGACTAGTACGCTTAAAAGTTACATAATTACTTAAGAGCTTTTCGTTAACTCCTTGTTGGAGTTGCTCTAAAAATTCTGGGTTTTGTTGCATAGTTTATCTCAACATAAATTTATCTTTCTATTCTAGCAAACTACAAGTGCTTTCTTCAAAATTCTTCTTGTCTATGCTGTAAAATTCTACTCATAGGTTCTTTAATCTACTGCTCATGTATTTAAACAAATCTTCTCATTATAAGCCCATTCTTTAAGTCCGATTAAATTTCTTCCTCACAAAACCAAATAAACTTCCCCCCCCCTTTCAAAAAAACTCTCGCAAATTAGTTAAGCTTTGGCAAATCTTACAGCTCTTGTTGATAAATCCTTGTTTTTTAGCTTTCTCTCTAGAGTTTTCTTACCATTATTGCCTTTAGCTAACTGAAAAATAACCACTTCAAACGATATTTCAAGTATAATTAAAATATAATTTTTACTATTTAATCAGAAAGACACTTTCTGTTTAATCATCTCCACTCAACTTTTAAAATACCCTTAATTATGACAGAGCAAAAACGTAAATTACCGCAAGTAAGGAATATCCAAAGTCTAGGTAAATTAGGGATTTTTCATGTAGAGGCTTTAGATGTTAAATTTAGTAATGGTCAAGAACGTCAATACTATCGTTTGGCAGCTGCCAATGATGCCGTGACCGTAATCGCTGTCGACGGGCAAGATCTCCTCCTTATTGAAGAATATGCTGGAGGCACTCTCACTTATGAACTTGGCTTTGTCCGTGGGGGTATAGATGATAACGAAGACTTACTTCCAGCGGCTAGTCGTGAACTAGGTGAGGAAATTGGTTATCAAGCCCAACGTTATACCCATTTAACTTCTTTTTATAATTCTATAGGCTACCAAACTGCTCAAATGCATGTAGTAATTGCCCAAGACCTCTCACCTCTAGAGCAAATGCTCGAAGGAGATGAACCCGAACCTTTAACTCTCGTACGTTGGCCTCTAGCGCAACTTGATCAACTCTTAAGTCATCCTCGCTTTAGAGATAGTCGTAACCTTGCAGCTTTATATGCGTTTAGAGATTATGTAAATGCAGGCAAACTCTAATCTTAAACCGCCTATATTTAAGTTACTTCTCATTTTATTAATCTAAGTTTTTTAGTCAAAATTTTTATGTCTAATACAAGTTCCGAATTGCTGGCAAGCAAATATACTCCAGAACAATTACTCCAAGACTTACCCGAACTCTTTAAAAATTCAATTTTTATTCCTGTATGTTCATGCTTAGTCAATGCTGGTGCTTTAGCGACCACCATTAAATCTGACCAGCTTGCAGTTGCCTATAAGGACGATAATACCGAAGTAACCTATGTTGACAAGATGCTTTCTGAGTATTTTAATTTAACTCTGCCAAGTATCTTTGGGGACTTTGCAATTTCTGAAGAGAACATGTCAGCTTATCCTGATTTTGACATGAAAACTAGTCGTTGTTGGTGGCTCGTTGACCCTATAGACGGAACTAAAGGCTATGCTCAAGGTCGCCAAGACTATTGTCATATGGTGAGCTTTATTGATCAAGGGCAAGCTTTAATTACCTTTGTTTATGAGCCTGAATTAGGACGCATCCACTATGCAGTTAAAGGCATAGGGGTATTTATGGTACAACTTGATCTTGAAGCCTTTGCTTACTTTTGGCAACAACAGCAAGTAAGTAAAGAAGAGTTTGCTCAACTAGTGCGTCAAGCGGGAACAAAAGCTTATTTAGATGCTCATGTTACTTATCTCCATCCGTTTAAGTTTAAACGTGTCATTCATACAGATACCGTAAACACTTTTGAGTATCTCGTAAACCCAGGTACGGGTAATGATAATATCAATCTTGGTGTTACTCCTGCTTACTTTCAGTATCTAGAACAACAAAATCAAGATTATTTCCGTTGTCTTGGCAATGCCCAACTCATGTTAGTTAAACACATGCGTGCATGGCGTAAGTATGCTTTTAGCCAAAACCAACAAAACGAAGAGCAAAACCCAAATCAACAAGGCAAGAGCGAAGAAGCAAACCAAGGCACAAGCCAAGAAACGAACCAAAAAACAAACCAAGAACTAAACTTTGCTCATTACCAGCAAACTTTAAATTTTTGGCGTCAATTAACCAACCCGTCTTTGCAAGTTAACTCCAAAGCGGAGAAAACTTTTTTTAGTTCGGAATTTAATTTAAATAACTTCCGCAAGCATTTTGCTCTTTGGAGTAAAGACAGAGATCAACAACGTACTGAGCAAGCCTCTCAAGAGCAGACTGATGAACTTCAAGCTTTAGCACAAGCTAATGCTCAACTAGGCTATCAAAAAAATACCAGCAGTGCTAAAGCGGTGAATGCTGACCTTGAAAGCCTTGAACTCTCAAACTGGGGCTTACAACTCGAACATCAAAGCCGTAAACTTCCTTTTTACTTACAAGCTTATGATTTAGAGCATCTCGATAATGATGATTTTAAAAATCTTGTCCGTCGTTTAGCAAGTATTTTTGTTCCCCAATTAAACCAGGAACTCAACCTTGGCTATGGTCAACAAAAGGTTTGCTTAAATCTACATCATTTTCCAGATTTAAATGTTCTTGCTGCGCACAATGCTCTTGAACATCATCAACGTCAAGATTTACTTGAACATTATCTTACTTTAGGAAACAAATCAGTTAAAGAAAGCCAAGAAAAGAAACTTCAGTTTTTACCTGAGGAAGTAAAATTCTATGCTCGCATTCTGATCCATTTAACAGCTGAACTTTCGGCTTATGTGAGTGAGCATCCACATCCACGTTTTCTGATAAATAAAGAAAACAAAAATGAGGCATACCAAAGTATTCGTCTGATTCAAGGTGCACGTACTCAACAAGCATTTGGCATGTTTGAACTCCCATATCATTACCAGAATTTTAGCTTAGAAACTTTCCATTCGGCAGGTTATAAATCTTCATTGGTATTTGCAACTCTCGATAATAATCGTTTAACTAATTATCTGTTACCAAATGCCATGAAAATTTGGGATGTAGCTCCATCATTGGTTTATGCTCAAAGTTCAACTAGCCCTAATGCTACGGTATTTAATCTTGTCGATATTAACCAAATTCCTTGGCGTACTACGAATATAGATTTTAGTAGTGAAGATGTGTTCCCGTTAATTATGAGTGAAGACTTTACGTCAATTCCATTTGTACTTGACGTTGCAGGCTTACTCTACTTACAACTTCCGCATCTGCTAAATTTCCGTCGTCAGATTCATCAGCTAAGCGTGGCAAATCAACGTTACTGCTCGCAACATCCTCATGAGCAAGAACAATTCCTTGCTCAAGAAGCACAGCGTCAATTAACTACCGCTCAAGTAATTGATCTTGGTCTAACCTCGGTAGCTAAAGAAGCTTGGTTGCTCTCTCAGCAATCACCAGCACAAGAAGCAACTCAACCAGCACAAGAGGCATAAAAAACAAAGATAAATTCTCAACTAGAGTAAGTAGGAATCAAGTAGAGTAATTGATAACTTAATAAACTCTTAATAAATTTCCTAGTTACTCATTTCCTAGTTACTCTTGTGCTAAATTAGAACTAAAAGTTTAAAGCTACCCTAAAAAGTTAATGTAAACTTAAAATTTAATTGTATCTAAGCCTAAAAAAGCAAATTAAGCAAATTTAACTTAGATCTCTTGCTTTAAACTTACACTGAGTAATTTTGCTAAGCTTGCCTCAAGAACTTTAGGCAAAAACCTAAAGTTCATTTGATCAACTACGGAGACATGGCAAAGCTACAGCGACTTTACAAAAATAAACCTAAATTACATTTAATGAAACAGCTACCCTATAGCTGTTTTTTTAGTGCTTAAAAATTATTAATTTACCCTAGCCTCTCCCCTCCATCACCTAGGGGAGGGGAGAGACAACAATAACCTTACTTTTATGCCTCAAAAATCACTAGTTTAAGTTATTTGCATTAAGTTAGCTCTTGTCAGTATAAAAAACTAGGATATAAAATATATATTAAGCTGAGCAAACTTTTTCCTTACCCCTTATTAAAGTAAAATCAATACTTTAATAAGTGGTATGCTGTAAAAGGAACTGGTAATACCATTCATTTAAATTTACGGGAGTATATATGCCTCATAATTTTGAACAACAAGAACGTACTGCTGATATAGTGGCACGCCAAATGCGTGAACTAGATAAATTTGAACGTTTAGCAACACGTAATAAAATCAGACGTGAACAATTCTATATTCGTACTAATAAACATCCAGCATTAACGGCTCTAACCGATGCTTCCTTTACCGCTCCTTTTGTGTTTGCAGATCGTCGTCCCGTAAACTCTCTATATCTGCATACTGAGTTACCTACGGCAAACCAAAAAGAAACCGACCATCAAGCATATCAAGAAAATAAAGAAATCCTCAAAACCATCAAAAGATTCTATCTCCATTTATTTGCTACTGTGGAATTAAGTTCAGTATCAGGGATGTTTGGAGAATTAGGTCAAGAACGTTTACACTTGGCAGCTAACCTCTATGCTGATTCTTTACTTGAACACTATGCAACCCGAATCTTTGATCGTGCAGTAAGATCACTTGGTGAACTACATCCACATCATGATTTAGCTTTAGTTGAACATATTTTAAACCACGAGCAAACTCCTGAGTTTCTAGATAATGTATTTCATAACTATTCTTCATCGCCTTACGCTTTAGCTCACCGTTTACTCCTAACTGTAGCTAAACATCGTGCTACAGATGGCGAGTTTTATGCGAAAGTATATCAAGCAACCATTGTTTATCTCCTCAAAAATACTTTATTTGGTACAGCCGTGGGGATGAACTTAGCTTTAGCTAGTGCTTATCTAGATAATGAAACTCTCGATCTTGGAACCTTCTACTTACCAGAACACGCAGAGTTATTTGGTCAATACTTTAAAGATGTTTTTGAAACTAAACTTAAACAACATCAAGCAGATTTAAGTTTATACAATAATATAGCTTTAAAATTCTTCTTAAGTAAAACAGACCTCTTAGTGTTTGTAAATGAAAATCGTGATTGGATTGCTAGTCTTGTACCAGTAGACACTATTGCCAAACTTGCAGATCCTGAAGCCGTATGTAAAGGTGTTCACGAATACAGCAAAGTTTATCTCCGTAATGAAGAAACCTTAGTCGTACTTCACGAATTACTGCTTGAAGATCACCTTGATTAAAAGCTATAACTTAAAAGCAACCTTGGAAACTCCAAGGTTGCTTTTAAATTAGCTTATAAAAGTTTAGAAATCTCTGCTCTCCACCAACGCAAATCTCGATCTTGAAATTATCCATGCTTGATTAATAGAAACTTTACCAAAAAATCGAGTAAAATTTTTAATATAAAAAACCAAAATAGTAAACCTGCCATAGCTTTAGCTCATTCCTTTCTCAATCCAATGGTCAATGGTCATCAAGATTGACCTAATAAATTAGTCAAAAATGCTAAAGAAAATTTAGAAATCTAATACAAAAAAGCGTACCCCCGAGGAGTACGCTTTTTTGTTTATCTAGACTCTATTTAAACTTAATTACCCTAACACAAAACACATCTCTCTAATTAAGAAAAAATAGATAAAGAATTAAGTACCACAAAGCAAACCTAAATAACTGACACACTAAAACTTAATCAAATCTAGATAGTTCCTTATTATACCTTAGAATCTGCTTGCAGTAAAACCAAGGGTTTTGATTTTTTTAGTTAAAAATTATCAAAAACCAGATGTACTTTATCATCCTTATATCCTGTAAATACTTAAAAAGCCTCTACAAAGAAAATGTTTAGGTAATCACTCTGACTATAAAGAGCTATCTATTGTTATTAGTTTGCTCTAGGTTATTGTGAGATATTAGAGTAGTTAGTTTATTTTAAGTTTAGAGAGCTAATTCTAACATTTATTAATATAATTGTTAGTTTTAATTAACCTTTAGCTAATTGTTACTTTATTAAGCAATTATTACTTTACTGAGCAATTGCTACTTTATTGAACAATTATTACCTTAATTAGCTAATAATCCTCTAAGTTATCTCCTTGTACAGATTGTGCATAATCGACAATAGCTACTTAGAATAACTTTTGAGTATCTAAAAGTTAAAACTACGAGTTTAACTCCGCTTGTACTCTAACGCCCTAGCAAGTTGGTTTTGAGCTAAATGGGCTTGCAGTAAAAATAATGCTAAAGTATGCGTGGTATCACGAAAATACTTTTGTCCTACCAAACCAGCAAGATTATTTAACGGCCAGCGTATCAACTCTAAAGGTTCAGGCTCATCTCCTTGAGGTTTAGTTTCAAGCTTTTCTAAATCACTTACTAAAATAATATGATGAAATCCGGTGTTATAACCAGGATTGCTCGAAGTGGTAGAAAGATGAATTGCTTTATGAGCTTTATAACCAACTTCTTCTTCGAGTTCACGTAAACCAGCTTCTATCGGAGTCTCACTTTGTTCTACTCCCCCACGCACAAATCCGAGTTCATACTGCAAAGTACCACCAGCAAACTCACGAATACATAAAAGTTCATCACCGTCTAAAGCTACTACGGTCACCGCATCACGGCGTGAAGCTAAACGATAATAATCTCTTTCTACCCCATTGCTAAAGCGGAGATGTAAACTTTCTACATTAAAGATTCCTAGCTTACCTAAGTATTGCAAATTAGATACTTGGGGAAACTTTTTATCCTCATTTGTCATATAACTATGTCCTTCTTAATTAATGCTTACGAAAGTAATCTATTAAGTAAGTAGCAATAATCAAGCATATTACAATTGTTACAATTGCGGTAAATAAATCCATTTGCTTTGCTAAAAAAATTATTATCCTACTATTTTACAATAGTTATAAATTTTGTCCATTAAAAAAGCACTCTTGCGAGTGCTTCAACCATTTAAAATTCAAATAATGAAGATATAAAATCGGATAGTATAGATAAATCACTGCATAATATGCAGTGTCTTCTATTAAATAATGGTGGGCGGTACTGGGCTCGAACCAGTGACCCCCTGCTTGTAAGGCAGATGCTCTCCCAACTGAGCTAACCGCCCATTATTTATCTAGAAAGTGGCGGTCTGGACGG
>NZ_NRJF01000017.1 GCF_003585965.1 Psittacicella gerlachiana | reverse complement strand
CGTTCTCTTATTACTATTATTCAACTCTTGTCCTTATGTAAGCATTAAAACAACATACTTAAATACTTACCTAACAACTCAAGTATGAGTTGGACTATTAATCATTCGGGCAATTAGTATGAGTTAGCTCAAAGCCTCGCAGCTCTTACACATCTCACCTATCAACGTCGTAGTCTACAACAACCCTTATTTCTTTAAGAAAAGATATCTCATCTCAAGGAAGGTTTCCCGCTTAGATGCTTTCAGCGGTTATCCCGTCCGAACATAGCTACCCAGCAATGCCTTTGGCAAGACAACTGGAACACCAGAGGTTCGTCCATCCCGGTCCTCTCGTACTAAGGACAGACCCTTTCAAATATCTAACGCTTACGGCAGATAGGGACCGAACTGTCTCACGACGTTCTAAACCCAGCTCGCGTACCACTTTAAATGGCGAACAGCCATACCCTTGGGACCTACTGCAGCCCCAGGATGTGATGAGCCGACATCGAGGTGCCAAACACCGCCGTCGATATGAACTCTTGGGCGGTATCAGCCTGTTATCCCCGGAGTACCTTTTATCCGTTGAGCGATGACTCTGTCATGAAAAGTCACCGGATCACTATGACCTGCTTTCGCACCTGCTCGACATGTACGTCTCGCAGTCAAGCGGGCTTATACCATTATACTAAACTCACGATGTCCGACCGTGATTAGCCCACCTTTGTACTCCTCCGTTACTCTTTGGGAGGAGACCGCCCCAGTCAAACTACCCACCAGACAATGTCCTAGGCAAGGATTCACTTGCCTTAGTTAGAATATCAACATATGAAGAGTGGTATTTCAACAACGACTCCACAAGAACTGACGTCCATGCTTCAAAGTCTCCCACCTATCCTACACATCATAGGTCAATATTCAATGTCAAGCTATAGTAAAGGTTCACGGGGTCTTTCCGTCTAGCCGCAAGTACACTGCATCTTCACAGCGATTTCAATTTCACTGAGTCTCGGGTGGAGACAGCCTGGCCATCATTACGCCATTCGTGCAGGTCAGAACTTACCTGACAAGGAATTTCGCTACCTTAGGACCGTCATAGTTACGGCCGCCGTTTACTGGGGCTTCGATCAAGTGCTTCGGTTACCCTAACACCATCAATTAACCTTCCAGCACCGGGCAGGCGTCACACCCTATACGTCCACTTTCGTGTTTGCAGAGTGCTGTGTTTTTAATAAACAGTTGCAGCCAGCTGGTATCTTCGACTGGTTGCTGCCTCGTAGAGCGTGCCTACTAACAGCATAACCAGCGCACCTTCTCCCGAAGTTACGGTGCTATTTTGCCTAGTTCCTTCACCCGAGTTCTCTCAAGCGCCTGAGTATTCTCTACCTGACCACCTGTGTCGGTTTACAGTACGGTTTAATACACATTAAGCTTAGAAGCTTTTCTTGGAAGCTGGGTATCAATCAATCCCAAGAACAAAGTTCTTGGTCTTCATCACGCCTCATCTATAGCATACCGGATTTGCCTAATATGCCAAACTACACGCTTAAACTCACTATTCCGTCAGTGAGCTGACCTAACCTTCTCCGTCACTCCATCGCATGGGTATTAAGTACAGGAATGTTAACCTGTTTGCCATCGACTACGCATTTCTGCCTCGCCTTAGGTGCCGACTAACCCTACCACGAATACCGTTGGATAGGAAACCTTGGTCTTCCGGCGAACGGGTTTTTCACCCGTTTTATCGTTACTTATGTCAGCATTCGCACTTCTGATACCTCCAGCATACCTCCCAGTATACCTTCAACGGCTTACAGAACGCTCCCCTACCCAATAATTAAATTATTGCCGCAGCTTCGGTGCTATGTTTAGCCCCGTTACATCTTCCGCGCAGGCCGACTCGACTAGTGAGCTATTACGCTTTCTTTAAATGGTGGCTGCTTCTAAGCCAACATCCTAGCTGTCTGTGCCTTCCCACATCGTTTCCCACTTAACATAGACTTTGGGACCTTAGCTGGCGGTCTGGGTTGTTTCCCTCTCCACCACGAACGTTAGCACCCGTGGTGTGTCTCCCATACAGTACTTTCACGTATTCGGAGTTTGCATCCTATTGGTACATCGAGATGACGCCCGCAAAGAAACAGTGCTCTACCCCATGAAGTATTCATATGAGGCTCTACCTAAATAGATTTCGGGGAGAACCAGCTATCTCCCGGTTTGATTGGCCTTTCACCCCTAGTCACAGGTCATCCGCTACTTTTTCAACAGTAGTCGGTTCGGTCCTCCAATGTATGTTACTACAACTTCAACCTGCCCATAACTAGATCACCGGGGTTCGGGTCTACTTCCTGCAACTAAACGCCTAGTTAAGACTCGCTTTCGCTACGGCTCCCTGATTAAGTTAACCTCGCTACAGAAAATAACTCGCTGACCCATTATACAAAAGGTACGCAGTCACATAATTAATATGCTCCCACTGCTTGTATGTAAGCGGTTTCAGGTTCTATTTCACTCCCCTAACAGGGGTTCTTTTCGCCTTTCCCTCACGGTACTGGTTCACTATCGGTCAATCAGTAGTATTTAGCCTTGGATGATGAGCCACCCATCTTCAAACAGGATTTCACGTGTCCCGCCCTACTTGTTGTTAACTTAGTACCACAATTGAAATTTCGTATACGGGACTATCACCCTCTATCGTTAACCTTTCCAGGTTATTCTACTATCTCAACTGCTATCATTAACGGCTAGTCCGCTTTCGCTCGCCACTACTTACGGAATCTCGGTTGATTTCTTTTCCTCCGGGTACTTAGATGTTTCAGTTCTCCGGGTTCGCTCTGCAAAATGCAGTGATAGAGATTTGCTCTATCGGGTTTCCCCATTCGGAAATTCTGGAGTTATAACGCTTCTTATCAACTCCTCCAGACTTATCGCAGATTAGCACGTCCTTCATCGCCTCTGATTGCCAAGGCATCCACCGCTTACACTTATTCAATTAATAGCCCAACTCATACTTTCTT
>NZ_NRJF01000169.1 GCF_003585965.1 Psittacicella gerlachiana | reverse complement strand
ATATAAAAAGAGTATTTTAATATTATTTTTTGCTACTATTATACTTGAGAAAAGCAACAAATTAATATTTATTATCGCAAAATAAAGCTAGGGGCTAAAAAAATTTACATAAAGACTTAAGTTTTTTAATATTCTTAAAATAGAAATCAATTTTGCAAAATTGCTAATTTATAACCATAGAATACTTGAGTGGATTTATCAGAAAAGCGAATAACTAGCCCAATCAAAAAAAATCATATGTTTTTACGCTAGTATTTTCTCGATTTTATTTTTAGCTGTAAGATAAAAGATGATTATTTTTTAAATTAAAATTTACCATTTTTAGATAAAATGATATAATACGAAATTGAAATAAAGTAGCCTATTTCAATATAGGTAACTGGTTACAGGTGAAAAATCAGTTTATTGCTGGATAACTTAGACAGCAATATATTTTTTTTTCAACAAAAATCGGATAATTATATAAAGTATGTCTTCTGAATTCCAAACTAAATTTATCTTTATTACAGGCGGTGTTGTTTCTTCACTAGGTAAAGGTGTAGCTGCAGCTTCTATTGCCGCTTTACTTGAGTCTCGTGGTGTTGACGTAACTATGTTAAAAATGGATCCATACATTAATGTAGATCCAGGTACTATGAGTCCAACCCAACACGGTGAAGTTTTCGTTACTGAAGATGGTGCAGAAACAGATCTTGATTTAGGACATTATGAGAGATTTATCCGCACTAAAATGTCAAAACTAAACAACTTTACTACAGGTCGTGTTTACTCTGACGTTTTACGTAAAGAACGTCGTGGAGACTACTTAGGTCATACGATTCAAGTAATTCCACACATTACAAATGAAATTCAGGAAAAAGTACTAGCTGCAGCTAAAGGTCACCAAGTGGCATTAGTGGAAGTAGGTGGTACTGTAGGCGACATAGAGTCTCTACCTTTCTTAGAAGCTTTACGTCAGTTATCTATTCGTGTAGGTCGTCAAAATACAGCATTTGTCCATCTTTCTTTAGCTCCGTATTTACCGACGGCAGGTGAAGTAAAAACTAAGCCAACACAACATTCGGTTAAAGAACTTTTAAGTATTGGGATTCAACCTGATATTTTAATTTGTCGTTCAACTGTAGCTTTACCAGTACATGAACGTAATAAAATTGCTTTATTCTGTAACGTAGATGAACGTGCAGTAATTAGCATGAAAGATGTAGATTCTATTTATAAAATCCCAGCATTATTATCTAGCCAAGGTTTAGATGATATTTTATGTAAACGCTTTAACTTAAACGTTAAACCTGCAGATTTACATGAATGGGAAGAAGTTATTTATAAAGAAGCAAATCCAATTCATGAAGTTAATATTGCTTTAGTAGGTAAATATGTTGAATTACCAGATGCTTATAAATCAGTAAACGAAGCTTTAAAACATGCTGGTTTATTTAATCGTGCTAAAGTAAATATCCACTACGTAGATTCTGAAACCGTGCAAGCACGTGGTGCTGACGAAATGTTAGCCGGCTATGATGGTATCTTAGTTCCAGGTGGTTTCGGTAATCGTGGCGTTGAAGGAAAAATTCTTGCAGCTCAATATGCACGTGAACACAAGATTCCTTACTTTGGAATTTGTTTAGGGATGCAAGTAGCGGTAATTGAATTTGCTCGTCATGTATGTGGTTTTAGCGATGCTAACTCAACTGAGTTTGATACTCATACAAATAACCCTGTAATTGGTTTAATCTCAGAATGGGGTGTAGATGTACTTAAAACTGGTACCCTTGAAGAATTAGGTGGTACTATGCGTTTAGGAGCAAACAAAATTGAGTTAAAACAAGGTACTCGTATTTATGATCTTTACCATGGCAACATGGTTGAGCGTCACCGTCACCGTTATGAAGTAAACTCAAAATATGTACCAGCTTTAGAAGAGCATGGGATGGTAGTTTCAGGTACTTCAGAACATCACGGTTTAGTTGAAGCAATTGAATTAAAAGATCATCCTTGGTTTATTGCTTGTCAATGTCACCCTGAGTTCACTTCAACTCCTCGTGAAGGACAACCTTTATTTATTGATTTTGTTCGTGCAAGCGTAGAAAATCATAACCATAAAAAATAATTTTAGTTAAAGAAAAAGTCTATACCTCAAAGGTGTAGACTTTTTTCTTTAACTTAATTTTTGAGTTAGGCTAGATTTTCTTTTTGTTTGGATTATCTTTTTTGTACTATTCTTTTTTTTATACCACCCATTTTTCGTTTTCTCTCCCTTTAAAACTTCACATCTAATACCTGAGCAATAAGTTTTTGTCTTTCCGTTAAAGGCTGCAGCTGTGTTTGTTGTTGCAGTTTTACCTTTCTAATTCTATTAAGTTCATTTCTTATTTGGCTAAAAGTAAAATCTCGAGTTTTTGAGTTGCTCTCTAATTTATTACAAATACTTTGACGGAGAATTAAAGCAAGAAAAGCAACAAATAATTTACCTTGGGTAATTTTTTCCTTGCTAAGACTGCTGGAAGTAATTTCAAGTTCACTTCTGAGGTTAGTAAAGAAAGCTTGACTCAAATTTGTGTACTTATAAGCTTCTAGAGCTTGCGTAGAGTTTAAATCCATTTGATTAGAGATTAAGATAAAGTGTCCGCATTGTTGTAGTTGGTTTTGCAGAGGTCTTGGAATTAAAGAAGATCCTCGTTTGCTCGTTGCTTGATTTTGTAACTCACAGTTCTCTAAATTACTTTTATCTTCAAAATTTTTTCCCCTATGATTAGTTTCTTTAGAAATATAATTACTTGCCATAGCTTGGTTGTCGATATTATCTAGTGAGGATAATTTTTGGCAAGCTTGTAAGTAATTTTTTTCTTCTTCACTTAAGAAGAGATTTTGTAAGAGACAATCTTCTTCGAGCGTAGCTCTATATTTATCTTTATAGATAAAGAGTTTTACCGGATTTTGTAAATATTCGCTCTTAATCTCACGATAAAATATCCGATGTTCTAAATTTAATTCATTATATTCCCAATTTTTAGCTAAGGATTTTTGTAAACTTTCAGTAAAGAAAGCACTATCTTTGTTAACTTCAGTCAGAAAATTAATCTGATTTTGTTTAAACAAACTAAAAGTACCAAGAGTTAAATCTTGAGAATCGAGAACAAAAATAGAAGTATCTTTAACTAATTTTTCTTCTGCTTCTAGCATAAATGCAAATACCTTGTCATTACCAAGAGAATCTGAGTGCCATGTATAATTCAAAGGTAATTTATTTTTACTCCCATAAATAATACCAAGATGAGTGCTTGGAAGCTCATTTTGGTGAGTACTATGGAGAAGATGTTGTTGCAAGGATTGTAAAGGAGATGAGGGTATAGCTATATCTAGATATAAGCATTTTTGTTTTAATTGCTGTTGCCAACTATTGAGAAAATCTTGCTGTGCCTCTTCATCTAAGTTAGCAAAAAGATCATAAATTTTGGTAGTTTCAAGTTTAAATTTAGGAGCAAAATCTTGTTCTTTGCTCCATGCAAGGTAATCTTGCATATTATGACTTTCAAAAGCCATATACCCTGCTAAATGTAAGATTTGTTCACTTTGAACCGAAAAGTATTGTTGTAGCAGTGAAGTTAAACCTAGTTGACGATACAGATGTAAATAAGTAGAGCTTATGCCGGTAACTAGAATTTGAATTTCTTCCGCAGGTACAGCGACATTAGTTACTGCTTTTACCTTAGCTGGAGATTCAGTTACTTTATTACTTGTAGTTTAGAGCTAATTATCTGCTCAAATTCAGCTTGGGAAAGATATTTAGCTTCAGGAAAATACTTGGCAAAGTTTTTATTTGTGATGAGTAAACCACTATTGGGTTCGAGCTTGCCGATGCTAACTTCAGTAGAGGTAGGAACTCCGTTTTTATTACGATATCTGTTTACAGCAAGATATACATATTTAGTTACATTTTTTCCTTTTTTAAAACTAATATTTTTCTTAGGTAGTTCTGTAAACATCATGTTATTAAAGTGGCCCTTTAGGTTATGGAGATAAAATCACCTATTTATTGGTAAGTTGAGTTGATATGTTATGTTTGTCAACGCTAGATAATTATCAAAATTAATTTATAGATACTTGCCGAAATTAAGGTAAGAAATACTGGGAAGATATGCGAAATTTATTCGAGTTTGTTAACTATAATTGCAATTTTGTATTATATAATAATTTAAGACTTTCTCTCTGCATAATAAACTTTAGCTAGCTAAAATGAGAAGAGAGTAAAAGTGATTTGTGTAAATTTAGTGACAATTCCATCTTTTAATTCATCCTTTAATTCATGAGGTAGTTATGAATGCAACTAGAGATGATTTTAGTGAGCGTGTATTAGTGCAGTTACCTGCAATGCTACACCTTTTAAAATTGAGATATCAATATTATCGCTTAGTTCCAAGTAATAAAAATGATACTAGTGAATTAGAACAAAGGGTTATTGACTCTGAAACAAATATTTTGTGCCAAGTATTTTGTGAGCAATATGCCAAACTAAATCCTAGTAGAAAGCAGGAAGCAGGCAAGCGGTTACATGAACTTAAGCAATTTGCTTCTTATGATGATTTAGGTAAGAGTTTTTATCAAGAACTTACAAGAAGTAATGAGTTTATTGACTTTGAGCATCCGGAAAATAATGTTTATCATTTTACAGGCGAGTTAACTTATGAAAATGATGGTAAGTCATTTCGTCCTGATATAACTTTATTTGTGAATGGTTTACCATTAGTTTTTATTGAAGTTAAAAAGCAAAACAATCCTGAAGGGATTTTAGCTGAAGTAAATCGCATGAATAACGACCGGATTCAGGAAAAGAGATTTACAAGCTTTTTAAATCTTACGCAGTTCATGATCTTTTCTAATGACATGGAATATAGTGATGCCTATGGTTCTTTTCCTACAGACGGTGCTTTTTACTGTACCAATAGTCGCAGTAAGGTAAAGCTCAATGTGTTTAGAGAAGAAAATCCATATCACCATGAAATTGCAGATTTTATTAAAAATTATGACTATGTAGCGGTAGATCCTCAACAAAAAGCACAAATTTGTCGTGATTTTAGGAAAGAAAATTACTCTTCACCTTTAACTCACATACAAGAAATTAATAGTCCTACCAATAGAATTATAACTTCTCTTTGTAGTCCTCAAAGACTTCTCTTCTTACTAAAATATGGGATAGCTTATTTAAATGATACTCGAGAAATTGATGGTAAGATGACCAAAATTGAAGAGAAACATATCATTCGTTATCAGCAATTATTTGCAGCTCTAGCGGTAAAAAGAGGTCTTGAACAGGGAATTAAGCAAGGGATTATTTGGCATACTCAAGGTAGTGGTAAAACTGCATTATCATACTTCTTAACCAAGATTATTCGTGATTTTTATAAAGCCCAAAATATTGTTGCTAAGTTTTATTTTATTGTCGATAGATTAGATTTGCGCAATCAAGCAATTTCAGAATTTGAAATGCGGGGACTTCATGTTGTAACTCCAAAAAGCAAAGTAGATTTCTTTAAGCAATTGCAAAGTATTGATATAAAAATTAATGATAAAGGCAATGATGAGATTACGGTCGTAAATATTCATAAGTTTGAGCAACAAGATAAGTTTGAAAAAATAGAAAATCCTTATAACTTAAAAATTCAACGTATCTTTATAATTGATGAGGCTCATCGTTCTTATTCAGATACAGGTAAGTTTTTGGGCGAACTTGTAGAAGCTGATCCTGAGGCAATAAAATTAGCCTTAACTGGAACCCCGCTTTTAAAAGATGAAGTCGCAACTAAAAATATTTTTGGGAATTATATTCATATTTATTACTATGATCAGGCGATCAGAGATGGGGTTACTTTACGGATTATGCGTGAGGATGTAGAAACTTCATTTCGTCAAAAACTTATTAGTGTCTATGATGCCTTAGAAGAAAAGAATATCTCTGATCTTAGGGAAGCTCGCTCAAAAGTTTTAAGTGCTCCAGAATATTATCAACCTTTAACTCAATATATTATTAAAGATCTCATTGAATTTAGAAGAAATTTTTATGAGCAAGGAAATAAGCTTGGGGGAATGGTAATTTGTGAAAGTACTAAACAAGCTAAATCCATGTATGAGTATTTTAATCAAGCTTTGGATAAAGTTAATCAAGAGCGAGCTGGTAAAGGTTTAGAACCTCTCATTCTCAAAGCGGGATTAGTATTACATAATGAGAGTAAAGAATATAAAGAAGAGGTAATTGTTAACTTTAAGAAAAATTACCAAGTAGATATTCTTTTTGTTTGTGATATGTTACTTACTGGTTTTGATGCCCCTCGCTTAAAACGTCTTTACTTTGGTAAGAAACTTAATATGCACACCTTACTTCAAGCCTTAACTAGAGTAAATCGACCTTTTGAGGGAATGAAGTATGGATATGTTGTTGACTTTGCTGATATTAAAGAAAACTTTGATAAAACTAGTGAGTTATATGAAAAAGAACTTGCCGAGTTTTATGCGGTTAATGACAAAGGTGAAAATATCGTTGGTAATCTTTTAGGGCAAATGGAAGTGAATCCTGAGGAAACGACCAAGATCTTTGAAGAATGTAAAGCTCTACTTTCAAGATACAATTATCAATCTCCAAGTGAGTTTATAAATAATTTATCTAAAGTTGAAGATATTCAAGAACTAGTGAACTTAGTTAAAACCCTTCAAGAGTTTCAGAACCATAAACAAAGAATTAAAAATCAAGGTTCTCAAGAAGAGCGAGAATTTATTGATAGCTTAAATATAGATAACTATAACAATTGCATCAAGGAAATAGATAATAGAATTAAGAACCTAAAATATCACCAACTGAGAAGTGAGGAGTACCCTGAATCTTTTGTAAATCTAGATGAGATTATTGCGACTCTTCAATTTACTTTTAAACTTCGTGGAAGAGAAGAATTAAAAATTAATTCATCTAGAACAAATGAATTAGAAGAACAAATTATTTCAACTATGCAAGAGATAAACTCTATTCATAAAGAAATTTATGATAAGAGTGAAGAAGATACGCAAGTAAACTGGAAAAGTTTTAATGAAGTTTTAGAGAAGTTAAATATACATGCTCTTTCAGCTTTAGATGAACAAGAACTAGAAAAGAATGTTAGATCTTTGCAAACTATCAAAAGTAAGATGCAAAGTAGCTTAGATAAAGAAAGAGAAGAAGCAAAACTCTTTGCAAATGATCCTATTTATTTAAGTATTTATCGTAAATTCTCTAAAAATGATGAATACCAAATTTTCCAAAATGAGAACCATCAGTTTTTAATTAGCTTCTTACAAGATTTGCAAAAGAAACTAAATCATAAGTTGGAGGAGAATGGAGCTTCATATAATACATTTCGCTGGTTTAGAGATATTAAATATGAAATGAGTCAAATTTTTGGTATTTATTCGGAGGAATTAAATATTTCTAGTAAAGATTTTTTCGATTATGCTAAAAATATGTTAGAGATTGTTAAAGATGATTTTAATGAACTCTTAAGCAGAACTAAATAACCAAATAAATTTAAGGCTAAAAATAGTTTTTTATAACTTTTTATAACTTTGAAATATAGATCATATGACTAGTAACGAACAGTTAAAATTACAAGAAGAAAAGTTAGCTAAGATTACCGAGGATACCAAAAAGCTAATTGATGACTTAAAAACAGCTTGTAAAGAAGCAGGTGTTGGTAATGTTGCTAATGAACAAAATATTATTACTCAATTGTTTCTTTACAAATTCTTAAATGATAAATTCACTTATGAATTAAAGAAAATTTCAGAGATTAAAGAGCAAGGGGATAATTGGTTAGAGTATTATCAAAAATTTGAAAATGATAAAGATGAACTAGAGTTTTTCTATACACAGATAGATAGCAATATTCCATCTTTTAAACCAAGTCATCTTATAGGATCATTAATTGAAAAGGTTCAAGATGATGATTTTGATAAATTAGTAGATAAGGTTCTAATCGAAATAGGTGAACAAAATCTTGAAGGCTTTTATACCAAAAGTACTTCAAATGAGTTAAGACCTATCCTAAAAGCGATTTTTAATGTTGATAGTAACTTAAGTGGACGTTCAAAATCTTTAGCTCAAAGTGCTTTTAATGCTTTAATTAAATTCTCTTTTGAAGCTGCATTTGAGCAACATTATGACTTTTACTCGACAATATTTGAATATCTAGTTAAAGATTACAATACTAATTCAGGAAGTGTTTTTGCAGAATACTATACACCTCTATCAATTGCTACCATTATTGCTAGACTTCTAACTGGAGATAAAGAGTATAAGAATGTAAGAATCTATGATCCAAGTGCGGGTACAGGTACATTACTCATGGCGCTAAGTCATCAAATTGGTGAAAATAGATGTACAATTTATGCTCAAGATCAGTCAGCAAAAAGTAACCTCTTTATTAAGTTGAATTTAATTATTAACGGTTTGGTAAGATCTTTAGATAATGTAATCCAAGGTGATACTTTATTAGAACCAAGTTTCTTTAAAAATAATGAAAGGGAGGGATTACCAAAATTTGATTTTGTAGTTTCTAATCCTCCGTTTAATTTAGATTTTTCTAAGAATAGAGATACTTTAGCTACTCAGAATGTTCGTTTCTGGGCAGGAGTTCCTGAGATACCAAATAAAAATAAATCTTCAATGAATATTTATACTTTATTTGTGCAACACGTAGTTAACTCTTTAAAAGAAGATGGTAAAGGTGCAATTGTTGTTCCTACTGGATTCTTAACTACGAGTACAGGGATTA
>NZ_NRJF01000168.1 GCF_003585965.1 Psittacicella gerlachiana | reverse complement strand
TTAGAATGAGATTTTCTAGGTTTTTTTATATAAAAATTTTAATAAAGAGGTGATTGATTTTAGGATTAAATCTTATTGAAAAATGATTAGCTCAGAATTAAAATATGAAGTAATTATGGAGGGATTTTTCTTGAAAAAACCAAAATAAAATCTTTAATTAAAGGAGTTTTTGTGATATTTTTATAGAGTATTATAGGGTATAAATTGGTTTTTTATAGATTTATCTTTTATAAATACTATTCTTTTAGACGTCTATTTGTATAAATTTTTCTTGTTTTATTGGTATTTACGTTTATTTAAAGATTTTTTCTTAAAAAAGCTTGGAATGGTCATTTTTTTGTGTTAATCTATTTATAACAAAAAAAATAATATAAGATTTTAAATATAACAAATAGATAAAATAAATAATCATTTGTGATTTAAGTTTAATTAGTTTTAGGTCTATTGATTTTCGAGGTTTATTATGAAAAAATTTACTAAATTAGCTACAGCTTTTTCTCTTTTAGCAGCTTTTACAACTTCAGCATTTGCTAATCAAACTTTATCGGTAGCCGCTTCGGTTACTCCACATGCTGAGGTAATTAAATTTGTCACAGATGATTTAAAGAAGAAAGGGGTTGATTTAAAAGTAATTGAGTTTTCTGATTATGTACAGCCTAACGTAGTGGTACACCAAAAGCATGTAGATATTAACTTTTATCAACATTTACCTTACTTAGAAGTTTTTAATGCTGAAAGAGGTTATGATTTAGTTCCAGCTTTCCCAATTTTTATTACTCCAGTTGCAGTTTACTCAACTAAAGTAAAAAATGTAAATGATGTACGTGAGGGAGGAGTTGTTGCAATTCCAAATGATCCAACTAATGCAGCACGAGCTCTTTTACTTTTACAAGAATTAGGATTAATTAAATTAAAAAATCCTAACGACATCAAAGCAACTGTACGTGATATCGTGGAAAATCCTAAGAAATTAAAATTTAGAGAGATTGAAGCTCCTAACTTACCTCGAGTTTTAAATTCAGTAGATTTAGATGTAATTAACACTAATTTTGCGGTACCAGCAGGTTTACACCCATTAAAAGATGCGATTGCAATCGAGAAAAATGATTCTCCATATGCTAACTGGGTGGTAACTCGTCCTGACAATGCAGATTTAGAAAGTGTGAAATTATTAAAAGAAGCAATCTATACGAAAAAAGTATATGACTTTATCCTAACTAAATTTGAAGGTTCAGTGATTCCAGTTTTCTGTCCTTTAGATGAACCTGTAGAAGGTTGTGAAGTTCCAGCTGGAAAAAATTAATAAGAGACTATAAAGAATAATACATAAAGAGAAAAGGATAGAATATGAAATTTTACAAAGTGTTTACAACTTTAGCTCTAGGAGCTGCAACCTTAACTTCAGCATATGCAAATCAAAAATTAGTAGTAGCAGCAACTCCTGTGCCACATGCTGAAATTTTAGAATTTGTGAAACCAATTCTTGCTAAGCAAGGAATTGATTTAGAAGTAAAAGTATTTACCGATTACGTTTTACCTAACAGAGCGGTGTCGACAGGGGAAGCAGACGCTAACTTCTATCAGCATCAGCCATACTTAGATGCTTATAATCAACAGTATAAAACAGATATTATTGGTGGTTTCAAAGTGCATATTGAGCCATTTGGTATTTACTCTACTAAATATAAAAGTTTAAATGATATTCCACGTGGAGCAACATTTGTTTTACCAAATGATCCATCTAATGAAGGTCGTGCTCTATTAGTATTACAAAGTGCTGGCTTAATTAAATTAAAAGATCCAACAAAATTACTATCTACAGAAAGAGATATTGCTGAGAACCCAAATCGTTATAAATTCTTACCTGTAGAAGCTGCAAATATTCCTCGTGTATACAAAAGTGCAGACTTTGGTTTAATTAATGCAAACTATGCCTTAACAAGTGGTTTAAGTCCATCTAAAGATGCATTATATATTGAACATTCAGGTCCTTATGCTAACTTTATTGCTTATCGTAAAGTAAATGAAAATGATCCTCGTATTAAAGCACTAGAAAATGCTCTTAACAGTAAAGAAGTATATGATTTCATTCTTACTAAATACAATGGTGGAGTAATTCCTGTATTTAAACCGGAAGGGGTAAATTAAAAGTATCAAATAAAAAAGTTCTCTCATTTTCTTGAGAGAGCTTTTTTATTAACAAGTAAAAAATACCCATAAAAATTTTAAAACATATGTAAAAATTTTGTATAATAGAGAATATTTTTTGATAGAAAATGTTACTTTCCCCAATGTAATATTATTAAAATTTTTGAGGTTTATTTGTTGTGCTAAATTTAGAAATTTACATTTCGTTTGGCCTATACTTATTAATTATTTTGGGAATTGGTGTTTTTGCATATTTTTCAACCAAAAATTTTGATGACTATATTTTAGGTGGTCGTAAAATGGGTGGATTTGTAACAGCCATGTCAGCTGGAGCTACAGACATGTCAGGTTGGCTGTTATTAGGTTTACCTGGGGCAATTTATGCAACCGGACTTTCTCAATCTTGGATAGCTATAGGCTTAACTTTAGGTGCTTATTTTAATTATCGTATTGTCGCGACTAGACTACGTACATTCACTGAAAATTACAACAATGCCTTAACTCTGCCCGAATTTTTTGCTGTAAGATTTCCTAGTAAAGGTAAGCTTTTAAAAATCTTCAGTTCATTAGTTATTTTATTCTTTTTTACAATCTATTGTGCCTCAGGAGTAGTGGGAGGAGCTAAGCTTTTCCAAAGTCTTCTAGGGATGGACTATACTACTGCTTTATGGTTAGGTGCTTTATCTACCATTATCTACACTTTTATAGGTGGATATTTAGCAGTTTCTTGGTCAGATTGTATTCAAGCAAGTCTAATGATTTTTGCATTAGTTTTAGCTCCAGTAATGATTTTAGTTCATTTTTCATGGGGCGAGATTACTCAAGCTTTAGTAGATAAAACTAATGTTACCCATATTCCTTACTCAAATTTATTATTTAATGTTTCAGGAATTGGCGTAATTTCAGCTCTTTCATGGGGGCTAGGTTACTTTGGTCAACCACATATTTTAGTGAGATTTATGGCCGCTGATTCTGTACAGTCAATTAATAAAGCTCGTACGATTGGGATTACTTGGATGATCCTATGTCTTGTGGGTGCTTGTTCAGTAGGTTATTTTGGTTTAGCTTACTTTACAATGCAAGGAATAAATATTCAAGGTGAAACCGTATTTATTGAACTAGCAAAAGCAGTATTTAATCCTTGGGTTGTAGGAATTGTTTTATCGGCTATTTTAGCTGCAATCATGAGTACCTTATCTGCACAGTTTTTAATGTGTTCTGCGGTATTAACTGAAGATTTTTATCATGGCTTTATTCGTAAAAACGCTTCTAGCTTTGAGTTAGTTTGGTTTGGGCGTGCGATGATTCTTTTAATTGCGGTAGTAGCAATTTGGATTGCAAGAAATCCAGATTCTTCGGTAATGTCTTTAGTAGGATACGCATGGTCAGGTTTTGGTTCTGCATTTGGACCTTTAGTAATTCTTTCTCTTTATAGTAGAAATATTAGTGGTCAAGCTGCGGTATTATCGATGCTTACTGGTGCAATTACCGTAATTGTATGGACTCCTTTAATGCAGTTCCTAGGTTGGAATGATCTTGCAGATCTTTATTCAATTGTTCCTGGATTTATCCTAGCAATGACTGTTGCGGTTATTCATTCTGCTTTATTTAAAGCTGAGGTAGAAATAGCTGAACGCTTTGATCAAGCCGTTGAAAATTACCATCAACAAAAATAAAACAAGAAAAAAGGTAGCCTAATGCAGGCTACCATTTTTCTTGCTTGAAAATAATTATTTAGAAGCAGGAGCTGTTGAAGCTTCAGGTTTTGCTGATAAAACTTCAATTTCAAATTGTAATGTTGAGCGAGGTGGGATTGCTTGGTTACCACGTTCACCGTAAGCTAATTGAGGTGGGATTAATACTAAAATTTTACCACCAACATTTAATTTAGTGATTGCTTCTGAGAAACCAGGGATTACACCATTTAATGGGAATTCAACACCTTCTTGGTTTTCATCAAATACACGACCATCTACAAATGAACCTTTGTATTTAACTTTTACAGTATCTGTAGCACGGATTTTTTCACCTTTACCTTGGTTTTCAATCACGTAGATAATACCTGATTCATCTTTAACCGCATTAGGGTGATCTTTAGCAAATTTTTCCATTGCTTCTTTACCAGCTTTACCATTTGCTTCTGCTTGTACCGCTAAGTTATCTAACATAACTTTTTGTGCACGTGCATTTAAGTAAGTTGTTAAAGCTTGAGCTTGTTCTTGATTTAGTTCAGTTGCAGAACCAGAAACAAATTTTTGTACACCTTCTGCAAATGCTTTTAACTCATCATCAGTTAAGTTTAACTGAGTTTTTAAATCATTTACAACAAGAATAGCTAGTTCAGAAACGTTTTTTAAATCTTCAGCTGTAGCAGTCACAGATTGATCCCCTTCTTTTGTTTGATTATTAGCAGTCTGAGCTTGCGTTGTTTGAGTAGTACTTGCTTGAGCTTGTGTTGTTTCTTTATTACAAGCTGTAAGAGTTCCTAACGCAAGAATAGTAGCAGCTACTAAAGTTAAAGCAGATTTTGTTTTTCCTGCAAATAATTTCATAAATTTCCTAAAATTGGTTAGTTATAAATTGATAAACGTACACTCTATTTATAAAGTCAAGATTTTATTTTTCAACTTTACAACTTTATTGTATTATGTAGTTTATTTAATTTCAATTTACTTTTCCAGTTTGTTATTATAACATCTATATATCCTTTATAAAAAATAAATTATTTATAATCATGAGTAACAGTGAAAATTTTTCAAATCTTGTTGAGGAGAATAAACTTTTACAAGAACAAATCTTTCAATTAGAATGTTTAGTTGGACAGCAAGAGATTGAAATAAGCAAGTTAAATGGAGCTTATGTTGACTTACAAAATAGAGTGCAAGAGTTAGAAACTAAATTAAAAGCTGTAGTTTCCTATATAAAATCTCAACAAAATCAAACTCTTGTTGCTTCAGAAGCGGAAGAAACCCCACCACCACATTATTAAGATATAAAAAAAGCCTCAGGTAATACCTGAAGCTTTTTTTCTAAAAGTTAAATCACTAATTTAAGTTATTCATGGTTATGACTTTTTATAAGGTTTGTAAACTTTAGATTCTAACTTAAGTTTTTTGTATTCCTTCTCGTAAATTTTTCTTAATTCAAGAGAGATTCTTTCAAAAAATTTAGCGTTATGACTTGTTGGGTCATAAACCATGGAAATTTCACGTTTTGGATGATTTACAATGCGATTAACTTTAGCTCGTGCTGGAGTAGGATTAAACAAGCTTACGGCAGGAATAACACTAACCCCAAGATCATGATGTACGATCATTTTTAAAGACTCAATAGTTGAGGCATTGTATCTTGTATCGGTTAAATGATCTATACCTAATTCTGGATTAGGAGAAGTATTACAAATATCTATAACTTGATCTCTTAAACAGTTGCTATCTTGTAATAAAAAGATTTTTGAATCTTTAATATTTTTTAAGTCAATATC
>NZ_NRJF01000167.1 GCF_003585965.1 Psittacicella gerlachiana | reverse complement strand
AAGTTAAAAGTTGATTTAAGTTACAATACTCTAGCTCTGAAAAAAGAAGGAGCAAGCTATGTGAGTGAGTATGAAGTGCAAACTAACCTCGGTCGCTTCTTTGCTCGTGGCTCTGCAGATGACTGCTATGTATCTATTACTGAGGCTGTAAATAAAATTTACGACCAAGTTAAGAAAAAATTAGATAAGTTACAAGATCCACACAAAGGAAAAGTTGTAGCTTAAGTTTTTAGGTTTTAAGCTAAAATTAACTTTTAAACTTAGAAGAGAGGCTTCAAGCTAAAGTACAACTTTAGGTGAAGCTCTCGATAAACCTTAATTTTCTTTCTTAAACAATTACCCCTCTAACTCTTGAGTGTAACTTAGAGTTAGAGGGGTAAATTTGTTGGTCTAACTTAAAGTAAAGAATCATTTAAACTAATAGTATAATAAATCTAGAGAACTCTTTTTATTTATCTTAGGCAAAGTTTATAAATTTTAGCTCAGATAGGGTTTAGTGACTTACCCTTATAATGAGAAATTATACATGTTTGATAGTATTTCCCCACCTTTAGAATTACAAAATCAGCGGGTAGATCTAAGAGTTGCTAAAACTCATCGCTTAGTACGTCAAGCTTTATTACAGTTATTAGCGACTCATGAATATAGTGAAATTCGTGTGGAAGATATTTTACAAGAGGCACTAGTTAATCGAGCAACCTTTTATAAGTATTACTCTTGTAAAGATGACCTAGTAGGTAAAATGATTGCAGCCGTGAAGCATAATATCAATCAAATTATTGATAAACGAATCCAATATGCTAATTTAAATGAGTTTTTGGATCATTATTTACCAGCTCTTTATGCGTTGCGTTATGAGATTTTGAGTTTGTGGAAAGTAAATACTCCTCGTCATCATCTTCGTAAAGATATGATTAAAATGGTTGAAGCTCGTTTTAAATATTTATCACAGCTTGCTTTTCCTAAGCAAAAAGAAGAGGACTTAAATTTACAAGCTTATATGTTTTCACATCTAGCTATAGATGTAATGGAGTATTTATTAAAACAAAATACTTTACCCGCATTACATAATATTCCCCAGCATCTTGAGCAAATTATTGTGATGATGCAGTGTAATTTTAATGAGATACCTACGACAAAAATATAATTATGTTTACCAATCCTGAAGATCAAAGTATTTTATCAAGGTTACTTAAGCAAGAGGAGTTGAGTGATTGGTTGCCTGCGTTAAGTGTAGCCATGCAACAAAGTGAAAAGGAACTCTTACAAAAAGCTAAAAGTAAATCCGCAAGAGAGGCTACTTTTATTAATAACCTCCGTAAACTTCAAGCTTTGCAGGGCTTTTTAAAAGAGTTTAAACTTTTAGCTCAGAGTCAAGAAAAAGAACTACTGAGTTTTTGGCGTGAACACGAAGATAAGGGATTAGTTTTAGCTCCTGAGTTACAAGAAGCTTGTCGTCAGTTAGTACATGAGCAACAAGTACCAAGTTTAGTGATTAGTCAGAGTCAAGCTCAGCAAGTAGTTATAGATTTACACCCTTTATGGGCTGGTTATTTAGTTCATGAACGTAAGACTTTAGAACTGTATTTTCCAGTTGATCTTGCCCAAAAACTATGGCAAGCTCAAACTCCTTATCTTGAAGTTATTGCCTACCAAGCGAGCCAAGAATATTGGCAAAAGATTCAACGTTTACTGAGTACTTTAATTCAAGATTTAATTCCTTGGCGCAAAGGACCTTTTAAGTTATTGCGACAAGAAATTGATGCCGAATGGGATTGTGGAAAAAAATGGGAACGTATTGAAACCACAGGCTTAGAGTTACAGCTAGCGGGCAAAAATATTCTTGATGTAGGTTGTGGTAATGGTTATTACTTATGGCAAATGCTCATGAGTGAAGCTCAACCAAATTTAGTCTTAGGAGTTGAACCTTTTGAAGGGTTTACCGCTCAATTTTTACTAGCAAAAACCATCTATCAAGCTTTAGGAGGCGAGGAAGTTCCTTATCTCTTAACTTTACCTTTATCTAAAGTTCCGGTAACTGCGAAATTTGATCTTGTGTTTAATATGGGCGTGCTCTATCATCGTAAAGATCCGGTAATTTTCTTAGAAGATCTCGGCAAGTTTTTAACGGCAAAGGGTACTTTAGTGTTAGAAACTATTGTGATTGATGGGGATGAACAA
>NZ_NRJF01000166.1 GCF_003585965.1 Psittacicella gerlachiana | reverse complement strand
TATGAACTATCATCGAATAACAATTACATTAAAATAATTCCTCAAGCTCCAACTAGGGGAATCATTACCGATCGTAATGGTATAGGTCTTGCTTTAAATAAAGAAGAGTATGGAGTCTATATTCTTCCTGTTAGTAATCGTAAAGCAAGAGCTGACTTTGATAAACTCAAACAAATCATTGATTTGTCTGAGGATGATTATAATAAGTTTTTACAAAATAAGCGAAATAATCTTTTTCGAGCTCCTACTTTACTTAAAGGAAACCTTACAAGCCAAGAAATAGCTAAAATTATGGTTAATAAATATCGTCTTGACGATATTAGTATAGAACCTATCTATACTCGTTACTATCCATTTGGTACAGCTTTACCTCATATCCTTGGTTACGTAGGGTCAATAAACAATCGTGATAATCAGTACATTCAATCCTTAGACGAAAAAACTAGAGCTAACTATGCAGGTTCTACGCAAATAGGAAAAATAGGAATTGAAAAGTCTTATGAAACTAAACTCTTAGGAACTGTAGGTTATGACTCGGTAGAAGTTAATTCAACAGGTAATATTTTAAAAACCATCGATAGTAAAGAACCAATTAGTGGTAATAATTTACGCCTAGCTATAGATCTTCCTTTACAATTGTATGCTCAAAGTTTATTAAAAGACCAAAAAGGGGCAATTATAGTTTCAAATCCAAAAACTTCTGAAATTCTTGCGATCGTAAGTATGCCAACTTATGACGCTAATGCTTTTGTAAATGGTATTAGTTATAGTGCTTATAATGAATTACTCTATGATCATGATAAGCCTCTTTATAACCGTGCGACTATGGGAGTATATCCTCCAGGCTCAACCATTAAACCTTTCTTTGCCTTTACTGGTTTAGAGAGTAAATTAGTAACCGCAAATACGACCATTTGGGATCCTGGTTATTGGATCTTACCTCGCACAAATCAAAGATACCGAGATTGGTTAAGGTCTGGACATGGAACGGTTAACCTCCATAAAGCAATTGTTGAATCTGTAGATACTTACTTCTATGACTTGGCTTATCGCATGGGAATTAATACCATGGCAGAGTATATGACCCAGTTTGGTTTTGGAAGTCGTACGGGAATAGATATCAACGAGGAGTCTAGTGCCTTGTATCCTACCGAAGAATGGAAAATGCAACGTTTTAAACGTCCATGGGTCGCAGGTGATACCCCACCAGTTGGTATAGGGCAAGGATACTTTTCAGCTACTCCAGTTCAATTAATAAAAGCTTTAAACACTTTAATCAATAAAGGTAAAGTTACCACTCCTTACTTAGTTCTTGATCAAGCTAAACATAATGCAGATCACTCAACACAAATCGAGACTACTCAAGCAAATTCTCATTATATATTTCAGGATGCTCCAAAAAGCTATTGGAATGATGTTTTGCGTGGGATGTATGGCGTAAACCATGAACGTGGAGGTTCGGGACTTGCAGCTTTTGCCAACACTCCTTATACCTCTGGAGGAAAATCAGGAACAACTCAAGTATTTAGTTTAAATGGTGGTGACTATCGTTCACAGGACTTAAAAAAATCTTTACACGATCATGCCTTATACATAGCCTTTGCTCCATTTGAAAATCCAGAAATATCGGTTGCGGTAATTGTAGAAAATGGAGGAGGGGGAGGAAGAGTTGCTGGACCTCTTGCAAGAAAAGTAATAGATTATTATCTTCTTACAAGATTACCGCACTTAAATAAATCTCTTACCTGCTCACAAATCCAACAATATGCAATTGCTGATTTGGAAAATTTAGGCTATAAAGTTGATAACTCAGAAGTGTTTAATTTACAACAATTAGCACCAGCAAATCTATATTGTCAAAGTGAAGCCTCTTCTAATTAAATTTTATTTTACTTCACTTTTCAAACACAGGTAAACATACTTTGTCTTGGTTTAAAAAGATTTTTTCGATATTTGATAACCTTGATTTTATAACCTTAGCAATAATCATATCCTTAGCAGGATATGGAACTTTAATGGTATATTCTGCCACTAATGGTAGCTTTGGTTATATGGATCGTAAAATTATCCAAGTTTTACTTGGACTGGGAGTTATCTTTGTTGTTTCTAATATAAAGTATACTATTGTCCAAAGCTTAGCTCTTCCCTTCTTAATTTTTACTTGTTTTCTCTTAGTTCTAACTTTGATTTTTGGGATTACAAGTAAAGGAGCAACAAGATGGCTTTATCTTGGAATTCGTTTCCAACCTTCTGAGCTAGCCAAATTAGCCGTCCCAATTTATGTCTGCAGTTTTTTAGGACAACAAGAAGGAACTTTAGGTTGGAGGAACCTAATAATTTCTAGTATTGCCGTAGCAATTCCTAGTGGTTTAGTGATCTTACAGCCAGATTTAGGAACAACTATTCTCGTAGCTCTTTCAGGACTAATTGTTATCTTCCTCTCGGGTCTATCTTGGCGCATTATTATAGTTGCCATTATAACTTTAATTGTCCTTGCTCCTTTATTTTGGGAATATGGGATGCATGACTATCAAAAGACTCGAGTTTTAACCATTCTCAACCCTAATGCAGATCCTCTAGGGGCAGGTTATCACGTTAACCAATCAAAAATTGCTATAGGCTCTGGAGGAATTATGGGTAAAGGGCTACTCCAAGGAACCCAAGTACAATTAAATTTCTTACCAGAAGCTCATACCGATTTTATCTTTTCGGTACTTTCAGAAGAATTGGGACTTATGGGAGTCACGATTCTTTTCTCGCTCTTCTTTATTCTCATTTTACGCATGTTTTGGCTAGCAACTATTGCAACTAATAAAGTAGCTAAGCTCTTATGTGCTTCACAAGGATTTATCCTCAGCATCTACGTAGTAGTTAATGTAGGTATGGTCTCAGGCTTATTACCGGTTGTAGGAGTTCCTCTACCTTTTGTAAGCTATGGTGGAACTTCATTTGTAAGTCTTTGTATTACTTTTGGACTCGTAATGGGAATTTATAAACAAACCCAAAGAGAAAAGAAAAGCTTTAAACAAAATTCATATAACTACTAATAATTTAATTCTCAGTTATTCAAGAATTTTTATTAAAAATGTTGTATACTTGTAACGCAAGAAATTATTTATATAATTTTAATAAAGATAGGTAATCTAAATGCAATCAGGATTTATCCAAGAAAAAAAATATTACGATGATAAAAACTATCCACACGGTTTTAACCGCTCTGGGGATTACACTATTCACGAATCAGAAGTACTAGAAAACTATGGTACTCGTCTATCTCGTTTAGCTTCAGGTGTAGTTGAACCTGAAAATGATGTTGAAAAACACTTTGTTGATGTTACTATCAATCCTGCAGACTTCGACGATATTAGCTTTATTGAAAAAACTTGGCTTAAATATCAAAGATTAATTACTGAAGTTAAAAGAGTTTATATTCTTGCAGATGGTAATAACGTTCTCTTTGACGAAACATCTGGTTTAGAATAATTAAAAAAATAGGTGAGGCCCTAACCTCACCTTTTTCAATTTTTGTTTCTAGTTTTATGTTATTACAAGAAAAAATCTCCCTCTATAAAGATTTAATTAAAAATAATTTACCTTCTTTTGCTCTAAATAATTTAGATGTTTTCTCAGGTGAGCAATCAGGATATAGAATGAGAGCGGAGTTTGGTATTTTCCATCAAAATACTCCAAACTATCAAGTTCTCCACTTTACTCATGATCCTAAAACTAAAGAAAGAATTTTTTGTCACGGACACTTTGATATAGCTACTCCTCTAATTAATTCCTTAATGTTAGCCCTCGAGAAATTTTGTAGCAAAAACTATGAGTTTAGCCACAAGCTATTTCAAATTGAATACTTAACGACAACTACCAAGCAAGTAATTATCAGTTTGCTTTTTCATCGTAAACTCCATGAAGAACAAGATTTAGAAAAAGCTCAACAATTACAAGAATTTCTCCTGCAAAAGAATTTAATTCCAACCCAAGAAATTAATATTATCTTACGTGCTCGTAAAAATAAAATTATTGTTGGAAATAACTTTATTAAAGAAAAATTTATCGTTGATAATCAAGAAGTATCTCTTTATCAAGTAGAAAATAGCTTCTCTCAACCTAATGCTCAAATTAATGAGTTAATGTTAAACTATGTAAAAAAACATGCCTCTACTAAGAATGATATTCTTGAACTTTACTGTGGGGTGGGGAACTTTACCATGGTTTTAGCTCAAATCGGAAGAAAAGTCTTAGCTACTGAGGTAAATAAACAAGCTGTTGAGTTTGTATATAAAAACCTTGCTTTAAATAATATCCATAATGTGGAAGTAGGAAGAATCTCTGCTGAAGAATTTGTGCAAGCAATTTATAAAGTAAGACCTTTTCGTCGTCTTGAACACATAGATTTAGATAGTTTCAATTTTGATACAGTTTTTGTAGATCCTCCAAGATCAGGATTAGATCAAAAATCTTGTGATATGATAAGTAAATATCCACAAATTATTTACGTAAGCTGTAATCCTCAAACTTTAGTAGAAAATCTACAATATTTAATTGAGCAACATAACTATCAAATTAAGCATTTAGCTTTATTTGATCAATTCCCACAAACTTCACACTGTGAAAGCGTGGCTATCTTGCAACGTAATTAAAAACTGGATTACCCTTGCTAATTTAACTAGATAACTTCGATTAAAAAAGCTTAAGAGTTTTTTTAATTTTTGCTGTCTAACAAATTAAAGAATAAATAATCTAGATTTTGCTTAAGCATACTTTTAAGCACACACTTGGCTAACTTTTAATTTTAATATATTAATATACATATAAATGTATTTGGAGAATCCTGTGTTATTAGGAACAAATACTCTTACTTTAGACCTTAGCTTCTTTATCCCTAGCTTACAACTCGAAGGGGAAACAACTAAAAGCGAGTTTTTTAAAGTAATAAAGCAAATAGATAAAACAAAACATTTTGCTAATCTCTATGAACTTTATAAGTTCTCATTTACTGAGTTTAAAAAGTATGAACAAAGACTTGAAAACTTTGTCAAGAGTAAAGGATTAGCTCAAGCAAATGTTTTTCCCGAACCTACTACTTTTGAGTTTAATTTATTCAATTTTATTGATATTTTTAACTATGCCGTAAAAAGTGAGATCGAACCAGCTTTTAGTAAAGTGAAACACGATCATGAATCAACTTTAGCTTTGGTTTACTTTCAAGGTAATCTTGCTATAGCCTATAAAAATAAAAAGGGTGAACTAACGACCACAAAAAACCCAGTTTTTGTAGACTTTCTTAATGGAGAAGTAGCAAAAAGAGCTGAAAATATTAATAATTTACGCTCCGAAATCGTTGTACGTGCAACTTTGAGTAAAAGACTACCAGTTACTCAGCAATATATTCTTGATGCTACCGCTGGGTTTGGACAAGATAGTTTCCTTTTAGTTAGCGCAGGGGCAAGCGTCCTCATGTTTGAACGAAACCCAGTAATCGGGATTTTACTCGCTGACGGCTTAAGACGTTTACAAGAAGGCTATGCTCATCCAGTACCATTAAACCTACGTTTTCCTGTAAGCATTACTTCTAAAGCAGGGAAAAGCATTTGTAAGGATTTAAACTTTACCAGCGTGTACTTAGATCCTATGTATCCGCATAAAAACTCTACCGCAAAAGTAAATAAAAATATGCAAACTATACAAGAAATTGTAGGTTTAGATGCAGATACTAATGAACTGTTTAATAGTGCTCGTAGCTTAAAAGCAGCTCGCATTGTGGTTAAACGCCCTAAAAATGCACCTTTCTTAGGTGAAGTAGAAACTCTAGATGCAGTTAAATCTCCGTCGCATAGATTTGATCTTTACTACTTAGGCAAAGATAATCTTTTTGTAAAAAACACTTTAAATGGTTATGTAGGCAAAGATCTCTTAGAGAGTTTAAACAACCTCAGAGTAATCCCTGAACAAAATAATGTTACTTACGAAAATTTAATTAATTGTCGTAAATTTGTTAACTACGTAAACTTACAGCAAGAATCTTTCTTTGCAGAAAAAGGTAAGTATCATTCTGTAGTTTGTGCTTATAGTCGTCTTTTACATACAGACACTCTTGTTGCTCGTGCGATTGATTTTGACACTTATAAGCAATATCGTGACCGCATGATTAGTGATCTTAATTTTGAAGTTCCGGGTGATTCTGAGTATCGTTTAAAAACCTTCTTATACTGTCCTGAATTAGCCGAAAAAGCAAGTTTAGCTCTTGCCGAACTCAATAAAGAGAAAAGCAAAAGTAAAAAAGATAACTCTAAAAAAAGTAAAGCTAAAAATAAAAAATAAGTAAAAAGGATC
>NZ_NRJF01000165.1 GCF_003585965.1 Psittacicella gerlachiana | reverse complement strand
CTAAATATTCTTTTTTATATAAATAGCCAAGAGAGGTATGTAATTGACTACTATAGATAAAATTAGTTCTAGGTGTGAGAAGTAAATAATTGTCATTAATCTCTTGCTTAAGTTTAGTTACGGAAAACTCAGCTCCCGGATTAAAATAACTTTCTATATAAGTACTATTACTACTTAAATAAGTTTTATAAAAGGTGAGATAACTATTTGACCAATATAAAAGAGAATTAAAGCCGACTTGTTTATCAAGTCTTTGTTGCTTCTCTTCATATTCTTCTAGGAGTTCTTTAGTTTCTGCTGGTGGTAGCATTGCTTTATAAAGCAAATTCTCTTGAGCGTGATTAATAGTTGTTTTTAAGGGTCTATTACCACTAAAGAACCTCAGCGATTGCTGAGGTTCTGCTTGAGGTTCATAAACATGAGATTTTGCCCACCAGCGATTTGTATAGAAATAACTATTCCAATAATTTTCCATCCCTATTTTGTAATGCAAATGCGAGATCAAACTGTTTATTGCTTGATGCACTAAAATATTATGTTTACGCTCTAAGTTTAAACAAATAGTAACACCAGCATCTTTAAATAGGTTTTGTAAAAAAATTGCGGGCTTGGTTTGCATATAATTAACCTGCACGGAATGAAGATTCATTATCATCGACAAAGCGAGAGTACATACCTTGGAATTTACAATGGATAGTTCCAATTTCCCCTTGTCGGTTTTTTGTAATAATAATTTCAGCCTTTCCTTTTAGTTCATCCTTTTTCTCAGCTGGAGCATTAGTTTCAGGACGGTGTACCATGATTACAATATCAGCGTCCTGCTCAATAGCTCCAGATTCACGTAAGTCAGCATTGGTTGGACGTGAGTCAGGTCCTCGGGTATCAACATTACGGTTTAATTGCGATAAGGCTAACACCGGACACTTGAGTTCACGAGCTAAGGCTTTAAGACTTTTAGCAATATGAGCAATGAGTAAATGACGTTCACGGAAATTTTGTTCCGACTCTAATAATTGCAAATAGTCAATCATAATTAATCCCATTTGCGGAGTTCCGGTTTCAGGATCTGCATGATTTTGCGCTATTGCTCTTGCTCTACTTCTTACCTTTTCTATAGTTAAACCATAAGAAGTGTCATCTATATACACATTGGTCGAATCTGTAATCGTAGTTGCTGTAGAGTATAAACGGGCATATTCATCAGGAGTAACTGTGGCTTTTTGTACATTACTTTGTGGTACTGTGGCTAAAGCACAGAGAGATCGGTACATCACCTGTTCGGCTGGCATCTCAAGGGTAAATACAACTACAGGTTTAGTAGATTTATTCTTATAACCTACATTTTCACAAATATTCATGGCAAATGTAGATTTACCAGAAGCGGGACGTCCTGCAATAATAATTAATTCCCCCGGCTTTAAACCATTAGTTACAGCATCGACGGTTGGAAACCCTGAAGATATCCCTCCAGCTTTATCTTCGCCATCTTTTTTAGATCTTGCTCTTAGATTTTCTATAGCTTCGGTTAGAATTTTTGCTGCTTTTAAATCTGATAATTTAAAATCTTGTTCTGAAGAAGCTACTTTATTCAATTTATCTTGAGCTTCGGCAATAATAGCAGCTATATTAGGATTATGACTTCTAACTTTATTAAATAACTCTACGCCAACATCTGAAATTTCACGTTGCTGTGCGTATTTAACAAGCCTATCTATATAGAATCGAACATTGATTTCAGGATTTGTATTATGAAAAAACTGTTCTAAATACTCAGTTGGTAGATCTTCTTCTAAGTTATTTTCACGCACTTTAGTAGAAATAGTCGTAAAGTCAATTTGTACTCCACTATTATCTAGTTCTTTTAAGATTAAAAAGAGTAAGGCATTACGCTGATCTACAAACAAATTAATATTAACTCGGTCTCCGTATTCTTTGATAGAATCTTGGAATTCAATAAAGATTGAAAGAACCGTTACCTCTGTTTTTTGGCATAACTCCAAAAATTGTTGATCTTGATCTACATAATCCATGTTAAAAGTTTTCTGTTAATCTTTATCGAAGTTAATTCTTGTCCGATTCAAAAATGAGTTAAAAACTGTATTTGCATCGACATTACTTAAATTAACCCCCGAAGGTAATCCTGTAGCAAATTTATAACAATCTATATTTAATCTATAACATATATCTTGTATAAATTGTGAAGTTGCATCTCCCTCAGCTGAAGTACTAAGAGCAATAATAACTTCTTTAATTTGTTGAGTTTTGAGAAAATTAATAAATAAAGGTATCCCCGCTTGTTCAGGACCTATGCCTTCAAGAGGAGTAATTAAATCATTTAAGACAAAATAAATACCATCATAAACAGCAAATGCTTCGATATTTTCAATATCTAAAGGACTTGAAACGATAATTGCTTTTTTTGTTGCTAATCTTTGTCCATTTTGACAAATTGCACAAAAATCATTTTCAGTTAAAGTATTGCAACAGCGACAATGTTGTACCGTTTGAGCTGCGTGTTGCAAGGCATTAGCCAAATTTATAATTTGACTGCGATCTTCCTGCTGTAAAAGGCTATATATTATCTTGGTACTAGACTTTCTGCCTATTGTAGGTAATTTAGCAAATTTATTAATTAAATCTGAAATAATTTTATCATTAGACATAAATCTAAAATGCCTAAGTTAGTTATTAAAAATTGAAAGAGTTTTGATTTGTTCTTGGTGAATCATATCTATATTTTGTTCAACAAGATTAAAAATACTTTGCATGATATTAAAAGGTTTAAAATCATTACTTTTAATCGTGGTTAACTCTACTCCTTGATTATTTAAAGAGCTTAAGAGAAGATCACGATATTCACGATTAAAGATCTCTTCAAGATCTTGATTACCTTTTAAATCTATAAGAAAGGTTGGGGTATTACTATCAGTTAGTGAACAATCTTGAGTTGCCACAAATAGTAATAAATTTTTACTTAAATTTAATGCAAAAATGCGTTGTAATTCTTGATTCTCAGCAATAGTAATCAGAGTTTCTTGATGTAAAGTTTCAGGAGAAAGAAAATCCCATTCTCCATAAAATAATTTCTCAAGCAAATGATTTTCTTTGATGCAATAAGCAAATAAGGCATCAACTACATTATCACTTAAATATAATTTTTCGATATATTCTTGAGCATACTTAAGAAAAACTTCTTTGGTTTTGTATGCTCCAAGCAAATTAACATCTTTAATATTATCAGCTTTACTAAGAGAGATTTTTACTTCATCAGGATCTATGGTGAGATCAACCGCTTCTTGTAACATTGCGATTTCATCGCTGGACATAGTTAAGTGGTTCACTTTAACTATCTCTTTTTCTTTTATCGCATCTACCTGACTAGTTTGTTCCTGATCATTAGCAAGTAACTGATTGATTAGATCTTGAGGAATAAAGTCTTTAACTTCATTGACTATAGCTTGAGAATCTTGAGGTTCTGTTGTAGCCAAACTACTAGGAACAGAAGAAATTGAAGTTAAACTTACTTCTTGTACTTCTTTAGTTTCTTCAACAGTACCTTGGTCATGTAAATTAGGTATTAAACTGTCTTTTATTCCAGGAAGATCTTCAACTTTACCTTCTGCTTTTTCTTCGACAACTTTACGTTTACGTGGAGGTCTTATAACCAAAGCATTACGAATGCTTTCAGGTAAAGCAGATAAAGACTTTTTCTGATCAGAATTGGCATTAGCATCTTCATAAACTACCATTCCTGACATAGCTTTTTCTACCTGCTCTTTACCATATACTCCACTTTCAGCCTTAGCAAAACGTTGCTGATTTTTGGTAAGAGAAAATTCACTAAGATCATCTATAGTAGAATTAACTTTTTTATAAGGGTTTATTTTTGTTGTCTTAAAGCTAGGTTTTATAACTTTATTTGAAGATAAATTAGGTGTAGTTTGGCTAAACTTCAAAACCGCAATGTTTCCTTGCTCTATACCAAAAGCTAAAGCACGAATACAAGCTAGTTGTACTACTTGATAAGGGGTCGCTGTAACTTTGAGCATATCTAAAGCATGGGTAAAAACTTCATATATAACTTGAGTTTTTTCTACATCAAAGATCCCAAAGTTTTCTCGCTTAAACTCTGCAATTAAATCATCATTATTTATCCCATGATCTTGATATTCATCTGCAGATAAAAATGGGAGAAGAGAAGCTTGATAGATTATATTTAATACTTGTTGAACTACCGAACTCCAATCGACTTGTTCACGATTTATTTTTTGTAAAATGTTGAGAACTTCATATTTTTGTCCTCTTAAAATCGCAATTACAAGATCAGTAGGTAAGGTATCATCAACTAACCCGAGCATTTGGTATACACTTTTGCTTGAAACCTCTTGATTTCCAATAGCAATTGCTTGATCGGTTAAGGATAAACAATCACGCATTGAGCCATTTGCAGCTAAAGCTAAAGCTTGTACAGCTTTATTTTCAAATTTAATCTGTTCATTATTTAAAACAAATTTTAGTTGATTAGCTATTTGCTCTTCGGTAAATGGTTTTAAATGAAAGTGTAGACAACGAGATAAAACAGTTGCTGGAATTTTTTGCGGATCGGTTGTACAGAGTATAAATTTTGCATACTCTGGTGGCTCTTCTAAAGTTTTTAAAAGTGCATTGAAACTGGAAACAGTTAACATATGCACTTCATCAATAATAAAAACTTTATATTTGCTTAAAAGAGGAGCATACTGAATACTTTCGATTAGATCTCGAGTTTCTTCAACTTTAGTTCTTGAGGCAGCGTCGACTTCTAATAAATCAGGAGATGCTCCATCATCTATACTTTTACAAGAGACACAATAACCGCATGGTTCACGTTTTTGAGCAAAGTTTTCACAATTCATTGCTTTAGTGAAAATTCTTGCAATGGTGGTTTTACCCACTCCACGTGTTCCACTTAATAAATATACTGAATGTAATTTATTATTTAAGATACTATTACGCATAGCATCTAATACATGTTCTTGTCCTACAACTTGTGAGAACTCTTTTGGTCTATACTTTCTGGCGAGAACAGTATAGTTTTCAGTCATTATTCACCTTCAAATTCTACTAAACTAAAAACTTCAACACCTAAAGCTTCTAATTTAGATTGACCTGGTAAATCTTTTAAGTTAATTACAAAACCAGCATACTTACATTTAGCATTTAGACTTTCAACAAGTTTTACTGTAGCTGCTAAAGTACCACCTGTTGCTAATAAGTCATCTATTACTAGTACATTATCATTTGCTTGAATATCATCTTTTTGTAATTCAAGAGAATCTTTACCATATTCTAATGAGTAATCTACTTTAACCGTTTCACGAGGTAATTTACCTGGTTTACGAACTAGCACTAAAGGCACACCAAGAGCTAAAGCTACAGGAGCACCAAAAATAAAACCACGTGACTCTGTACCTATTACTTTAGTAATTTGTTTATCTTTATAGTGTGCAACAAAAGCTTCAATAGTTTCTTTAAATGCTTCTGGATTACCAACTAAAGTAGTTATATCTCTAAACACAATACCTGGTACTGGGAAATCTTGAACTGAAGCAATAGAATCCTTGATTAGTTTTGAATTAGTCATGGTTATTTTAACTGAATTTAGTTATGAACAAAAAGCTAAAGTTACACTTTGCTTTCAACTTTTATAAATTTTTTCGATGTAAAAACATCTAGTTTTATTATACTTTATCTTGATTATTTATAAATAAAAATATCACTCAGAAACGTAAATCTTAGTAAGAATGATATTTTTTCGGTAGTAAATGATTTTGTGCATGATCTCGCATCAGATGGTCAACTAACACTAAAGCTAACATAGCTTCAGCAATAGGTACAGCACGAATTCCAACACAAGGATCATGACGTCCTTTGGTAATTATCTCAACATTTTCATTCTCTCTATTGATAGTTTCCCCTGGAATTTGAATTGAAGAAGTTGGTTTAAGAGCAATATTTATAACTACTTGTTGGCTAGTAGTTATCCCTCCTAAAATCCCACCAGCATTATTACTTTGGAAACCGGTATTACGAATTAGATCACGGTGTTCCGATCCTTTTTGTTCTACCGAAGCAAAACCAGAGCCAATTTCAACTCCTTTGACCGCATTGATCCCCATCATTGCATGAGCAATATCAGCATCTATACGATCAAACACAGGATCTCCGAGTCCTACTGGTACATTATTTGCCACAATAGTTACCTTAGCTCCAATTGAATCGTGTTCTTTTTTAATACTTCTTAATAATTCTTCAAATTCCTCTACCGATTTTTGTTCGGTCGTAAAGAAATCATTACTATTAATAAAGTTTTGATCTAAGTTTTGTAAATCATATTCAGCTTTAATTTTACCAATTTGCGAAACAAAGCCGATTATTTCAGTACCATACTTTTCTTTTAGAATTTTCTTAGCAATCACTCCAGCTGCTACACGAATGGCAGTTTCACGTGCTGATGATCTACCACCTCCGCGATAATCACGAAAGCCATATTTTTTATCATAGGTAAAGTCAGCGTGTCCTGGGCGATACTTATCCGCAATATCCGAATAATCTTTACTACGTTGATCAGTATTTTCCACCATAAAAGCTAGGCTTGTTCCGGTAGTTTTACCTTCAAAAACTCCAGAAAGGATTTTAACTTTATCTTCTTCTTGTCTTTGGGTCGTAAAACGATTAGATCCAGGTCTACGTCGATCCATATCAAAGACAAAATCTTCTTCTGTTAACTCTATCCCAGGCGGAACTCCATCAAGAATTCCCACTAAAGCTACACCATGACTTTCACCAGCTGTAGTTAAACGAAATAATTGACCAATACTATTACCAGCCATATTTAACCTCAAAATTAAGATAAAAAAGGAGGTTACTCAAACCTCCTTTTTGAAAAATTAAGCTTTTAATTTCTCAATTTTACTAATTTGTTGCAGCACTTGCTCTTTTTGTTCTAAGAAACCTAAACGCTTTTCAGTTTCTTTTGCAATTAGTTCTGCAGGAGCCTTATCAACAAAGTTTGCATTAGAAAGTTTGCCATCTACACGAGCAATTTCACTATCTAACTTTTTAATTTCTTGTTGTAATTTCTGTAATTCTTTATCTACATCAATAATTTCAGCTAATAAGAACTCAACTGTATCTGTGCCAAGAAGACGACTACTTACAAGTTCATCTGATTTCTTATCACTAACAGTTAGGTTAATTTTAGCTAAAGTTGTTACAAAATTAGATGTAAACTCAAGGAAGCTAAAATTATTTCCTACTAAGTTTGCTGTTAAAACTTTACTTGGTGAAAGATTCATTTCTGAACGTAATTCACGTACTAAAGTAATAAGTTCTTGAGCTTTTTCGATTTCTACTGTAGCTTGCTCATCTACATTAAAATCACTAGCTTTTGGATAACTTTGTACCATAATGTAGCCTTCTAATTCAGGTAAATATGGTTTTAAGTTTTGCCAAATTTCTTCAGTAATAAATGGAATTACAATATGACTAAGTCTTAAAGTTGCTTCAAGAATTCTTAATAATTGATATTGTGTAGCTTTTACAACTTCTTGATTTTCACTCGCTAAATTAACTTTAGCAAATTCTAAATACCAGTTACAGAAAGTGTTCCAAATAAAATCATATAAATGATTTGCAAATTGATCGAATCTATAAGTTGCTAAAGCAAATTCAGCTTTTTCAATTACTTTTGCTAATTCATTTTCAATATACTTTTCCGCAACCGTAAAATGTTTAGCATGTTCTTGGTAGGTTTGCTCATCTAACTTAAATTGTACATTAGTACCTTCTAAGTGCATTAAGACAAAACGTGAAGCATTCCATAATTTATTACAGAAATTACGATATCCCTCTAAACGTTTCATATCCCAACTAACATTTCTTCCAGAAGAAGCAAAATTAGCAAGGGTAAAACGTAAAGCATCAGTTCCATGAGGCTTAATTCCTTCAGGGAATTTTTTAGCTGTGCTCTTAGCAATTTTCTCTGCTAATTGAGGTTGCATCATATTTGATGTACGTTTTTTTATTAGGTCTTCAAGAGAAATACCATCAATCATATCTAAAGGATCTAAAACGTTACCTTTAGATTTTGACATTTTTTTCCCTTCTTCGTCATTAATTAGACCGGTAATATATACATCTTTAAATGGTACTTGTGGCGAACCATCAGGATTTTTAATAAAGTGGGTTGTCATCATGATCATACGAGAAACCCAGAAATTAATAATATCAAATCCTGTAATTAATACTGATGTTGGATGGAAGAACTCCATTTCTTTGGTTTTTTCAGGCCATCCTAGAGTTGAGAAAGTCCATAATGCCGAAGAGAACCAAGTATCTAATACATCTTCATCCTGAACTAATTTTACTTCAGATGCAAGTTGATGTTTTTCTCTTACTTCTTGTTCAGACTCACCAACATAAACATTTCCTTGCTCATCATAATAAGCTGGAATACGATGTCCCCACCAAAGCTGACGAGAAATACACCAGTCTTGGATGTTTTCCATCCAATTGTTGTACCAGTTAGTATACTGTTCAGGAACAAATCTGATTTTACCTTCTTTAACAACTTCTAAAGATACTTTAGCCATCTCTTTAGTATCAACATACCATTGATCGGTTAAGAAAGGCTCAATTACAACCCCACTACGATCACCATAAGGCACAACCATATCATGAGGTTCAATTTTATCTAAAGCACCGCAATTCTCGAAGTCTTGTACTAGTTGTTTACGAGCTGCAAATCTTTCTAAACCTTGATAAGCTTCAGGTAATTGGTAGAATTTACCAGTTTCACGTCCATTTACATCTAAAACCGGAGTTTGAGCTAAAAGGTTAGCAGAATCATCTAGAATATTAATCATCTCTAGATTATTTCTCTTTCCTACTTCATAGTCATTAAAGTCATGAGCTGGAGTAATTTTTACAATTCCTGTACCAAACTCTTTATCTACATAGGTATCAGCAATAACAGGAATTTTACGATCTACTACCGGAATATATACAAATTTTCCAACTAAATCTTTGTAACGTTCATCTTCAGGATGTACAGCTACCGCAGTATCACCAAACACGGTTTCTGGTCTAGTAGTAGCAATTACAATATAATCTTTACCATCGTGAGTTTTTGCCCCATCAGTTAATTGGTATCTAAAATGCCAAAGATTTGACTTAACCGGATTGTTTTCTACTTCTAAATCAGAAATTGCAGTTTTAAATTTCGGATCCCAGTTAACTAGACGTTTACCACGATAGATTTTACCTTCATTATAAAGGTCGATAAATACCTTTTTAACTGCTTTTGAGCGTGGTTCATCCATGGTAAAAGCATCACGTTCCCAATCAATTGAATCCCCTAAACGTTCTATTTGACTGTTTATGGTGCCACCTGAATAATTTTTCCACTCCCAAACTTTTTCAATAAACTCTTCACGCGTATAGTCTTTACGAGTTTTACCTTCTTCAGCTTGAAGTTTTCTCTCAACCACCATTTGGGTAGCAATACCAGCATGGTCTGTACCAGGTTGCCATAAAGTGTTAAGTCCTTTCATACGATTGTAACGGATAAGTATATCCATAAGCACATGTTGGAAAGCATGTCCCATATGTAAGGTCCCTGTAACATTTGGAGGAGGGATTACTATACTAAAATTCTCTTTATTTGGATCGTAAGTTGCTCTAAATAAGCCTTTACTTTTCCATTCTTCGTATATTCTTTTTTCAATATTATGAGGAGTATAAACTTTATCCATAGACTAATATTCAATCAGTAGCAGTTAATAAATTCGATAATTCTTTGTTGCCAAACAAATGCAACATAAAAAAGATTATAACATAACAAGCAATATAGGGAAAAAAAAGTAGATCGCAAGACTACGATCTACTTTTTCTCTATAGCGATATTAAGCTTTGTCTTTAAACTATTATTTATCTTGTTTTTTATTTTGAAGACGATCGTAATAACCATAGCCAATCATGATTAAGGTTGCGATCACGCCAATAACCGGTAATATAACTCCTTTAAAGAGTACCCAAGCTTCTTGGGAAATTACAAATTGACAATAAAGTGCTCCAAGTACAGAGATCACAAGATAGACAACAAAAATATAATTAATTACTTTCCATCCTTGCTCACTTACACCTTTAATGAGCCATGAGAAAGTTTTCTGCATAAGATTTATATTAAACTTATGCATTAAAATTATTATCGTAATAATAAAAATTACTTTAAAAAGATAAAACTTTAATTGGATGTACTTTATATCATTAAAAATAATTGAAGGTATGGTAAAGCACAAGATGATAAAGTACATAAACCAAGCAAACTTAGATAACTTTTTAATGCAAAAATTCTTAATAATTATTTCCACGATTAAAGCTATAGTTAATGCTATCGCTGAATATTCTGCAGCAACTTCACGTGGAGACATAAAGTAAACTATACAGAAAATGATTCCTGATAAGGTAGATAAAAGTATAGATAACATAATGTATAGATAATATATTTATTAGAGTGATTAAAAATTAACTATTTTTCAAAAACGACAGTATAAGGTCTTACTTCAACTTTTTGATAAACCCCAGCTTCTAAATATGGGTCTTGATCAGCCCAAGCTTGAGCTTGTTCTAATGAAGCAAATTGAGCAATCACAGTTGAACCTGCAAAACCAGTAGTTTTTGGATCGGCATCCGTTTTTGGATTTGGTCCAGCTACAAGTAATCTTCCTTGATTCTTTAATTCTTCTAGTCTTGCTAGGTGAGCAGGTCTCGCAGCTAATCTTTTTTCGAGAACATTCTCATGGTCTGTAGAGAAGATTACATAATACTTTAACGTCATATTTATCTCCAAAATAATAATTCTAAATACTAAATATAATACCACATAGGTTTGGATTTAGTCTTCTAAATGATCCTTGGTTTAATTGTTAATACTTACTTATTCTGACAAAGTTTATCATTGCTATTTTAGTATACCTTTTTATGTAATTTTAGAAAAGCACACCTGATTAGATAAAAACGAATAGGCAAAAAGTCTTCCGAACTTTATTAATCAAAGTTCGGAAGACTTTTATAATTTAGTTAAATTACTCAAATGAAATCTGTTAAACCTTATCTGCGCTTTTTCGATGAGTCAGACTTATTTTCTTCCTCATGATCATTTTTTTCATTTGGTAAACTTTCTTTATCATGAGTTTGCTGATCTTGGAATTGCTTTAAGAAATTTTCCACTTCGGTATATTTTTCTTTCATCTCATCCGTATTTACACCATCTTCCATTGTTTGTTGCATTCTCTTTACATTAAGTTCGAAATCTTTAATATTTATATTGCTTCTAAAATATTTAAAAACTCTTACTGTTAAGTTTAAAACTAAAAGCCAGTTAACAATTGCAATACAAATAAAACTTAAGAAAGTATACCAGCCTGCAGTTTCTAAATTAACTGCAGGAAGAATTACAATATATAAACAGGTAAGAATGAACATATTACGTAAGTACAACTCATTTACAGCCTTAATGTATGAGTTTCTATGCTCACCAGACATAATCACACCCATTTGCTCTAATCTTGAAATAGGACCAAGAAATCTTGTCTCATAAAGTTCAACAAAATACTGGTTTTTACGTTGTAACCACCAACATGCAAAAGCGATTAAAGCATGATATGCCACAAGACCTATCGCAAAGTATTTAATATCATTTTCGTAAGCACTTAATCCCATTAAAGAGTTATAAATAATTTTTTGTAAAACTATAACTCGACTACGCCATATATCAGGGGTTAAAGCTAATCTAAAGATAAAAACACTTATATCGACAAGGACATAGATTGTCCCAGCATATAACACTGCTTGATCTGTATAAAGCGTTAAATATAGCACCATTACAAATAGGATTGGAGCTAAGTTTACAGCTATTAATTTCAACATTAAAAGTATCCTTTCTTAAAACTTCTTATCTAAATTTTCTTTTTTCATTAAAAAGTATATCACTGGAACGACATATAACACGCCTACAAGAGGTAACCAAAAGGTTTTTAATTCTAAAAAGGCAACATCAGATAAGTAAAAGTAAGCATAAATAGTTATGATTAAACTTACTGCCGAAACTATGATAAAGCTCCAGTTTACAATATTAAATTCTTTTGTAGTTAGCTCTTTAATGCCTGGTAAATCTCCAAATACTATTTGTTGGAAGTTTTTACC
>NZ_NRJF01000164.1 GCF_003585965.1 Psittacicella gerlachiana | reverse complement strand
GTTCTAACATCTAAAATTTAAGTTTTTATATGTATTACTTAATAGCCTAAAAGTTTACAATGGAGCGAAAACTCTCCTAGAGGTATAAAGTCTAGTGAGTTTTAAACATTAAAACTTTTAATAACTATTCTGCTATTTCTTAAAATCTTATTAAAGTTAAAGTAAAAGTCTAATCTAGCTGAATCAGAAATATACCTCATAAACCTTAAAAGGTTCTTTGAAAGAGGATAATTTTCAGTAAGCTATTTTCAATAATCTACCAGTCTGTAAGCTCAATCAGCTATTTGCAATAGACTAGTTTCTATAGACTATTTAGGTAAGAGATGAATAGTTTGTCCCTTATAAAACTTCTAAGAAGATAACTTTAAAGATAAAGAAATAGGCAAGGCAATGAGAAAAATGATTTCTTAATAGTGAGTAAATAAAATACAGTTACGAATTATCTAAATTAGCTGAGGGTAATTAAGCCTCACTTGGTAGCAAACCACGTAACTCCTAAATTCGTAATTCTGTTTGCGCAAAATTAGTACATCTACCGATGTAAATCTCACAATAAATTTAAAACTCAGTGAGTTTTAGATTTAAAGGCAAGAAAGCAAAAGTTGGGTTTGGTCTTTAACTACAATTTTTGGCAAATTTGGTCTAAGGAATCTAACTAACACTTAGGGCTTAATATAGTGTTCGGTATATAGTGCTTTTAAGGTTAGTGTGAGTTTTCCTTTAATCTACAAAAATGAGCAGTTAAACTTAAAACCTAAATTTAAACTTTTTGACTTGACTCTTTCTACCTAAAAAAGTCTGAGATCAATTTAGGGTTTACCAGTATCTACATGATCTAAGCTTCAAAGCAAGTAAAAGTTTATCTAGTTAAAACCTCGTTTAACTAAAACTTAAACTCACAGAGAAGTAATACCATCATGTTGACTTGGCAAAACATTTCAAGACCTACCTTAAACTAAGTTTAAAGCTTTGGCTAGAGACAGTTAATAAATATTGGGATCTATTAACTTCTAGGTCTATGAATAAAAAAATTGAATGTTATTCATTTTCTCATTTTTTCACACCTCGATTGCTTCCTAAGAAAACTAATTCTTTTCCCAATATGGAAGGTAATCATAAGGAGGCGCTAGCCTTGATCATAGGAGTATAAACACCTTTAAACAAGGTTGTCGTGAAAATCTTTCACATGAATTTAATATTACGTATTGTTTTTAATTTCGATTTTTGATTTCGAACTTACATCTATAT
>NZ_NRJF01000163.1 GCF_003585965.1 Psittacicella gerlachiana | reverse complement strand
AAAGTAATACCTCCAAGTTTACAACTTGGAGGTATTACTTTTATTTAGAGAAAAGGATTATAGAAACGTCCTTGATTTAGTTCCCAGCAGAGGAACACGCAAGCAAAAATGAAGAGAGCTAGGAGAAGAGTGAGATAATCTCGAGTTCCCATTTTCTTTTTGCTAATCCAAGTACGACGTTTGTGTTGCCCAAAACGACGTAACTCCATCGCTTGGTTAATTGAATCTATATTATTAAAAGAGTTCAAGATAAACGGCATTACTTGAGAGACTATAGCTTTAACTCTTTGCCAAAAAGGAGCTTTGGCAGAAAGATCGAGTCCTCGTGCTTGTTGTGATTTATTAATTGCGAGATATTGAGTTTGGATATCCGGAATATATCTTAGGGTTAAGGCTACAGCATAGCTAATTCTATAGCTCACCCCAATTTGATTTAGACTCGAAGCAAATTGGCTTGGGTTAGTAGTCATAAGAAAGGAGATGGCTAAAGGTACGGTACAAATATACTTTAAAACCATATTCCCTAAGAAGAAAAACTCTTCATAGGTAAACTTAAAATAACCCCAACCGGCAAAGATCTCATGATAACTTTGATAGAGGTCATTACCATGAGTAGGATCAAAGATATACACCATGACCAAATTTAATACCGAGAAAAAGAGGATAAATTTGATTACAAAGCTAATCTCGACGTAACGAATCTTAGAGAGCTTGAGAATTGCTAAAGAGCTCACCGCAATAAACACGAGTAAGCGAGTATCATAAGTTATCATTGACGCTGTAAGGACAATAATAAAGTATAACAGTTTTGCCGTAGGGTGAATCTTATGGACAAGAGAATCCTTAGGCAAATATCCCATTACATTATTGCTCATGGTGAACCCTCCTATCGTAGGCGATAAATTTTTCAGTAAAGGCTAAAGGATTAGCTAAGCCCATGCGTTGTGCTAACACAAAAAGACTAGTTTCTTTTAAAGAGGCGTGAGCTACTAAACCTGGGTTGGTAAGAACTTTTACTGGTGTGGTATCAGCAAGTGCTTGTCCATTTGCCATAACAATGGCTCTTTGGGTGTATTCGAGCATTAAGTGCATATCATGGGTGACCATAATAATAGTAACCCCAAGAGCATTAATAGCTTTAAGAAACTCCATAAGCTCGGTATAGTGCTTATAGTCTTGTCCTGCCGTAGGCTCATCAAGAATAATTACCTTAGGATCAAGCACAAGAATTGAGGCAATAGTTAAACGCTTTTTTTGTCCATAAGAGAGAGCGTTTACAGGCCAGTTACGCATCGCATAGAGACCACAAGTTTTTAGAACTTGCTCAACTTTGCGAGTAATGGTAGCTTCATCAACTTTACGATAGCGCAGACCTAAGGCTACTTCATCAAAGATTTTTACTTGAGTAATCATTTGATTAGGGTTTTGCATAACATAACCCACATGATCGGCAATCTCTTTAATGCTCCATTGGCTCATGTCATGATCTTGCCAAAACATTTGCCCTTTAAAGTCTTTAACAAAGCCACAGATAACTTTAGATAGGGTTGACTTGCCCGCTCCATTCTTACCAACTAAAGAAATCATTTCTCCTTGTCCGATTTCAAGATTAATGTTCTTGAGAACTTGTGGGAGTTCGGGACGATACGCAAAGGATAGTTGTTTGATTTTGATTAAAGGCTCAGGCTTAGTTAATGCCGGAGTTGGCGGTAAGCTTGCTTGCCATTGTTTTAGTTTAGGAGCTATTTCATCTCCCTTTAGTTGTTCGAGACTCGAGATATTTTCTACTTGTTGTAGGTCAACTCCCGCATAACGGAGAGCGGTGATCCAAAGAGGCTCACGAATGCCTAACTCAGCTAAAGTATTGCTTTTTAGTAGTTGTTCAGGGGTAGTATCAGCAACAATTGCTCCTTGAGCAAAAACGATAATCCGATCCACATTAGCAACTAAGACATCCTCAAGACGGTGTTCAATAATAATTACCGTAGCTTGGGTTTGTTGTTGAATTTGATTGATAAGATGACTTGAGTTATATCCAGAAGCGGGATCGAGATTTGCTAAGGGCTCATCAAAAAGTAAAATCGGGGTTTGATCAACTAATACTCCAGCCATAGAGACACGCTGTTTTTGTCCCCCAGAAAGATCATGGGGTGACTTGTCGAGAAGATCTGCCACATCTACTGCTTTTGCCCAGTGTCGTACTTGCTCGTACATTTGGGCTTGAGGAACACAAGAGTTTTCTAAGGCAAAAGCTATGTCTTCTTCAACCGTAAGCCCTACAAATTGATGATCAGTATCTTGGAGTACTGTGCCTACAGATTTACTGAGTTCAAAAATTGAAGAATTTTTTGCATCTATCCCGTTGATTGTAAGCTCACCTTCGATAGTTCCAGGGTAGGCATGAGGAATAATTCCATTAAGGCAATTCCCAAAAGTACTTTTGCCTGATCCTGAAGGGCCAAGAATTAAAACTTTTTCTCCAGGGTAAATATCAAGGTTGAGATTATGCAATGTAGGTTCAGCTTGAACACTATATTTAAAACTAAAATTTTTAAAAGAGATAATTGGCTGTTTATTCATAATAAAAGGCTAAAAGCAAGTGTTTTGAGGCACTTGCTTTCACAAAGTTAATCTAATTTAAGAGAACCTGCTTTAGTTCGAGTTTTTGCATAAAGTTTTAATAGTGCCGTACCAATAATTGCAACTGAAATAGTGTTTACAATTGCTGACACTAGTCCTTGAACATAAACTTTATTTTCAGGTTCAGCATAGATCATGATATCCACACTTGGAGCTACAAGAGCCCAAAGAATAAAGTTAGCTGCCGTTTGGATAATATTAAAGTAGATAATATCTTTAGTCGTAAAAATACCTTGAGCCAGTTTTTTACCATTCACGGCATAGCCTAGGCATAAACCAAGAATCCCAGAACAAGTAATCCAACTAAACCAAGCTGAGCCATATTGGGTAATATCATTGAGCAGATGCCCAATAAAAGCAGCCACGGCAGCCGCAAAAGGACCAAAGATCCCAGCAAATAAAGCTAAGAAACCAAAAGCGGTTTGAATTTTAGTATTGGCAACAAAGGTTGGTAACATTACAAAACGCATTAAAATAAAAATAATTGCTGCCCCAATGCCAATCGCAACCACCGTTTTTACGGGATTAGGTTTAGGTGTAGCCATATTTGCTCCTTAAATTAAAATAAATCAAAATCAAAAAAGAAAATACTTATCGAGAAAACAATGATCAAAATGAAAAGAGAAAAATGTAATGAGATGTTAGCTAAGGTCAAGCTTTAAGCTTGAGCAATTTGTGATTTACGTAGTTCAATGCTCCATTCAACCCCTGTACCTATATGGTAAAGACGACTAAATGAATCTTGATTTACAGCAACACCAACATTGAGTAAAGAGTTAATATAGACTAGAGGTTCTCCAATATTAACATCTGAGAAAACTTTAGCAAAGGTCATAACATTTTGGTAGACCTTAATGCCGTTGTGATAAATGGAAACGACAAGGTTATCGCCATTTTTAACTTCGAGGTCACGAAGCAGTTGGAGCGGGATATTAGTCCATAAACTCCCAAAGCGAATATCTAAAATATCAATAATACCACAAGCTACTTGATTTTCGATTTTGGCATCAACAATTGGTAGTCGGGTAACTTGTTCTAGCTCTACCACTGAACCTATTTCGGCAAAGGTAATTTCTCCTGAAGCAAGACGAGCTCCATTATAAGCATAAACGTCACGACCATGGAAAGTGTGGCTTTCGCCTGAATGAGGTAAACGTGAAACTACTTCATCAATGAGGCGTACTTCTTCTAAGCCAATATAGTGAGCTAAATGACTTAAAGTGCCGTTATCAGGAGTAATAATAATTTGTCCCTTTTTCGTGCGAGCTGCAAAAGAGCGACGGGTAGAGCCTACTCCAGGGTCAACTACCGAAACAAACACTGTGCCTTTTGGCCAGTAAGGAACGGTTTGTAGTAAGCGATAAGAAGCTGCCCAAATATCGTAAGGAGGAATATCATGAGTTAAATCGTGTACTCTTAATTCCGGATCGACTTGAGCTGCGACTCCATACATTGCACTTACAGCACCATCACCAAGACCAAAATCTGTTTGTAACACTAATGCGTTTTTTGACATTTACTTTTTCCTTTTAATTAACAAGTTTAGATAATACAAGCCTTGTGGAGGAGCAAAAAGTAACGATAAGTTATCTCAATAAATTTTTGATGTAATTTGTTTTCCGAAGCCCTCAACTTGTTAATTAAAAGGCAGTTAGAGGGAAGAAAAAAGCTTTACTTGGTGGGAATTTAGGTACATTTAAAGAAACTCAAGTCTAAGTTGCAAGAAGCACAAAAAGGTTTTACGAGTGTTACTTAGCCAAAAAGAATTGTGTGTTCTTACAACCCTCTTAAGGTTTGCTCTAAAATTTCCTGAAAGTGGAGGTGATAAAGCTTTTTCTAAAAAAGATGATAAAAAATTAATAAAGTTTATGAAAAAAAATTGGATGAAAAAAATGAAGATAAGATTATCGTTAAATTTCTTGCTCTTTAGTTCTAGTCAACTTACGGAGGTATTTATCTTGCCTAAGGTTTAGGATGTTTAGGATGTTTAGGCTTAGAGGTTTAGACATAACCAAGTTGTCTAGCTCAAGCAAGTGCTTGCTAGTTTTTGTTTAAGATTGAAATTATGCGTTACATTCGCATAGATTTAACATTAACAATTACTAGTTTTCTCATAGATTTAACTACTCTTTAACGAAAATTTAAAAATGAATGGATAAAAAATTAATAAAAGTAAGAGGAAGTTGAATTTTTGTCAATTTCAAGTAAAGCTAGAGTTAAGCTTGAGATTGTAGATTCCAATTACTTTAAATTAAAGTTGTTGAATTGATTCTTAAATTTATAGTAGCAGTTTTTACAAGAAAAAGTAAAGAGGCAAATAATAAAAAATTTAACTTTTTTATAAAGTAATTGATTTTTAATAGCAAAGGAATGGTAAAAGGGATAATAAAATATTTTCTTCCCTGATTTGATGGTTAAAGTATAGCAAAAATTTTATTCTTTTGGGTGAAATAAACAAGAAAAATTTTTAA
>NZ_NRJF01000162.1 GCF_003585965.1 Psittacicella gerlachiana | reverse complement strand
TAATTATTAGAAAAGTCCTCCGAATTTCAAATGAAATTCGGAGGACTTTATTTTCTCTTAAATTTATAGTTTTGCATTAGATCAACATCAAGACTATATAATTTTAATAAAACACAAATCTTCTTATCCAAGTTAATAGTAAGCTTCTACTTTTAATGTAACATTAATAATAAACTAAAATCTAACACTTCTTTGTACTACAAAATTAAAAAATTTCTCCGAACTTTAATTATAAGTTCGGAGAAATTTTATAACAAAATAAAAGCATAAAAGCAGAAATTATTTAAACATTACAAAATCAATTAATTTTCTTTTAACCATTTTGCAATTTCAGGTGCACAATAGGTAAGAATACCATCACAACCTGCTCTTTTAAAACAAATCATGGTTTCTAGTACTGATTTTTTATAATCTAACCAACCTTGAGCAGAAGCGGCCTTTAACATAGCATATTCACCTGAAACATGATAAGCAAAAGTCGGAACTTTAAAAGTATCTTTAACTTGTCTTACTACATCTAAATAAGGTAATCCTGGCTTAATCATAACCATATCCGCACCCTCATTAAGATCTAGTGCTACTTCATGTAATGCTTCGTTACCATTCGCTGGATCCATTTGGTAAGTATACTTATTACCACCTTTTAAGTTTCCGCTAGATCCTACGGCATCTCTAAAAGGACCATAGAAGACCGAAGCATACTTAGCAGAGTAAGACATAATTTGTACATTATGTGCACCAACTTCTTCAAGAGCCTTTCTTAAAGCACCTATTCTTCCATCCATCATATCAGAAGGTGAAACTATATCAGCACCAGCCTCAACATGGCTTAAAGCTTGCTTTATTAAAACATCAACCGTGATATCATTTAGCACATAACCATTATTATCAATAATACCATCTTGCCCATGAGTTGTATATGGATCTAGAGCAATATCGGTCATTACTCCTAAATCAGGTAGCTCTGCTTTTAAAGCTCTAACACAACGTTGTACTAATCCATTCGGATTATATGCTTCTTCAGCTAATAAACTTTTATTACTTTCAATAACTGGAAATAAATCTATGACTTTAATCCCATCTGCAAACCATTCTTTTGCACTTTCAACTAATAAATCTACAGATAATCTAAACTGCCCTGGCATTGAAGGAATTTCTTCTTTGCGATTCTCTCCCTCTAAAACAAATACGGGGTAAATTAAGTCATCGGCTGTTAAAGTATTTTCTCTTACTAGACTACGAGCAAACTCACTCTTACGATTTCTACGTAATCTAGTATTAGGATAAGATCTATTTAAAATATTAAAACCCATAATAATACCTACCTCAATATTTTTACGTATGTTAATTTCTCTTTAATCCTATTACATTATACTCCTACTAGCTTTAAATATAACTTTTTCTCTTCTAAGCTCATGCCAGAGAAATAATTATTCCAATAAAAAGATAAACATTAGCTACTCACCCAAAGTATAATATAGAGGTTTTAAAGCATTAACAATAAATAAACTTATGAGTAAAAACGGCTTTTACATTGATAATTTTTTTATAAAGAACAGAATAGCCTTAGCCCCAATGGCTGGTATAAGTGATGTACCTTATAGACAGGTGCATTTAGAACATGGCGTGGGATATGCGGTATCTGAAATGGTATTAGCTAATGAACAGTTTCTTAAACAAGGTCATAGTCTCGAGCATTTAAACTTTCAAGAATATAAAGAGTCAGATTTTCAAAAATATCTTGTACCGCGAAGCTTACAAATTCTAGGTCATAGCCCTGATGATATGGCAACCTTAACTAAACTTATTGTTAAGCATAATCTTGCTGATATTATAGATATTAATATGGGATGTCCTGCAAAGAAAGTGGTAAAAAAAGCAGCTGGAAGCGCTCTTATGGCAGACCCTAAATTAGTAAAGGATATTTTACAAAGTGTTATTAAGGCTGCAGGAAGTACACCCGTTACTTTAAAAATGCGTACAGGAGTAGATTCTGAACATAGAAATGCTTTAGAGTTAGCTTTAATGGCTCAGGATTTAGGGATTAAAGCTATAACGCTACATGGTCGTACTCGCAAAGATCTATTTAAAGGACATGCTGAATATCAAACGATAAAAGAACTAAAACAAGAATTAGAGATTCCAGTCATAGCTAATGGAGATATAGATAGCGTTGAAAAACTACTATATGTGAAAGATATCACAAACGCAGATGCTTTTATGGTGGGAAGAGCTAGTCAAGGTGATCCATGGCTAATAGCTAAACTAGTCGCTATTGATGAAGGGAAAAAGTATTATGTTCCGACGAAAAAAGAAAAATTTTGTATTACAGTGCAGCACTTATTAAATATCCAAAAATCTTATCAAGAAATCATAGGCGTAAAAATCGCTCGAAAACATTTTATTTGGTATTTAGAAAAAATCTTTCCTGAAGTTTACTACAAAAAAACTTACAATAATCTAGAAGAACAAATCGAAAATAACTTCTTGATACCTACCAACCTCTCCCATAAAAAAATAATAAAAGAACTTATTATCGAAAATACTGCTAATGAAATTTTTGATAAACAAGAAATTGAGACTTGGAAAAGTACTTTTATAAAATTAAATTCATATCGTGAACAAGAAGTATTTCTTTTAAATTGTATAGAGTTTTTAAATAAAAAAAACATACCATGACTTATCATGGTATGTGAACTTTCTTCTCAGGAAACAATCAATTAATTAATTGATTGATTGTGTTATGTTCTCTTATAAGAGAGAGGACATACTTCACTTACTAATTTAATATATATTTAATAAAATGTCAATATTTTATTGATATCAATAAACAAGAAATTGATACTTAGAAAAGCACTTTTATAAAACTAAATTAATATCATGAACAAAAAGTATTTCTTTTGCATTGTATAGAGTTTTTAAA
>NZ_NRJF01000161.1 GCF_003585965.1 Psittacicella gerlachiana | reverse complement strand
GATCAAATATCATTTGATAGTTAAAACAAAAGCTAAACTCTAAAAAGTTAAATGGTCAATTTCTCTAAAAAAATCAAACTCCCAAAGAGATAACCCCCCTCCCAAAAAAAATAAAAGTCAAATCCCCAAACTTGAGATTTGACTTTTAATCTTAATGAGTTTCTTCACTCAAAGCAAACTCTTTAGCAAGAGCTGATTTTAGGTAGGCAAGATAATTACCATTAATAAAGTAACGATCATTACGTTTTACTAAAGTATGTTGCTCTTCTAAATCCTGAATTAAGGTTTTATAAAAATCACCATTCAGATCATAATTTAAATATTGAGCTAGTTTTTTATCTTTTACGCTACCGGAAAATACCAATTCATCACTAACAACAAAGCGATAGAACTCAGGAGTCACTAACTCTTCTAAGTTATAGCCTTTAGCGTTACTATCAACCTTGTTTTCATGAATTTGTTGATCCCAAAACTCTGCAAGATTTTGCATCTCTTGCTCATCAATGATAGCACTCGTATATACCTGTTTATGGTCATCATTAAAAATGAACTCATTACTTTTTAGGTCTCGAGTATTAGTATCTCGTAAGGTAAATTGATTATGACAAATATTGTCACGCTTTAAAACTGTAAACTCTGCTACTGAGTTCACAATAATAAAGTTAATCCCAAAACGTTTTCCTTGATTTAATAAATAAACTAAAGTTGCTAAGGTATACTTAGGCACATTTAAGGTTACACAATTTACAATCATACTATGACCAATACTATCGATAAACACATAGAGGGGTTTAATTTTCTCGAGTTTGCTCGTAGAGTATTGATTGCCTAAGCTTAAGAAATGATTATAGTTGACATAATCACCAGCATTAAGTTGTGCGCAAAGACGGCGACGACGAATTAATTCAGCATAAACTAAAGCGATTAATTCTTGCACTTGCTCGCGCATGAGTACTGGATGAATAAAATGCGGTAAATCATTGAGCTTAAACACTTGATGACGAGAATCATCGCAATAAGCTAAAAACTCTATATCTTCAGGACTATGCGTAAAGGCTAAGCCCATCATAATCTCAGTGAGGAGATTAGCTTTTGCTTCGTTGGATAATCCCATAATTAAGGAATTAGTTTGAGCAAATTTTACATGTAAAACTTGACGCTCCTTATCAACTCCCACGCCAATAGCATTGTTTTGCTCCTGTCCTTGGAATAAGTCGATCAAGTTAACATTAGCATTTACATAACGATCCACATAGAGCTTGCCTGTTTCTTCTTCATAAATCGCTTTGAGGCGACGACGATCAAAACGACGATTAAAATCTTTTACAAAACGCTTGATATCTTCATTTGGTAAAAGTTTAATCTCATACCTATGAGCCTCAGCAATTTTTGTACGACTTAGAATCTGAGCTCCGGAAGTAACCTTGTCTAAACTTTGACGCAGAAAGCGTACATAATCATTTAATTGTTTATGATCATCATCAAAGATCTGCGATGGCAATAATAAATCTTTACTTGGTAAAACTTTATTTTGCTCAGCACGTGCTTTTTGCATGAGATTAGTTAAATTAAATGTTCCCTGATTTGCTGAGGTTAAAGCAGAAGCTAATTGCGACTGTGCTTGTTGTTCTTTTTTCTGTCCACCCGCAAAAATAGAAGAGGTCTTTTTACGCTCTTCACTTGTAAATGGATCTTGATACTTAAGCTCTTGATCTCCAGCTTCTAAGAAAGAAAAATCTATTTCTCCTTTTTCATTGGTTACTTGAGGTGCTTGATGACGATTACCAAATAAAGCTAAGCCCTCATAGGCTAGTTGCTGCTCTGGTAAATCTAATTCTTGTCCTGAAGCTTGTAGAGTTTTTGCTTCAACTTGAGGCGTCTCTACAACCTCTCTTGACATTAACTCCTCTGCTAAAGCTTGCGGTTCTTGGACTTGAGCCTCATGTTCTTGGCTTTGTACTTCTGATATTGAAACTTCTAAGCCTTGTTCTCTACTCTCTGCTAAAACTAATTCTTGAGAACTAACTTCTGGTAACAGAAGCTCTTCTTGAGGAGCAATAACAAGACTCTCTTCCGCAGTTTGCTCAAGATTGCCCTCTTCTTCTAGTAACTCACTTGCTTTAGAGCTTAGATTTGACGGTAAATCTTCTAAACTCTCCTCTTGATGGGCAACAAGATCTAAGCTCAATTCTTGAGCTGCATGAGGAAGAACTAATTCCTGATCAGCTATTGGTGTCAACAAGTCATCCAAGGAAGTTTTACCTTCAAATAATTCAGGTTCTTCTTGCGAATTATCTTCTACTTGTTCTAAAGCTAAAGTTTGTGCTACTGAATCTAGAGCTAAAGTAGGCTCAGAGGTTGGAGTTATAAAGCCTCCCTCTGTAGCTCTTAAATCCGAACTTTGTCGCTCCTCTTGCTCATTAGATGCGTCTGAGAACATGCCAGCTTCTACATCTTGCTCGGCTTCAGTTGGGTCTAACATGTCCGTAGTCGGAAGAGGAGCAGCTTCTGCTTGAACTTGAGAGTTTGCAGGCGTAAACTCTCGTTCTTGCCCCTCGACATTATCTTCTAGTTCTGAGCTTTGTAGAGTTTCTTCTACAGTCGTGTTCTCTGCTTCTAATTCCTCAGGAATAATTACTTCTCCTACTTCATAAGGATACTCCTCACGAATTTTTTCTAAGCGTGCTTTTTCTTCTGCAAGTTTACGTTCTTGCTCTTGCATTACTAAGCTTGTTAGGGTTTGCGTGCCAAAATCTAGCTCATCTTCCTCATTAAAAGTATGACTATCTTCGGCCACCCTCAATGCAAACATTGAAGCTAGAGGATTATTTGTCTTTTCAAGATAAGCTTGATCTTCTTTAACGCCTTGTAAATAAGCTTTTACTTGTTCTAATTTCTCATCTACAGCCTCTTTTGGAGCGCGAGCGGCAAAAGGAGGAAAAGCTTTTTCAAAATCACTAAAATCTAAGTCGGTAAGCGAAGATGGTAGATCATCTTCATTTACTTCTTCAAGCTCTAATTGTTCTTGAGCAATTTCTTTTTCTAAAGCAGCAATCTGAGCTTCTAAATCTGTAAGTTCCTCTTGTTCTGCTTTAGGTTTTAATAAACCTGCTAAATAAGAAACAAATTCATCCTGTTGCTCTGCCGGCATCTTACGAACAAGCTCTTCGAGAGCTTCATTACTCTCTTCTTGACTTAACTCTAACTCCTGAGTTAAATCCTCTTCTTCTAAGACTACTTCAGAATCTTGCGTAAGCAGCTCATCTTCCTCTAAACTAGATTGAGCTTGGGTTACCGCACTATGCGTAACTTGGTCTTGCTCTGCCTTATCTTCTAAGATATCTGCAGATGAAGAAGAGCTTGCTTCTTCTAACTCTAATTCCGCAGGTGAAGCTTGTGCTACCACTTCCTCTTTTTCGCTTAAAGGTAAAGTTGTTACTTCAGGAGTATTATTACTTTGATACACAGCTTCGAGCCATTGCTCTACGCCTCCAGCTACGGCAATCATGCCTTCCTGATTATGTAAAACTGGATTAACCTTCTCTTCCAGTTGAGCAATAGTTTCTGTACTCGTTGTAGTTACATAAAACTCTTGTTCTTGAGTTATATCTTCTTGCTCAGGAACTCTATCTTGTGCAAATCCTCTCCCTTGTTCTAGAGATGTAGCTTCTCCCTGCTCTTGAGATAAATCTAATGGTGCTTCTTCTAAGTTTTCTTCGGTTTCTACCTCAAAATCATCATAAGCATAATTATAATCTTGAGCATCCTCAAACTCGGTCTCAGCTTCTGGTAACTGAGATTCATACATAGGGCTAAGATTAGAAACCGGCGTACCTACAAAGCTTTCTTGAGTCTCTAACTCTATAGGTTCAGGCATGGTTGTCGCTAATACGGAAGCAAAATAATCATTTTCTTCTGGCGCTTCAACCGCTACTTTTTTGTTAGGTTGTTTAAATTCTCGACTGAGATTATAAGAAATGGGGATAATTTGTGTATAAAAGCTAGGATTTTGCTTAGCTTCATACGTAACTTTATTCATTAAATCAACAGAAGTATCTTCAACTTCTTCGACACTATCAACTTGCGTAAAATCAGTTAAATTATCTAATTGCGCAAAAAAGTCAAAGTCTGCATTATTATTGGTAGTATCTTGATCTTTCTTCTTTTTTTGCATAGGTTTAGCATCTCAAATTTAATTAAGACCTACAATAATTTAATAACATTTTATCTAAAGCTTTA
>NZ_NRJF01000160.1 GCF_003585965.1 Psittacicella gerlachiana | reverse complement strand
TAAACTCGATTTTTTGTTTTGAGAATAATTGTAGAGATGAATTTATTTATGCTTTAAATGCAAAATATTTAGTAAAGAAGATTACAACTTAGCTGACGAGTAGGAGCGAGTCTAGCTGAGAACTTCTTGCTTAATCTGACCTAAGTAGAGTTCTAAATCTTTTGAGCTGATCCCTAAGTTTCTAAGAATCTGCATATGTCCTCTTAGTTGAGGTTCGAGATGCTCGAGACTTGCTAAAGTCGCCACCGCTACTAATTCTCGATTTACTGGACTAAGTTCACTACGAGCAAAGAGATAGCCAAAGAGATGAGCTTTAAGGGCAGTATCTATGCCTGCAAAGTTTTGTAAATACTCTGGCGTTGGAATTTGGCAAAGAGTACTAAATATTTGCTCCCCTAGTGCATAGTAATTAAGCTCTTGTTGATAGGCTTTACCCCTAGGTTGAGGATATTCTAGGTTTAGTTCCTTGGCTACTTGCTCTAAAGTAGTTAAAGCATTTAGAGCTCGAGGAAAACCAGCAAAGGGATAGATTTGTAAACAAACTTCTTGGAGTTGGCTTAAATTCCAACCTAAACTCAGAGCTTTGACCATGTGGGGTTTTAGGGTTTCGAGTTTCCCTAGAGAAGCAAAGTGAACTAAAGGAGCTATAACTAGTTGAGCTTCGCTCAGAGGTTGCAATTGTTGGATTGCTTTAATTCTAGTCTGAAAGTTAGGCATTAATAAGACTCCTGATTTTGTTTGCTATGAGCTTTGCTCGGTAAAAGTACTACTAACGCTAAGAATAAAGCAATACAAATTATTAGAGCAAAGGCTTCAATATGAGCATTGCTTAAGAATTTGGCAAGGAATAAAGAAGAAATAATTCCTGAGCCATATTGTAAGGCAGTTAAGAGAGCTGTTGCTGTTCCTACTTGTTGATCTTTGACTTGAGCTAAAGCTAAGCTGGTAGCTACTGAAGTAATAATCCCTGTCGGCATAAAGTGCATAATATTACAAAAAGCAAGATACCAAATGCCAAGAGTAAAAGTATCTGCGAGTAATAACATTAAGCCCCAAAAACAAGCCCAAAGAGTAGCAAGCAAGAGTATTTTCTCAAGAGGATACTGGTGAATAATTTTTCGTGCTCCTAGGCTTGTAAGTAATACTGCGAGTACTCCGAGTGCAAAGATTAAATTAAAAGTGAAAGCACTTTGTTGATAGTGACTAATATAAACTTGCGGAGCTCCGGAAATAAAAGCATAGGTAGCAACATAGGTAAAAGTAATGCAGAGGACGTAGCGTCCATAGGTAAAGTTGCTCCAAAGATGAAGGTAACTCACAAAACTTTGCCCAAGACTACTTAATGGACGACGTTGCTTAAGAGTTTCAGGGAGCTTAAAGCTAAGGAGAAAGAAAATACTTCCTACGCCCATTAAAAAGATAAAAATAGCACGCCAAGAGAACCAATCGCTAATTAAAGTACCGAGCAGAGGACCACAAATTGGAGCTATGGCGACAATAATATTGAGGAGTAAGAAGACATCAGCAGCTTTACTTGGGGCAAAGAGATCGCGTACCATTGCCCGAGCGAGCATAGGTGCAGTACAAGCTCCAAGAGCCATAAGCACGCGCCAAGCGACAAGAGTTTCCATGCTTTGGCTTTGACTACAGCCCCAACAACCCAGAACAAAGATTATCATTCCTAAGGTTAAAGGAAGCTTGCGTCCGAGAAGATCAGAAATAGGTCCCCAAATTAATTGTCCGAGGGCAAAGCCAATTAAAAATCCAGTTAAAGTAAGCTCGGCAGGAGCATGAAATTGAGCTGCCACTTGAGGCATGGAAGACAGGTAGATGTCTACAGACATAGAAGTAAGTGCCATCATGGCGGCGAGGGTAAATAAGAGTAAAAATGAATCTGACTTCATAAGCACAAAAGAAAATAAAGTGAGCTAGTTAAAACTATGTTACTAATAAAAATGACCTCTCCAAGAGGAGAGGTCAGCGGAAAATATAATCCAACAATTCGTAATTTTTTAATTATCCTTTGCTTTAATATATAAATTTAAACTAAGGAATAATTAAAAAATTATCATAATTAAATATAAGGAGGTATTATTTTTATGTAAAAAAGCAATTCGCTTTGCTTCAAATCTTCATTCTATACAACAAAATATAGAAGTAACTATCATGAAATTCAAAAAGCTTACTTAAACAACAAGTAAGTATGAAAGCCGAACAGGCGTAGCCAAAGTTCATTGAGAACCAATGTGATAAGAAGATCACGTTTAACAGCTACTTGGCTTCTTACACTATAGTTTACTTTGAAACCAGGGAGTAATAGCTAGGGAGTATAAGCATGCACTGAGGGATGACAGTGACGTGATCAAGAGTAAAAGTATAGCCTCTGGGAATCGTTGGTTCGCGCACTGTCCAGTCTTTCTACTAACTATTATACCCCCTTAAGGGATTAGGTGCAAGACTTGACAAAGATTTTTTCAGTTAATATTAATTAATTTAAAATAAGCACCAGAGACAAATACTTTGAGGATTAAATAAAAGCCACCTCTACACAAAATCACAAATAAATTACAGAGACAAATAGCTCAAAGTTTTTAAAGTTAAAGTTATAAACAAACTAAAGCCTCTAGAAAAATTCTAGAGGCTAATGTTAGTTTTAAGCAACTTTTTTCGCAACTTCGTATAATTCGTCTGGGAATTCGTGTTTTTGGTTATTAATTGCATCAACAATATCATAATGCACTAATTGGTTATCACGAATACCTACGCAACGACCTTTTTCTCCTTGGAGTAAAAGATCTACAGCATATACTCCCATACGTGTAGCTAGGATACGGTCTGCACCTACAGGGCTACCACCACGTTGAATGTGACCTAAAATAGTCGCACGAGTTTCACGACCTGTTGTAGCTTCAATATCTTTTGCTAGTTGTTGGACATTAGTTGTGTGTTCCGCAACTACTACTAAACAGTGACGTTTACCTTGAACTGTTGAATCTTTAATGCTTTCAACAATTTCATCAAAATGCCACTCACGTTCAGGAACGATTAAGTATTGACCACCACCAGCAATTGTTGAATAAACTGCAAGGTCACCACAGTAACGACCCATAACTTCAATTAAAGACACACGGCTGTGTGATGATGAAGTATCACGTAAACGGTCAATTGAGTCAATTGCAGTTTGTAAAGCAGTATAGAAACCAATAGTATAGTCAGTTCCTGGAATATCGTTATCAATAGTACCTGGTAAACCTATGCAAGGGAAATCTAATTCATCAGTAATTAATTTCGCTCCCGTATAAGAACCGTCACCACCGATTACAATTAACGCTTGAATACCACGACGTTTTAAGTTGTCGATAGCCTTAGCACGGTTTTCTGGTTGCTTGAATTCAGGGAAACGAGAAGAACCTAGAATTGTACCCCCACGCTCAAGAATAAAGCCTACTGAACGAGAATCTAATAAGAAAAGATCATCGTGGTATAAACCGTAGTAACCTTCACGAACTCCATATACTTCAATTCCCATTTTAGTTGCGTAACGTGTCACCGCACGAATCGCAGCATTCATTCCTGGCGCATCACCACCTGAAGTTAGGATGGCAATTTTTTGAATATTTACCATAGTTATAGCCCTTATATTATTTAAGGTAAGGTAATTGACGGTAAGGCAGATTCTCGGAAAATCTTGTCTTTAACCGTTAATTAACGCAAATAAACTCTCAATTATTATTTACTAAAAAATCAGTGCTTATTATACATCAACTAGGAATTAAATTTTGATAAATCTTTGTTTAAACCTAGAAAATTAAGCTAAAAATAACCAAAGCGTGTCGTTAGTGTCGACACGCTTTGGCAAAGAATTTAGTTCTTGATAAATAGTTGGGGTTTACTTTAATTTTTTATCTAAGTTTTTTACTTAAGCTCATATCTACATACTTACTGAGATTTAGCAGTAAGTTAACTCCTTATTAGGTGGTAAGTTTAATAGAGCTAAGGTGGTAAAGTAAGCATCTCCAAAGAATTAAGCAGGTTTTTTCACTCGATCTTGTGGACGATATAACCAACAGTAAGTAACGATTAATAAAGCACAAACAATGATAATAATCGCATTGGTGTAGAGTAAAGTTGCTCCTTTATAACGATCAAAGTGCGAGATCCAAGCTACGGTTGAACCGGCAAGAATTAAACGAGTTGAAGTTAATAAGGAGTTAGCAGTTCCCACCATGTTGCTATAATCAAGGAGATAAATAGTAATTAAGTTCCCATTTAAGAATCCATTAAAGATTAAGTTGGCAAAAAGAGCAATCATAATCCCCGGTACGCTTAAGAAGTAGAAACAAACGACAAAGTTTACAATTGTAAATAAGGCTTGGAGAACTGCTCCATTACGCCATACTAACGCAGGATTAGCTCCTTTACTAATTAAACGTTGATTAATTTGTACCCCTGTCGCAATTGAAACTAGGTTCAACAGCATACAGTAACCAAAAAGATGAGGACTAATTCCATAGTCATACATATAAATAGCTGGAAGTAAAGTTGGGAAGCTCACAATAGTAATTGTATAGAGTGAGTTAATTAACATTAAGAACAAGCTATTTGGGGTAGAGAGAATATATTTGTAGTTACTTAAGATGGTTTTGATTTTAAAAGGTTGAACTTTTTTAGGATCTATAGTTTCAGGAATAAAGATCATAAAGAGGGCAAAGGCGAAGATCAAGAGTCCTGAAATGGAAACAAAGATCATATGCCAACCCGCAGTAATATAAATCCACCCTCCAATTACAGGAGCGACTACCGGAGCAAAAAGGAAAATGGTGACTATCCAAGAGTTATAGAGAATATACTTACGAGGAGAGAAAATATCACGAAGCATTACTCTTGGAGAAATAGAGAGTCCAGTAAATACCATTCCTTGTAAAATTCGGATTATTTGTAATTCTGTAAAAGTAGAAGCAAAGATAATCCAAGTATTTACCGCTACCCCTGCAAAGGCACAGATGACAATTACTGTTTTGCGACCAAAACGATCCATAAACGGTCCCCAGAACAATTGTCCTACCCCCATACCTATGGTGTAGTAAGCAATAATCTGTTGAATGTGGGCAACGCTTGTATTGAAATCTGAAGCAATGGCACTAATGGCCGGTGAAAAAGAGTTATTAGCTAGCCCTGAGAAAAAGGTAAGAAACGCCATCATCGCCACTAACCATACGGTTTTAGGGAGGCGTTTTTGTAATTCTAGTTGATGTGGCGTGATATCATCAAAATTTACTTTACCTCCACGATCTTTAGATCCCGAGGAAGTTTGTGGAGTAATTGCACTCGAGGTTAACATGCCATGGGCATCGTTGCTTGCTACTGAACGAGATACATGTTGATTAACAAATTGGGGAGCATGTTCGCCGTCAAGAGCTCCTAATTGATCATCAACTTTTGCCGAAGGTTGTTTATTTTCTAAAGAGGCAGGTTCTAAATTTTGCTCTGCATTAGATGAATTTGTGTTTGCCATATAATTATAAATGTCTCTAAAATAAACAATTATTTTGTTCTTTTGTCTTAAAAAATAATGTTTTATATTATAACAAAATACGAAAAAGGAGAAACAAATAAAT
>NZ_NRJF01000016.1 GCF_003585965.1 Psittacicella gerlachiana | reverse complement strand
TTTTTGAGGCATAAAAGTATTAAAAAAGTGGATTGGATCTAGTATAATATGCGAACAATAATAGGTACTATCTATAAGTGATTATCTTTACTCATACAAATATTATGGTAAATCTTGCTTAATAATCTGTGGATAATCTGTGGATAAGGAGTGGGATTAGCTAATTTTTAATGTAAGAGTAGATAAAACATTAACTTATAGATAGGATCTGCTTGTGAGGATTTAACAGCTAAAATTAATAGCTCGTTTAAACTCTTAAGCAACTATGCTAAAGAAATTTAGCGGTCATTAAATTTGTAGAGGTAATGAGTGTTTTATTTCGCTAAATTTAATGAGGTAATTGTTTGGTGTTAGACTAAAAAAGATAGCTTCTTTTATAGATTCTAGGAACTTGAGGATTAGAGACTAGAATATTTTGTCGAAGTTAATTTTTTTTGGAGCTAAAGCAAAATATATGCGTTCTTGCACCAGCAAAAATTTAAGTAATACAATGTCATCCCCCTAGGGGGATACAACAAGATTTTCTAACGAAAATCTTGTTGACTTTGAGGTAGGCATATCTTATTGCTTTCCTTGACAATGTAGTTTGTAATAAATATTTAAAAGATATTCCTACGAAGGAACGGGACTTATCTTTACGGCAGAAAGTATTAAGTTATAAGATAAAGATATATAATAGTATTGTCTATTGTATAGGGAATATAACCTCTAGACTAAATGGTAGGAGTCTAGTTAGAGTATATAAAGACTATATTAGATCTTATTTTATGTATTTAAGCTTATAGCTTAAGATTTAATTTATGGTTTAGCGGTTTAACTGGACAAACTCCGTTAAGCACTTTATTTATTTTTCATAATTAAGTTAAATCTGTTATTAATGCAAATACTTTTTACATAACCAATTGTTAGGAAAAGTATATATTTTCTATAATTTTGTAATTATTAATTTGTAAAAATGTTGAAGTTAGTATTGTGGAGAGCATAAACTCTGAAGCAATATTCTTAAAGTTGTACTATAGTTTTATATCAAGCTGTTAGGATGTAAAGTTGTTAGAGAGTGATCTAAAGTAATTTTAGATTTGTACTTTGTAGGTCTATAACTTGCAGGTCTATAACTTTGCATAGTTTGCAGATAAAACAATTAAGAACTTGAACTTATTAACTATCAACCTTTACCATATTTATAAAATTTTACTTGAGGATATATTGTGCAAGTATAGATAGCCATATTTTATCTTTGCTCCCCAGCAATGGAGGAGAAAGGAGAAATATGGTTTTTTTATATTCACAATTTATATAGTGGCACTAATTATAAAATTGATACTAGTTTTGTCTTTATTTTTCTGTTCCAAGTTATAGAAAATTTTTCTAAATAGTAATTAAGCTAATAGAGGTAAATTATTTAGTTGGCAAATAGACCTTGATTAGTGTGAAGTAAATGGCGTCTTAGTTTCACTGATTCTTAATTACTTTTTTAGATAAGATCACACCAAATTCCTCTTCTTTTCTCTCCCCTTAAAACAAATCTAAGATTATTTTTTGCTGAAAGCTTGTTTCTTAAGTGAAAACTGTTTCTTAAGTTAAGAACTTGAGTTATGAGCTGTTTTCAGTGTTGATCTTGAGACATTGTGTACTTTCATTAATATTTTTTCTCTTTCTAGAGATGATTAACTAATCCTCAAAACAGACCACAGCTACGATTTTTGTTATTAGATCAAACAAACTTAAGAAAAATACCCCTTATATATGAATAAAATCTATAAATTAAAATTCAACCGTAGTACTCTTGCATTAGATGCGGTTTCCGAATTGGCAACTAATGGTGTTTGTGTTTCTTTAAAGAGTATAGATACGATTGAAAACAAGACTAAGTCTGAGTTTAAGTTTCTTAGTGTAAGTAAGCTTGTGAGTAGTATTTGTCTTCCTGTAGGCTTAGCAACAGCTAATGTTTATGCTGTAGAATCAGCACGTTCAGGGATGAAAGTACTTCATGGGCAAGTAGAGGTAGTTACCAGTGGAGCTTTAACAACAGTTAAAAACAGTCATAACTCTATTATTGAATGGCATAAATTTAATATTGACTCTCATGAAATTGTAAAGTTCTTACAAGAATCTTCTAATTCCGCAGTACTCAACCGAGTACTAGGCGGAAGCATCTCACAAATTCTTGGAACTTTACAATCAAATGGACAAGTATTTATTGTCAATCCAGCTGGGATTGTCTTTGGAGAAAAAGCTATTGTTGATGTTGCGGGGTTAGTAGCTTCAACTTTAGATTTAAGTAATGAAGATTTTCTGCAAGGGAAATACGTTTTTAGTCAAGATAAGGACCAAGCGATAGCTAAAGTTCTCAATCAAGGGTTAATAAAAGTAAATTCTGATGGAAGTTTAGCTTTAGTAGGTGGTCAAGTAGTCAATCTCGGTATTCTTGAAGCTAAAAATGGGGCAGTTTATCTGTTAGCAGGACAAGAGATTGTAATTCAAGACTTAGACAATCCTCTAGTGTCTTATAAAGTTACCGCTGGTAATAAGGCAGTAAACCTCGGAGAAATTATTTCTCGTCGTGCGGTATTGTTAGCGAATAAAGTGGCTACGGGTTATACCACCGCTGAGCAATTTGCAGAGGTTATGACACTAAAGGATTCAGCTCAAGCCGCAAAAATTACAGCTTCTGGTGAAGTGCTGTTATATGGAGCTTCTGAAGCAGAGTTAGTACAAGCAATTAATTACAACAATGCTATGTTAGCTCCAAACTATACTTGTCAATCGGGATTAGTCGTTGTTAACGGTACAATTGCCGTGACTAATATTACAGGAACTGGGGGTAAGGTTAGTGTACTAGGTGATGTAGTTGCATTAGAGAACCTGGCGGTAATTAATGCTTCAGGGATGAAAGGTGGAGAAGTATTTGTCGGAGGTGACCTTACTGGACAAGGAAAGACTAAGTTAGCTTCCAAAACTTTTGTTCATACGCAAGCTCAAATAAATGTTTCAGGTAAACAAGAAGATGCTGGAAAAATTATTGTTTGGGGTAACTCAGCATATGTTGATGGTTCGTTTTTCGCTACTTCCGTAAAAGGAAATGGTGGCTTTGTTGAAACCTCAGGAAAAAATTTAAACTTGCTTGAACATGCTTTTGTGGATACGAGATCTGAAGAGGGGATTACTGGAGAATGGCTCTTAGATCCAGAAAAGATTTTAGTCCTAAATGGTTCTCCGGATTGGTCACAAGCTAAACAAAAATATCCTGAACTCAAAGAGCAATTTGATACAGGATTTACTTCCACTGATTACTCTGCTTCCAGCGGTACAGATGGGGGAGGAGGCTATTCAGTTATTTGTGGTACGCAAATCAATACTTCGTTACAGACTTCTAATGTTACCTTGCAGGCTAATGATTCTATAACTTTTTACAATGTTACAGATATTAACTCAAATAGCGGAAAAGATTTAAATCTCCGTGCTCAGAATTATACGTTTGATAATAGTAGCATTGGTTTAACAGGCAATTTTACGTTTAATAGTAGTGTTACTAATGCAAAAATCGACATTACTAATACCACGATTAATGCAGGAAATATAACTTACAATAGTACTGCAACTCCTACTGAGTTTAATATTACCAACTCTACGTTAAATGCTACGACAAATATTAGTATTTGTGTGAGCGGAGCTATTAGGGTAAATACTTCTACTTTAAATGCAGGAAATACTCTTGAGTTAAATGCTACTTGTGTAACTATAGAAAATTCATCGAAATTAAATAGTGGGGTATTAACCTTAATTAATGTAAGTGAAACTATTGATATTAATAGCTCTACAGTCAATAGTACGAAAACCGTAAATCTCTCAGGACAGGTTGCAACTCTCAATAGCACGGTAACAAATGCAGAAACTATCAATGTTTCCGCTACCGGTAATAAAGGAATGAGTATTATTTATTCTCAGTTAAATGCTAGTGGTAATGTAAGTCTCAGTGGAAGTTTGATTTATGCTTGTGGAACTTCAGTAAATGCTGCTAATATTTCTGCGGTTTCGAGCAAATTAAATTCCCAATTTGTAAATTCCAACTTAACCGCCAAGCATCATGCAACTATTACTGGAATAGGCGTGTCATTTAGTACATGTAGTTCGGTAAAAGCTGAATATATTAATGCTACTGCTGTAGGTTCTTTTGCCACAGCTGTAGGAACTACAGCTGAAAAAGCTATCCATGGATTGGTTAATATAAATAATTCTGAGCTGAATGCTACGAAAACTGTGAAGTTGAGTGGTGAAAATGTTCGCTTAATGAGAGCAAAAATCAATGCTAAGGATATAGATATTTTAGGTACGAGAGTTTGTATAAGTACAAGTTCAGATATAAACTCTACAACGAGTGCCGTAATAAATGGGACTACTTCAGTTACGATTACCGCTTCTAATGTAAGTTCTAGTCAAGGTAGTACTTTAATTAAGGGACCTAGTGTTACGGTACGTAATAGTACAATAAATTCGTCAGTTAATACCACGATTAATGCAGCTAATACTATAAGTATTGAAGGTGGAGCAAAAGTAAACGGAGGGCAGAACACTCTCTTAAATGCAACGCAAACGGTTACGATAAAAGGTGCAGGAACACAAGTTACCGGAAGTAATATAAACATTACGTCAGCGAATGTAAATATTCAAGATCAAGCCTTAGTTAACTCTACATTAAATACCAATATCTCAGCTCCGCAGTTAACGGTGGCTGATGTCGCCATAGTTAATTCTAGTGGAGTGACCAAAATTAATGCAACGAGTGTAACTCTTAGCAATAAATCGGTGCTAGATGCAAAAACTAAGACTCTTGTAAATGCAACTACCGTTACTTTAACTGCTTCTACAATTAATTCTACTTCCGGAAATATTGAAGTAAATGTAAAAGAATCATTTACCGCAGAAGCTTCGACGATTGGAGCTGGAGAAAGTGCGAACTTAAATACTCCGATTTTAAAATTAAATAGTACCAATGTCAGTGGTAAAACTGTTTTACTCAATGCTTCTAACTTAAATCTTTGTAATTCTGAGGTTAGAGATACAGATAACCTAACCTTAAATGGTTCGGTGATTTATGTTTGTGCAACTAATCTCTCAGGTAGTAACGTAACTGTTACTAGTTATGGTAAATCCTCATCGACAACCTTTACTCATGCCAATATTACAGCAACACATAATGCAACCATTACTGCCGAATCTACTTTAGGGATTACAAGTAGTAATGTGAGTGCAACTAACATTCTTGTATGTACTAGTGGAGCCTTAGCAATTCAAAACAAAAGTTATCTAAACAGTACAGGATATACGAATTTATCTGGCTCTATTGTTAGACTTAATAATAGCTCACAAGTAACTAGTGGTAAAAATGTAAGCATAAGTGCTACAAGTCAGGTAATGATATGTAGCTCGGAAGTAAATAGTTCGAGTTCTGCTTTCCTTAAAGGTAGCAGTATTACTCTTCGTAATGGAGCTAATGTTGCAGCAAATGAGACAACTTTATTATGTGCTACCGGAGCTGTAAGTTTAACTAATGGTACGGTAAAAGGTAAGGATACCAATTTATCGGGAAGTTCGATTACCTTAAATACGGGATCATTAGCAAACTCAACCAATTCTACGGTGCTTAATGCTACTACAAGTATTTCTCTTGATAATTCTTCGGTAAATTCCAGCTCAGGAACGACAGCATTTTATGCTCCAACGATTAAAGTAGCAAATAAATCGAGGGTTGATTCAGCTACTTGTACGACTTTAAGTGCTACCAATAGTATTACGGTTGACAATGGAACAATTAGTTCACGTCTCGGGACAACCACTCTCGAAGCAACAAATTATATTACTGTAGAGAATAAATCTTTAGTGACCTCGAATACGGGAACAACCTTAAATGCTTCTACAGTAACCATAAAAGATTCGATTGTAAATGCTAGTCATGGTTGGACAACTATTAATGCCTCAACTGTTAATCTACAAGAGCAAGCTGTAGTTAATGCAGCTAATAACACTACCATTAACGCTTCTACTATTAGTATTTCTGATAAATCAGAAGTAAATGGAACAATTACGAATTTATCAGCAAAAACCATTAGCATTACTAATGCCTCAGAAGTAAAAGGCAAGATGCAAACTCTCGTACAAGCAAGTGAAAAGATTGAAGTTAATGCTTCTTTAATTTGTTCAAGTGCTGGAGCAGTAAAAGTTTATGCACCAACGGTTAACTTTGAAAATGGTTCTGTAGCTACGGCTGCAGGTGATACTTTTATTTGTGCTTCCATTAGTGTAAGTATCGATAACTCTTCGATTAAAGGGAAAAATACTAATATCTCAGGGCAAACTGTAAGTATTAATAGCACTAATGATGTTGAAGCTGAAGAGAAATTAGTCATCAATGGTAGTCAAGTTACCATTAATCAATCTAAAGTAAATTCTACTGCTGGGACAACCAACATTAATGCAACTACTTTAGTTATCAATAGTACCAGTGTTAATTCAAGTCAGGGGACAAGTTTACAAGCTACAAGTGTAACGATTAACAATACTTCAACTATAAATACTCGAGCAGGCAATACTACGATTAAAGGGCAAACGATTAAGATCGAGGATTCGGCAAAAGTAGAAGCTAAAGAGACTACTCTTGTTTGTGCAAGTGCAACCGTAAACATTAATAACTCTGACCTTAAAGGAAATCTAGTAAATATTTCCGCAAAAACAATATCTTTAGGTCAAGAAGCTGAGGTAAACGCAACTAGCAAAGTAATCTTAAATGCAACCGAGGTCACGGTTGAAAAATCTCAACTAATTTTTAAAGCGGGAGCAGTAGAGTTAAGAGGAAATAATATTACGCTGAGTGCAAGTAATGTAACCGCTGGAAGTATTAATACTCGTGCATTAAATAATCTAAGTTTTGTAGGGGCTAATTTATCAGCTCAAGGAATGCTTGAGGTTTATGCTCAGAATATCAGTCTAGAGAATACCGTAATTTACTCAGAGACAAAAGATATTAATCTTGGAAATAAATCTACTATTACTTTAGTTGCAAAAAGCAGTAATATTACAGCGAAGTTAGGTAATGTAAGTTTCTCTGGAAGTAAAGAAGTTAATGTAAGTGGAACAAGCATTACATCTGGTTTAGATGTTAACTTAACTTCAACTAATGGAAATGTAATTCTTTCTGGAGGTGGGAAGCCGGCAACCATTACCGTAGGACGTAGCCTAAATATTACTGCAGCGAATGTTAGTCTGCACAACCAAAGTTTTGTAGTTAAAGGCAACCTTGGGATTAATGCTTCTAACTCTTTAACTTTAAATAGTGCAAATCTCACATCCGAAGAGGCAGATATGAAGCTTACGGGTGGCAAGATTAATGTTACCAATGCTTCACAAGTTAATGCTACTGCAGGAAATGTAAGTTTTACGGGAAGTGAGATTAAAGTAAATGCTTCGACTATTGATTCTAAATTAAATACTAGCCTTTCAGCTCCTAAAGTAGATCTTGAAAATAATGCAGTCATAACAGGTGCGAATACAAGTGTCAATGGTTCAACTGTTACGATCAAAGAAGGATCTCAGGTATATGGTCGAGAAGCTACCACAGTAAATGCAACGACTATTACTTTAAACAATGCTAATGTTGGTTGTGCTACTGCAACAGGAACGACTTTAGTAAATGCAACCAATGTAACTGTGTCGAATCATGCGAATATTACCGGTTATAGTATTAATTTATCGGGAAATAATGTTGCAGTAGAAGCCCAAGCTAATGTTTCAGGAACTCACGATACTTTAGTTAACGGAAGTAATATCTCTCTTAAAGGTGGAGCTACAATAGGTAAAGGTTCGGCAAATAGTACCAAAGTGGTAGGAACTAATGTTTCGATTTCTGGAGAAAATACTTTAGTTGTAGGAAATTCGGTTAATGTGACTGCAGTTGATTTAGTAGTAAATGAATCGGCAAAAGTTGAAGGAACAAAAGATACCCTAGCTAATGCAACTAATGTAAGTATTGATAATGCAACCTTTGGAGAAGTCGGGAATACCTCGATTAAGGCAACGAATGTATCGGTTACAGGTAATAAAGCTTTAGTTAAGGGAATAAATGTAAGTATTACAGGGCAAAATGTAACGATTACTAATTCTGCAAATGTAAGTGGAACTACAAATACTGTAATTAACGGAACAACAACCTTAATTAGTAATAAAGCCCAAGTAGGTTCACCAACTGGTAATACTACCCTCACGGGAACTAATGTTACGGTAAAAGATGAGGGGACAAAAGTTTATGGTCTTAACCTAAATCTTTCGGCAAATAATGTTACTGTAAGTAATCAAGCTAATGTAGCTGCAACTAATACTACTTTAGTTAATGCCTCAAACTTAACCGTACATAATGCAACTATTGGTCAAGAAACTACCGAAAACACTATTCTCAGCGGTAGTAATGTAACCGTAACTGGTAGCCAAGCAAAAGTTACTGGTAAAAACGTCAATGTTTCAGGGAAAGCAAATGTAACTATTACTAATGCTGCAAATATTGGTGGTATGGAGACTACTTTAGTTAACGGAAGCAATATTACGATTAACAAAACCGCTCAAGTTGGATCAGAAAATGGTAAAACTACTTTAAATGGAACTAATGTTACTGTAGCTGACCAAGGGACAAAAGTTTATGGCTTAGAGGTTAATATTTCTGGCCAAAAGGTTACCTTAGAAAAACAAGCTAACATATCCGCAACTACGACTTTAGTAAACGCCTCTGATTTAACGGTACATAACGCATCCGTAGGACAAGCTACAGGAAATACCACACTTAGTGGTACTAATGTAACCGTAACTGGTAGCCAAGCTAAGGTTACTGGTAAACATGTCAATGTTTCTGGTAAAGTTAATGTAACCATTACCAATGCAGCAAATATTGGTGGTATGGAGACTACTTTAGTTAACGGAAGCAATATTACCATTAACCAAACCGCTCAAGTTGGATCAGAAAATGGTAAAACTACTTTAAATGGAACTAATATTACCGTAGCTGACCAAGGGACAAAGGTTTATGGCTTAGAGGTTAATATTTCTGGCCAAAAGGTTACCTTAGAAAACCAAGCTAACATATCCTCAACTACGACTTTAGTAAATGCCTCTGATTTAACGGTACATAACGCAACCGTAGGACAAGCTACAGGAAATACCACACTTAGTGGTACTAATGTAACTGTAACTGGTAGCCAAGCGAAGGTTACTGGTAAAAACGTCAATGTTTCAGGGAAGGCTAATGTAACTATTACTAATGCCGCAAATGTTGGTGGTACGGAGACTACTTTAGTTAACGGAAGCAATATTACCATTAACCAAACCGCTCAAGTTGGATCAGAAAATGGTAAAACTACTTTAAATGGAACTAATATTACTGTAGCTGACCAAGGGACAAAGGTTTATGGCTTGGAGGTTAATATTTCTGGTCATAAGGTTACTTTAGAAAACCAAGCTAATGTTTCAGCGACGAATACGACTCTAGTAAATGCTGCGAATTTAATTGTAGATAACGCAACTGTAGGACAAGAAGCGACTGCAAATACCGTATTAACTGGTACTAATGTTACCATTACCGGTAATCAGGCTAAAGTTAGTGGTAACAAGGTAAATGTTTCAGCCTCTAATGTAACCATTACCAACCAAGCTAATGTTAGTGGTAAAGAGAGTACTACAGTTAATGGTACATCTGTTAAGATTAGTGGAAAATCTCAAGTAGGTTCAGAGGAAGGTAATACTACGGTTACAGGCACTAATGCTTCGATTACTGATGAAGGAACTAAAGTCTATGGTAAACAAGTAAATGTTTCAGCTTCTAATGTAACCATTACTAACCAAGCTAATGTAAGTGGTAAAGAAAGTACTACAGTTAATGGTACAGCTGTTACAATTAGTGGAAAATCTCAAGTAGGTTCAGAGGAAGGTAATACTACGGTCACAGGCACTAATGTTTCGATTACCGATGAAGGAACCAAAGTCTATGGTAAACAAGTAAATGTTTCAGCCTCTAATGTAACCATTACCAATCAAGCAAATGTAAGTGGCTTTGATAGCACTTCTGTTAACGGTACAGTTGTGACTATTAATGCTAAAGCTCAGGTAGGTTCAACTACAGGGAATACCTCCGTTACCGGTGATAAGGTTTCAATTACTGATGAAGGAACCAAAGTCTATGGTAAGAATCTAAATATTTCAGCGACTAATGTAACTATCACTAATGCAACCTTAACTGCAACAGATACATTACTTGCAAATGCAACGAATTTAAAAGTTGATAATGCAACTCTAGGTCAAGAAACTACTAATAACACTCTATTAACGGGAACTAATATTACGGTTACAGGAGAAAAAGCAAACATCACTGTCAAAGAAGTAAATGTTTCAGGTAGTAAGGTAATTATCCAAGATCATGCGAAGATCTCGGGAACAACGAGTACTTTAGTTAATGCAACTTCTGTAGTCATAGATCAAGCAAATGTAGGTAATGCTTCAGCTAATACTTTAGTAAATGGTACGGATATTACGTTAAGTAATAAGGCTAAGGTTACTGGGGCAACGACTAATATTTCAGGTGTTAAAGTAAAACTCAGCCAAGCTCATGTAAACTCAACAGCTGATACCGTAATTAATGGAACTAGTGTTGAAATTAATGCTTCACAGGTTAAGGGTATAACGATAACTATTAATGCTACCTCTGATATAAACATTACGAATCATAGTCAAATTAGTGGTGGTCAGGTAAATGTTACTTCTACGCAAGCTAATGTGACGGTAACCGATAGTATCCTCAACGCTACTACTGGAAAATTAATTGTCAATGCCTCAGCTGGCATAGCGAAAATTGGTAACTCGACGTTAAATGCTTCACAAGTAGAAGTACAAGCACAGGCGATTACCACTACCAATGGTACGATTATTCAAGGTAGTTCTGAAGTGAACCTCACTGCAACTTCAGGGGATATTAAAGTAACAGGTACGAACATCTCAGTAGAAAGTGCAGGTGGTAAGGTTGAGATAAATGCTAAGGAAGGTAATTTTACCGCAAATAATACCAATATCTCCGCTCTTGCTGGTAAGGTTAATATTGCGGTAAAAGATAATGTAAATCTCGAGAACGGTAGTATTAGTTCGCAAGATACTTTAGAAATTAAAGCTCAAAATATTACTGCAGCAGGTACGAGTTTACAATCTACTGCTGGTGATGTTAATTTAACTGCAGATTTAAATTTAGAAGTAAGCTCTAAAGCCGTAATTAATGCTGCTGGAGCTGTAAATCTTTTAGGAGGGAATGTAACTCTCACTAATACTACAATTAATGCAACTAAAGATATTAATGTAAATGCAAGTAAGGGGAATTTAACATTTAATGCAGCTCCTATGGATTCTCAAGGAAACATTAGTCTTAAAGCATATAAAGATATAGTGAATGGGGGAACAGGAACTCAGGCACAAGTTAAAGCTAAGGGGAATATTACCGTAGTGGCTACTGGTAATGTAGCTTTACCTAATGCTCAATTACAGGCTGGTAAACAGGCAAATGTAACTGCACTTAATGGGAATGTGAGTTTAATTAACTCTGGGGTTAGTGCTGAAGAGGCGGTAGTGATAAAAGCTGCAAAAGGGAATATTACTGCTATAGGTGGAAACTACTCTTCAACTACGAAAGGAGTTGATTTTATAGCTGCCGATAATATCAATATTGCTAATGCGATTGTTAATGCAAATCAGAGTGAAGTGAATTTTACCGCAACAAGTGAGAATTCAAGCTTACAAGTAACTAACTCTAATGTTACGGCACAATCTGTAAAAGTTGCGGTGAAAAATGATGTTACTTTTACGGGAGCAAATATCACTGCAACCTCTAATAGTTTAGTGGTAGAGGCAAATAATATTAGTGTAGATCACAGTAATTTAACTTCTGTTGCTGGGGATGTGAACTTAACGGCAAGGGTTAACTTAAGTTTAACTAACAATAGTAAAGTAAATGCTACGGGAGCAGCAAATCTCTTAGGAGGTAATGTTACTTTAACTAATTCAGCAATTACTGCTGGAAAAGATATTAGTGTTAATGCAACTCAAGGTAATCTGACTTTTAATGCTGCCCCTATGGATGCTAAAGGTAATATTACTTTAGTGGCGACTAAAGATATAGTTAACGGTGGTGAATCTACAGTTAAAGCTCAAGTTAAAGCAGGAAGTAATATCACGGTAGTGGCAACGGGTAATGTTGCTTTACCTAATGTCCAGTTACAAGCTGGAGATAATGCTTACGTTATCGCAAAAGATGGAAATATTAATCTAGATAATTCTGGAGTAAGTGCAACAAATGCGGTAGTAGTAAATGCTTCGCAAGGTAGTATTTCAGCTTCAGGAGGTAATTATTCATCTATAAATAAAAATGTAGACTTTATCGCAAAAAATAATATTACTATTGATAATTCAGTAGTAAATGCTTTAAATGGTCAAGTAAACTTTAGTGCAACTGATGCAAATTCTAACTTAGAAATTAGTCATACTAATGTGGCAGCACAAAAAGTAAACGTAAATATCCAAAATAACGTAACTTTTGTGAATGCAAATATAACTGCAACCGATAGTAGTTTAATTGTTAAAGCAAACAACATTAGTGCTCACTCGTCGAGTTTAAATGCAAAAGGTGAGGTAAACTTAACCGCCTCTTCAAATCTAAACTTAGAACAAAGTAAGGTTAGTGGTACTGAGGTATCCTTAACAGGTGAACAAGTAGTAGTTAATGCGACTAATATTTCGGCTACGGGTGAAAATGCAAATGTTAGCTTAGTTGCAAACAAAAGTATTTATCTCGGTAATGGTACGAACATAAGTGCAAACAATAAAGTAGATCTTGTTGCTAAACAAGGTAATGTTACTATAGTTGGTAGTAATTTAACTTCTGACAATATGGTTAACATTAGTGCTAAAGATAATATAGTTGCAACTGGTGCTAATGTTTCTGGAGTTAAAGGTGTAACCTTAAACTCAAACACAGGTAATATCTCAATTGCAACTACTAATGTTTCAGCAACCGGAGAAAACGCAAATATCAGTCTTGTTGCCTCTAATAACATTACTTTAGGCAATGGTACTAACATAACTGCGAAAAATAATGTTGATGTTGTAGCAACTAATGGTAATGTTTCTGTAGTTGGTAGTAATTTAACAGCAGAGAATATCTTAAATATTAGTGCTAAAGATAATATAGTTGCGACTGGTGCTAATGTTTCAGGAGTTAAAGGTGTATATGTAGAGTCAACTTGTGGTACTGTTACGTTAACGCAATCAGCTTTAGATGCAACAAATGGTGATGCCAAAGTTGTTGCTAATAAGGATGTTCAAGTTACTAATAGTAAAGTATCAGGTGAGAACACTACAATTAGTTCAGCTACAGGTAATGTTTCAGTAACAGGAACAAATATTAGTGCGAAGAATCTTGCGAATCTCAGTGCTAAAGAAGCTGTAACCGTAACTAACTCAAATATTACTGGTGTAAATGGTCTAGATGTTGTTTCTACTTGTGGTACAGTTACAGTAACGCAATCATCTTTAGAGGCAACAAATGGTGATACTAAAGTTGTTGCTCATAAGGATGTTCAAGTTACTAATAGTAAAGTATCAGGTGAGAACACTACAATTAGTTCTGCTACAGGTAATGTTTCTATAACAGGAACAAATATTAGTGCGAATAATCGTGCAAATATCAGTGCTAAAGAAGCTGTAACCGTAACTAACTCAAATATTACTGGTGTAAATGGTCTAGATGTTGTTTCTACTTGTGGTACAGTTACAGTAACGCAATCATCTTTAGATTCTACAAATGGTGATGCTAAAGTTGTTGCTCATAAGGATGTTCAAGTTACTAATAGTAAAGTATCAGGTGAGAACACAACAATTAGTTCTACTACTGGTAATGTTTCAGTAACAGGCACAAATATTAGTGCGAAGAATCTTGCGAATCTCAGTGCTCAAGAAGCAGTAACCGTAACTAATTCAAATATTACTGGTGTAAATGGTCTAGATGTTGTTTCTACTTGTGGTACAGTTACAGTAACGCAATCATCTTTAGATTCTACAAATGGTGATGCCAAAGTTGTTGCTCATAAGGATGCTCAAGTTACCAATAGTAAAGTGTCAGGTGAGAACACAACAATTAGTTCTACTACTGGTAATGTTTCAGTAACAGGCACAAATATTAGTGCGAAGAATCTTGCGAATCTCAGTGCTAAAGAAGCAGTAACCGTAACTAATTCAAATATTACTGGATTAAATGGCTTAGATGTAACTTCAGAGAATGGAGCTGTTGCGGTAACTACATCATCTCTTGAATCTAGTAATGGTAATGTTTCGGTTCTTGCAAAACAAGATGTTTCTTTAGAAAGTAGTAAATTATCCGCTGGTAATAATATTACTGTAAGTTCAAGTGAAGATAATGTTTCAGTTACCGGTTCTAATATTAGTGCAGGTAATCAAGTTAAGCTTCAAGCTCAAGAAAATGTTGTCATAACAAATTCGAACATTACGGGCTTAAATGGCTTAGATGTAACTTCAGAGAATGGAGCTGTTGCGGTAACTACGTCATCTTTAGAGTCGGCTAATGGTAATGTTTCGGTTCTTGCAAAACAAGATGTTTCTCTAGAAAGTAGTAAGTTATCAGCAAGTAATAATATTACTGTAAGTTCAAGTGAAGCTAATGTTTCAGTTACCGGTTCTAATATTAGTGCAGGTAATCAAGCTAAGCTTCAAGCTCAAGATAATGTTGTCATAACAAATTCGAATATTACTGGCTTAAATGGTTTAGATGTAACTTCAGAGAATGGAGCCGTTGCGGTAACAGCGTCATCTCTTGAATCTAACAATGGTAATGTTTCGGTTCTTGCAAAACAAGATGTTTCTTTAGAAAGTAGCAAGTTATCAGCAGGTAACAATATTACTGTAAGTTCAAGTGAAGCGAATGTTTCAGTTACTGGTTCTAACATTAGTGCAGGTAATCAAGCTAAGCTTCAAGCTCAAGAAAATGTTGTTATAACAAATTCGAATATTACGGGCTTAAATGGCTTAGATGTAACTTCAGAGAATGTAACTGTTGCGGTAACTACATCATCTCTTGAATCTAGCAATGGTAATGTTTCGATTCTTGCAAAACAAGATGTTTCTCTAGGAAGTAGCAAGTTATCAGCAGGTAATAATATTACTTTAAGCTCAAGTGAAGCTAATGTTTCAGTTACTGGTTCTAATATTAGTGCAGGAAATCAAGCTAAGCTTCAAGCTCAAGAAAATGTTGTCATAACAAATTCGAATATTACGGGCTTAAATGGTTTAGATGTAACTTCAGAGAATGGAACTGTTGCGGTAATTGCGTCATCTCTTGAATCTAGCAATGGTAATGTTTCGGTTCTTGCAAAACAAGATGTTTCTCTAGAAAGTAGTAAGTTATCAGCAGGTAATAATATTACTGTAAGCTCAAGTGAAGCTAATGTTTCAGTTACTGGTTCTAATATTAGTGCAGGTAATCAAGCTAAGCTTCAAGCCCAAGATGATGTTGTCATAACTAATTCAAACATTACAGGGATTAATGGAGTTGAAATTAATTCTGAAAATAGTACGGTTAATGTCGCTAATAGCTCTATAGCTTCAACTAATGGAAATACTACGATTAGTGGAGATAAAGGAGTTATTTTAGGTAACGGTACTACAATCACTGCTAACTCTAATGTAGAAGTAAGTGCTATAAATGGTTCTATTTCTGTAACAGGAGCAAATCTTACAGCGATAAATGGCGGTATAGATTTAGAAGCTCAAGATAAAATTACTTTAGAAAATACTAATCTTTCAGGGAAAGAAGATGTGAAGGTTATTTCTACTTGTGCAAGTGTAACTGTAGAACAAAGTCAACTTATTTCTTATGAGGGAGAGGTAATTATCTCTGGAGTTAATGGAGTTTCTCTTGATAACTCAACTTTAGTTGGGGTTAATATTACAGCTCTTGCTTCTAATGGTACGGTAAGTATCGAGAAATCAAATATCTCCGCTGATATAGATAAAGGTTCAGTAACTGTGACCGCCTCTGAGGTAAGTATTGATGGTTCACTTCTTGTAGGTGGAAATATTACTACTCAGGCTACAGGTGGAGATTCGATAATTACTAATAACACTATAGATACTAAACATTTAACAGTTGAAGCTAAAGGTAAAAATATTTTCCAAGGCAATAATATTAATATTTCAGTAAGTTTAGATGTTATTGGTACAGATGTTGTCTTTAATAACAACACTGGAGGTGCAGAAAATCCTACGCTGAATGGAAGAAAAGCACGAATTACCGATGATGGAGAGTTAGTGATTTGGAATCCTATTTCAGGTGATCAATTTGATTCTAATTGGTTACTTGTTGATGTAAATGATGAGTCTCCTCATGAGTTTACTGAAGATGAAGTATTTGAGTTAATGCGTAGCGAATCGCCAATTGATGCGGGTGAAGCTATAAGTGTTACTGCTTCAGGATTACAATTATCAAGTTGTTATCTATCTATTGGGGTTGTCATGGATGGATATAATGTAAGTGCTGAAGATATGGGAAGTTTATCTGTCGAAGAAATTATGGATAAATATGACATGTCAAGTGCAGATAGAGCTACTTTAAGTCAGTCTTGTGCTTTAGTTCCAGGCTACTTAAAAAGTATTACGAAAAAAGCTAAATAGTTAATGTAAAACTGTATAGTGAATATAAAAACTAAATAGTAATAGCAAAGGTTAAATCGCTAATACTAAATTCAATTAAG
>NZ_NRJF01000159.1 GCF_003585965.1 Psittacicella gerlachiana | reverse complement strand
CTAAAAGAGTTTTTAGATGTATACATAGCTAAGTTTAACGATATTAATGATAAGCCTTTAGATCTAGGCTTTCTTGATATGAGGGATATTAATCACATCAATTATCTTTTCACAAGTCAAAATTACATTAATCATCTATCTTCGTTAAATTTAGAGTATCTTGTTGATTCTAAAATTCCAAGAATACCTTTAAATATAGATTTTTCAACTCTAGATTTAAGTAATGTGAATTACATGAATGGAACATTCGCAGGAACTGTAATATATTCAGATGTAAGTCAACTTAATGTTTCAAATGTTAGAACAATGGAGGCTTTATTTTATGAAGCTGAACTTAAATGTTCTAAAATTGATTTAGGCAAATGGGATGTTTCAAAAGTATGTTCAATGAACTTAATGTTTAATGGAGCTTCTTTTAGTCACCAGCTTAATTTAAATAGTTGGAATGTTTCGAACGTAATACGTATGGCGTTTATGTTTTCGTTTTGTGAATCTATTAGAGAGGACTTAAATCAATGGGATGTCTCTAATGTAAATAAAATGACAGGGATGTTTACAGGAGCTTCTAAATTTAACGGTGATATTTCTAACTGGAATGTTAGCAAAGTAACAGATATGAGTATAATGTTTAGTTTTGCTTTTAAATTCAATCGTGATTTACGTAATTGGAATGTTTGTCGTGTTAGCAATAGTATGAATGTATTTCTTGCTACTGCAAATTTACCAAAATTATATTACCCAAAGTTTGTAGAAGCAATCTATACTGATCCTAAATATTATGAGTTGCCTCTTAGCTTAAATTTAGGAAAAATTAAACCAGGAGAGGTTATTTGTAAATTTACTAACTTAGAATCCTTAAAAGATTTTTTAGATGAATACATAGCAAGATTTAACAATATCTATGGAGAACCTTTAGACCTTAGTTTTATAGACATGTCTCAAGTAGATACTGCAGATTTTCTCTTTGTTGAACAAGAAGTTGTTGATACTTTGGTTCTAGATAAACAGGGAAATATTCTTGAAAATCCAAGAATAAATCAAACTCGTCCTTTAAATATTGACTTTAATAGTCTAGATTTTAGTCAAGTAGCATCTATGAATGGTACTTTCATGGGAGTAGAGTTGTATGGCGATATTAGTAAATTACATTTATATAATGTCAAGAGAATGACAAATACTTTTAAAGAAGCCATATTTAAAAATTCAAATATAGATTTAAGTAGATGGTACATACATAAAGTTCAAGATATCTCATGTATGTTTCACCGTGCTCAATTTAATGATAATAAAGATCTTAGCACTTGGGATTTAAGAGATACTGTTAACATAGGAGCTACTTTTGCTGAAGCTAAAAATCTTTCTGGACTAAATATAAGTAACTGGGATGTTTCCAATGTAATAATAATGATGGGAACATTCGCAAATACGACAGACTTTAACAGTGATATTAGTGACTGGGATACCTCAAGTGTTATTAGTACTTCTGCCATGTTCGCAAATAGCATTTCATTTAATGGGGATTTAAGTAACTGGAACGTATCTAATGTTACAAGTATGGAAAATATGTTTCTTAACGCCAAAGCATTTAATAGCGATTTAAGTAAGTGGAATGTAGCAAAAGTTACTAATATGTCTAGTATGTTTGAAGGTGCTTCATCATTTAATCAAGACATAGGTAACTGGGATGTTTCTAATGTTACTGATATGAGTGATATGTTTGCAGGTGCAGTTAAATTTAATCAAGATATTAGTAACTGGAACATTTCTAACGTTACCAATATAGATAATATGTTTTACGAAGCTACTTCATTTAATCAAAAAAAAAATGGAATGCTTCATGGATAAAAAATCAAAGTGGGATATTTAACAATGCTAGTGAGTTTACTAAGGATTTTAGCGAATGGGACAATACTAATGTGGCTCATAGAAGTAGCATGTTAACAGGAGACAGTAAGTTTGATACTTTTCACAAAGAAAATGTTAAGAATCAAGAGTATAAGTTCACTGATATTTCCTTTACAGACTTACCATTAGAGTTACAAAATCAAAGAATTGACTCACGTTACATAACTATTACTTTTACTACTACCGAAAAACTAAAAGAGTTTTTAGATGTGTACATATATATGTTTAATGATATCAATGGTAAGCCTTTGGATCTAGGCTTTCTTGATATGAGACATATTACAAATATTAATTTCCTATTTGCAAGCCAATTTTACATTAATCACATATTATCTCTAACTTCTAGTCCATCTAATAAATCTAACTTTCATGAAAAAGTACATTTAAATATAGATTTTTCTACTTTAGATTTAAGCAATGTTTACTTTATGGAAGCAACCTTTGCAGGAACTATTTTACACTCAGATGTAAGTCAACTTAATGTTTCTAAAGTTAGATCTATGTGTGCTCTATTCTATGATGCAGAATTTGTATGTAAACAAATTGATTTAGGGAGATGGGATGTTTCTAGAGTATGTCATATGAACCTAATGTTTAAGGGGACGGTCTTCAATCATCAGCTTAATTTAAATCGTTGGAATGTCTCAAATGTGACAAACATGCACCTGATGTTTGCTGGTTGCTTATCTATTAAAGAAGACCTAAATCATTGGGATGTTTCGAATGTAAATAATATGGCTATGATGTTTATGGGGGCTGTTGAATTTAACGGGGATATATCTAATTGGAATGTTAGCAAAGTAACAAATATGAGTGGTATGTTTTATCTTACTGCTGAATTTAATCGTGACTTAAGTAAGTGGAATGTTTGTCGCGTTAGTGACTATTCAGAAATGTTCACTTCGGCGTTAGGATTTTTTGAATTATATTCTCCTAAATTTGTCAAAGATGTATTTATCGATCCTGTATATGATACTTTACCAGATAACTTCAAAGGTAGAAAAATCAAACAAGGAGAGCTAATTCTTAAATTTACTAACTTACACTCTTTAAAAGTTTTTTTAGATGAGTATATAGAAAGATTTGATAATATCTTTGCAGCCCCTTTAGATTTAAGTTTTATTGATATG
>NZ_NRJF01000158.1 GCF_003585965.1 Psittacicella gerlachiana | reverse complement strand
TTGATGGTTCATAGTAGTCAGCACCCCAACCCGCACGATAGAATTGGTAGAGTCCTGCTTGACGATTTGACAGGAAAGTAGCCCATTCAGTATTTGATAAAGTAGTTTGTACACTGCTACCAAATACTTGTTTTAATTGTGCTTGTACGGCAATTGAAGCCATTTTATACATTTCATTAGTGTTATAAGAAATGCTAAATTTTAATGGATTTTGTTCTGAATAACCAGCTTGAGCTAAAAGTTCTTTAGCTTTTTCCACTCTTTGCGGATAAGGCTGAGTAAAGTATGCTGCTTCTTTAATGTTTTCCGCTACCCCTGGTAAAGCTGCTGAAGCATATACTGAAGTTGCATGTACTGAATTACGGAATACTTTAGTTTGTAGATCTTGAGTATTGATTGCGTAAAGTACCGCTTGACGTACTTTTAAATCATTAAACGGAGCAGTTGCATTATTTAATGTGAACCATACAGTGTATGAACCTGGAGCTTCTAAAATCTTAAAGTTATGATCACCTTGTAATGCTTGACGTAAAGCTGGAGTACTTAGTTTAAAGGCATTTAAATCCCCTGCTTGTAAACGTTTATAAGCGTCATTAGCATTACGAATTACATAGAAGTTAGCTTCGGTAATTACCGCTTTTTCTGCATTCCAGTATTTAGGGTTTTTAACGAGAGTATATCTTTCGTTAGGTACTGCTTGTTGTAAGAGGTATGGACCATTTACAACATAGTTTTTAAAGTCAGGCCATTTACCTTCATTTACTAACTGCGTTGGTACTGGAGCTAAAACAATTAATGAAGTCGCTTCAAGGAACCAAGGTACTGGAGTTTCTAAAGTAACTTCTAATGTATGTGCATCTACAGCTTTAATCCCTAGTTTACTTTTATCTTCTTTACCTTCGCTAATAAGTTTAGCATTTAATACTCCTAAATCTCCTAGATAGTAAGAGTATTCTGAAGCGGTATTAGGATCAACTAAACGTTGCCATGAAGTAACGAAGTCTTGTGCAGTTACTGGAGTTCCATCCGACCAAACTGCTTCAGGACGTAATTTAAAAGTCCAAACTTTATAATCAGCAGAGTGAGACCAAGAAGCAGCAGCTCCACCAATTAATTTCCCATATTCATCATAAGTAGTTAAAGGTTCAAAAAGATTCGAAGAGATTTGTGCTCCAATCGTTTCTTTAACTAAATTTGGATCTAATGAAGCTGGGTTATCACCTAATTCGATATTTAATACTTGTTTGGCTGCTAATTTAGTTCCTTGAGGGATATTGGCAGCCATAGAGGTTGTAGAGATTAATCCCGTTCCTAGCAAGCTTGCCATTACGAGAGTTAAGCTCAAACCTTTACCAAACCATTTAATCATAAATAAAAACTCCCTTAAAGTAGGATTTGCTTTGTATTTTACCTATACCTACTTTAAATGTATAAAACCAAAGTAATCGATGAACTTTTAATAATTAGTCCTTGTTTTATATTAGCAAAAAAAAAGTTATATATGCAAATAATTTACGACAAAAAATGAGACTCCGCAGAGTCTCTATAAAGTAACTAATTATTTAGTTAGATACATATTGTATAAACGACGTACAGTATCATCATTTACATAACCATGGAGGTTGTTAACGGTAAGCGACATGATTAATGGACTAAATAAAGGAATACCAACTACATCTTCATTAAGTAAGTCATTCATTTTTTGATATAACTCTAGACGTTGGTTTGCGTTATCTGTAGTATAAAGATCTTGGAAAAGTTTATCATAAGCTACAGATTTATAGCCTCCTGTGTTAGTTGGGTTAGTCGAAGTCCAAATACTATAGAAAGTTGATGGTTCATAGTAGTCTGCATTCCATCCCATGCGGTAAAAAGTATAAGCTCCAGTTAGGCGTTCACTTAAGAAAGTTGACCATTCACGGTTATTGATACTAATGTCTACAGTGTTACCAAAAGTTTTTTTAAATTGAGCTTGAAGCATAATAGCTACCATTTTATTAGTATCAGAAGAATTATAGTTAATGGTAAATTTTAGTGGATTGCTTGCACTGTATCCCGCCTGAGCTAAAAGTTCTTGTGCTTGTTTAACTCTTTGAGTAATAGGTTCATCAAAGTAAGCTGATTGTTTTAAAGAGTTAGCACCAGGAATAGCTGGAGACACCCATAAAGAAGTAGGAATTACATTATCAAGGAAAACCTTTTGTGCCATTTCTTTAGTATCTACAGCAAGTAATAAAGCTTTACGTACATCTAGGTTGTTAAATGGAGGTTTACTTAAATTAAAAGTATAGAAGTTTACGTTTGCACCTGGAGAAATGACTACTTTATATTGGTCATGACTTTCTTCTTTAAGTTTACGTTTTAGTTGTGGATTTTCCACTAAGAAAGCATCTAAGTCTCCAGCTTGAAAACGTTTATAGGCATCATTAGAACTACGAACAACATTAAAAGTAGCTTCGGTAATGATAGTTTTGCTTGCATTATAGTATTGAGGATTTTTTGTTACCACATATTTTTCATTTGGCATTGCATAAGTTAAAACATATGGACCATTTGAAACTAGGTTGCTAAAGTTTGGCCATTTACCCTCAGCGAGAAGTTTACTTGGAACTGGTGCAAGATTTGCTAATGGGGTTGCTTCAATAAACCATGGTACTGGAGTTTCTAAGGTTACTTGTAAAGTATAGTCATCTAAAGCTTGAACACCAAGGTTTTCTACTTTTTCTTTACCATCAGTAATTTTAGCTGCATTAACTACGCCTAAGTCGGCAAGGTAGAAAGAGTATTCTGAAGCGGTATTAGGATCTACAAGACGACGCCATGAAGCTACGTAATCTTGTGCAGTTACTGGCGTACCGTCTGACCATTTAGCATCTTGACGTAATTTAAACGTCCATACTTTATTATCTGGGGTATGTGTCCAAGATACAGCACCAGCAGGAACTATTTTTCCCTCAGCATCATAAGTAGTTAAACCTTCAAAAAGATTATCTACAATAGTTGTCCCTACGTTTTCACTGGTTAAATTAGGATCTAAAGTTTTTGGATTATCACCAATTTGGAGTTGTAAGGTTTGCTTGGTTGCTAAAGTAACACCTGCTGGAACTTCAGCTGCCCAAGTATTGAGGCTAGTTAAACCTGTAGCTGTCATCGCTGTAGCTAAAAGGCTTACAGCTAGAGATTTTTTCCATAGAGATTGCATGAGTTCTCCTAAAAGTAATTAAATGTATATAATTTTAACAAAATATAGAGATGATTTTTGAGAAGTAAAGATAAAAGTACTTTTCGCACTTATGAAGATAGGGGTTTTAACTCTAAATAAAGAAATAAACC
>NZ_NRJF01000157.1 GCF_003585965.1 Psittacicella gerlachiana | reverse complement strand
TTTACGAGTTTTTATTTTTGTGCTTTTATTCGCTATGCACTATTATTTTTAAGCTAGTTGCGTAATTTTTGCTTCATTAGCTTTACGTCCGTGAGGATCAGTAGTATCTAATCCTTGCTCAAGATAACGTAAAACTAAAGCAAACTCTAAATCAACTTGAGGATCAATTTCTAACCATACTTTATGTCCATCTCCAGGAGCTACTTCTACTGGTTCAAACTTACGGTTATACATTTTTTCAAGTTTATAGCTCATATTGCCTTTTGGAGTCATAATCTCAATCATGTCTCCCACCACAAATTTATTTTTTACTTCAACTAAAGCTAAATTACCCTCACGTTCTCCGGTAAATGCACCCACAAATTGTTGATAATCACTTGTAGAGTTACCTGAAGTATAGTGTTGATATTGATCGTGAGTATGTCTTTGTAAGAAGCCGTCAGTATAACCACGGTGAGCTAAAGAATCTAACTTACGTAATAACTGTGGATTAAACTCTTTACCTTCAGCAGCGTCATCAATTGCTTGACGATAAATTTGAGCTGTACGTGCACAATAGAAGAAAGATTTGGTACGTCCCTCGATTTTTAAAGAGTGTACGCCCATTTTCGTTAAGCGAGGCACATGTTGAATCGCACGTAAGTCACGGCTATTCATAATGTAAGTTCCATGCTCATCTTCAAACGCAGTCATTTTTTCATCAGGACGACGAGGCTCAGTAATTAAGAAAGTTTTGCTTGTAGGTTCACCTATGCCTAGGGTTGGCGAAACATTAGCAACTTCGATATTTAAGTTAGCTGGATCTTGATTGATCACTTGATTATTTGGATCTTGTTCACGCCCATCATGGGTTTTACCTGCAGCCACTTTTTCCACAATTTGTCCAAGCTCATCTTCTTGTCCTTCTTGGAGATCATACTGCCAACGACAAGCATTAGTACAAGTACCTTGGTTAGGATCACGTTTATTAATATAACCTGAGAGTAAGCAACGTCCAGAATAAGCCATACATAAAGCTCCATGGACAAAAATCTCTAACTCTAAATCAGGTACATGTTTACGAATCTCTTCGATTTCATCTAAGCTTAATTCACGAGAAAGAATAACTCTTTCAACTCCATAATCATGCCAGAATTTACATGAAGCCCAGTTTACAGCATTTGCTTGTACTGAAAGGTGTAATACAGCTTCAGGAAAATGTTCACGCATTAACATAATTAACCCTGGATCTGACATAATAAACGCATCAGGTTTCATATCTACTACGCGCTTCATGTCTTGCACAAAGGTTTTTAGTTTAGCGTTATGCGGAGCAATATTTACTACCACATAGAATTTTTTTCCTAAAGCATGAGCTTCATTAATCCCTATTTCTAGAGTTTCCCAGTTAAACTCATTATTACGTACACGTAATGAGTAACGAGGCTGTCCTGCATAAACCGCATCTGCTCCATAAGCAAAAGCATAACGCATGTTCTTTAATGAACCTGCAGGACTTAGTAATTCTGGTTTTGCATATTTTGTCATTGATTACCCCTAAAATTTTTTAGCTATTAATCCAGCGAACTGGCAGTTTACAAGACTAACAAAGAAAGCTTTAGCAAAACTTATCTTTGCATTAATAACCCCTAATTAGGTGTCAAAAAATATTTAAATTTATGTTGTGAAAAAAATGGTTATTATAACTTACAATTGTTTAATACTTAAACCCGTAATTTTGGTCTCATCTTCTTCTTGATGAGCTTCTTGAAGTTGACGAGCTAAGGCATCATAATCCTGTCCACCAAATAATTCATCATTGGCTAACTGATCTAATTCTTGCTCCGAAAACTCATAACTATTCTGAGAGTTTAAGTTTGATTCCTGTTCTTTAGAAGCTACTACTTTAGTTTCAATAATTTTAGTTGCTTTTTCTTTTGAAGCTAAAAGATTTATTGGTGTCGCCTCAGCTTGATGATGAGGATTAAATTCCTTTTGATTTAAAGAACTAATGCTCATAAAATCATAGAGACTACGATCTAAAAGGTGCGAACGACTTACATCTTGCATCGCCCTAAAGATGGTTTCAATTCTTCCAGGAAATTGCTTATCCCAAGATTGTAATAATTGTTTTACCGCAGCTCTTTGTAAATTAGGTTGCGAACCGCAAAGATTACATGGAATAATTGGGAACTCTTTTAGTTTTGCATACTTTGCTATATCCTTTTCTCGACAATAAGCTAAAGGACGGATAACAGTATGAAGCTGATTATCACTCACTAATTTCGGAGGCATAGACTTCATTTTTCCGGCAAAGAACATATTTAAAAAGAGAGTTTCCACCATATCATCACGATGGTGTCCTAAAGCAATTTTGGTACATTTTTCTTCTTGAGCAATACGATAAAGAATTCCACGACGTAAACGTGAGCATAGAGAACAAGTAGTTTTCCCTTCATCAATTACTCGTTTTACAATACTATAAGTATCTTCATTAACAATGCGATAAGGAACACCTATAGATTCTAAATAATTAGGTAATACATCTTTAGGAAAGCCAGGTTGTTGCTGGTCTAAGTTTACTGCAAGGAGTTCAAAATTTACCGGTGCATACTTTTGGAGTGAGCGTAAAATATCAAGCAAAGCATAGGAATCTTTACCACCTGAAAGACAAACCATGATTTTATCGCCTTCTTCGATCATATTAAAATCTGCGATTGCCTTACCCACTTCGCTACGTAAACGCTTACTTAACTTATTTAAACGATAATTATCTTGCATACAAAAAACAAAAAAGAAAAACCATAGCTCTGTAGCTACGGTTTTTTTAATCTTTATAACCCTAAGAGTAACATTTGAGCCATGTTACTTGAGGAATATATGCGGCTGATTTTCCAGACGCTAATACTACTTAAAGTTAACTTAACTTCAAGCGTTGAATATAAAAATTACTGAGTTTCCAATTATCTTGAACGGAAAACGATACGACCCTTAGTAATATCATAAGGTGTCACTTCAACAGTAACTTTATCACCCGTTAAAATACGAATGTAGTTCTTACGCATCTTACCGCTAATGTGAGCGATAATTTTGTGACCGTTTTCTAATTCAACACGGAACATAGTATTAGGTAATGTTTCAATTACAGTTCCTTGAAACTCAATTGCTGGTTCTTTTGCCATGCGACCTCATATAAAATTAAAAACAAATAACGTCGCATATTATAGCACAAAAAAAATTATTTGCTGAGATTTGTTAATTTTATTTAATTAATTTTTATTTACTTAGAAAAAAAGGACTACGCCTGTGACGTAATCCTCATCTTTTTTATAGCAAAGAAATTATTAGTTATTGCGAATTAAGTAATCGAAAGCAGCTAAAGAAGCTTTTGCTCCCTCACCCATAGCAATAATAATTTGTTTGTAAGGTACATTAGTACAGTCACCAGCAGCAAACACTCCTTTAACGTTAGTTTGACCACGGTCATCAGTAATAATTTCACCCATACGATTTAATTCTAAAGTATCTCTTAAGAAATCTGTATTAGGAACTAAACCGATTTGTACGAATACACCAGCTAAATCTAAACGGTGTACTTCTTCAGTTGCACGATCTTGATAGCTTAAACCTACCACTTTTTGTCCATCACCATGCACTTCAGTAGTTGCAGCATTAGTAATAATTTTTACGTTAGGTAAGCTACGTAATTTATTTTGTAACACTTCATCAGCACGTAATTTTTCATCACGTTCAATTAAAGTTACATGGTTTACTACTCCAGCTAAGTCAATTGCAGCTTCAACTCCAGAGTTACCTCCACCGATTACCGCAACATCTTTACCTTTAAATAATGGACCATCACAGTGTGGACAGTAAGCTACACCACGAGCTTTATATTCTGCTTCACCAGGAACATTCATGTTTCTCCAGCGAGCTCCTGTAGAAAGAATTACTGATTTTGATTTTAAAGTAGCACCACTTTCTAATTCTACAGTTACTTGTTTTTCACCTGGAATTAATTTAGATACACGTTGTAAGTTCATAATATCAACACCATATGAACGTACATGCTCTTCTAAAGCTGTTGCTAAGTGTGGACCTTCAGTTTTTAATACTGAAATGAAGTTTTCGATATCCATAGTATCTTGAACTTGACCACCAAAACGCTCAGCAACTACACCTGTACGAATACCTTTACGTGCAGCGTATACTGCAGCAGCTGCCCCAGCAGGACCACCACCAACTACTAATACATCAAATTCTTCTTTTTCAGATAATTGTGCAGCTTTACGAGCAGAAGCACCTGTATCTAATTTAGCTAAGATCTCTTCAACACTTGAGCGACCTTGTAAGAATTGTTCACCGTTTAAATATACTGATGGTACAGACATAATTTGTAAACGATCAACTTCTTCTTGGAATAAAGCTCCATCAATAGATACGTGCTTAATGCGTGGATTGATTACTGACATCGCATTTAAAGCTTGTACTACATCAGGACAGTTTTGACATGAAAGTGAGAAGTAAGTTTCGAATTGGTAATCACCTGGTAAAGCTTTAATTTGCTCTACTACTTCATCACTTAATTTAGCTGGATAACCACCAACTTGTAATAAAGCTAATACTAAAGAAGTAAATTCGTGTCCCATAGGAATACCAGCAAAGGTAACCGCTACATCTGAACCTACACGAGTAATAGTAAATGCTGGTTTACGATCTGCAGTATCTACTTCAGTATAAGTAATTTTGTCACTTCTTAAAGAAGCAATTTCTTGTAATAATTCTTTTAACTCTTGAGATTTTGCGTCTGTACCTAAGTTAGCTTGAAGCTCAATAGGTAATTCTACACGTTCAAGATAAGTTTGTAATTGTGATTTAATGCCTTGATCTAACATAATCTTTAAAGTAATTTAATGATATTTAATAATGTGAACGTAAAAAGAGCATGGCACAGGTTAACCTATGCCTATGCTCTTTTCTTAATAATTAACTTAAATTAGATTTTACCAACTAAATCTAAAGATGGTTTAAGAGTTTCTGCACCTTCTTTCCATTTTGCAGGGCAAACTTCACCTGGGTGAGCTGCGATGTATTGTGCTGCTCTAATTTTACGTAATAACTCAGTAGCTTCACGACCAATACCATTGTCGTTTACTTCAGCTAATTTAATGTTACCTTCAGGATCTACTAAGAAAGTACCACGTAATGCTACACCTTCTTCTTCAATTAATACTTGGAAGTTACGAGAAATTACATGTGTAGGGTCAGCTAACATAGTGTATTGCACTTTACCAATTGCTGGAGAGTGATCATGCCATGCTTTGTGACAGAAGTGAGTATCTGTAGATACTGAATAGATTTCCACACCTAATTTTTGGAACTCAGCATAGTTATCAGCTAAATCTTCTAATTCAGTAGGACATACAAATGTGAAGTCAGCTGGGTAGAAGAAGAATACAGACCATTTACCCGCTAAATCTTTATCTGAAACTTCTACAAAGTTACCTTGTTTAAAAGCGTTTACTTTAAAAGGTAATAATTTAGTATTAATTAATGACATAATTTTTACTTCCTTAAAAAATTATTGATAGGTTAACGTTATAGATATATTATAGAACAAATATTTTTAATTGTTAAGACTTTTTTTCGTCTTACCTACATTATAATATAT
>NZ_NRJF01000156.1 GCF_003585965.1 Psittacicella gerlachiana | reverse complement strand
CTAAAAAATCACACTTACTGCGAAAAAACTTTCGCATAAATTAACTAGATCAAGAAAAAATAAAAATTTTTTTCTCTTAAAAAAAGTAGCAAAAAAACTTAATTTACGTGTTTAAAACTTTTTACAAAAAAATTTAATTCACTCACTAAAATTATGGATTTTAGTCCAAATAAACCATGCACTTTACACTCTTCTCTTTTTTTCTTCCCTAACTTAAACTCTCTACCTAACTGTAACTATTTGGAGCTCTAGACTCTATATATAGTTAAAGATCCAACTCAACATTGGATCTTTAACTACTTATTTAGCACTTATATCTTGTAAGCTCAAACGTTTAAGATAACGTCCCACCGCTTCAAAAATAAATTTCCCAAAACGTTTAGCTTTTGTTTTGGTAATCCCATCAATTTGTAACAATTGCTCTTCATCTTGAGGGAGTTTTTCGCTAATAGCAAGCATCGCAGGATCAGAGAGAATAGCATCATAACGTACTCCCGTAACTCGTCCCATTTCCACCCTAATGGTTTCAAGATCACGCAGTAAACTCAGAGTATAAATATTTTTCTTCACTAAATCCGGAATTCGAGCTGCTTTGACTACGCCTTTTTGTTTAAGAAGTTGACTGCCGAGTTTAGTTAAGTGCAAATAACTATACTTGCGATCATAACTCAAGTACCCCAACTCTAGGAGTTGTTCAATTACCGCTTGCCAGTACTTATGTCCATATTGGTAAGCTTCTTGAGTTTTTACACTAATTCGCTCTTGCCAAGAGTCTACTTTATTAAGATCGGCAATCACTTGATCAAACTCAGCCTGACTCTGACAATAATTAAGTTTTAAACGCCATGCTCGCTCTAGTTCAGCGGCAATGGAGGTTTTACGCATAATCATTTGCTTAATAGTATCCGCACCTAAAAAACCTTTGCCTACAGCAACTAAGCCTAAAATAAAATGAGCATCTTCTTTAATTTCAATCTTATCTTGGATGAGATTACTTTCTAAGCAAACATCGCAATTACCACAATCATGTTCGAGTACTTGATTAAACGCAGACAAGAGAACACGACGACGACAATTAGCAGTATCACAAAAATCAAAAACCTCTTTGAGCTTTTTAAATTTCATTTCCGGAGATTTTTCGGGATGCTCTTCAATACGCTGTTGTTCCATATCCACATGGAGGAGTTCTTGATAAGCTTGTTCCTTATCAACTACCGGTTTATTTTCAACTTCTTGATAGATTTGTCCAATGCGCCAATCTCGACCAATAGGAATATCAAAAAGAACGGCTTTAGCTTTTTCTCCATCTCGTCCAGCTCGTCCAATTTCTTGATAATAGTTTTCTAGAGTTGAAGGATAATCAAGGTGAGCCACCATCCGAATATTTGATTTATTTACCCCCATACCAAAGGCAATAGTTGCCACCATTACCTCAACTTCTCCACGCATAAACATTTGATAATTAGCTTCACGTTCTTGGCTACTTAAGCCAGCATGGTAATAAGTAGCCTCTACCCCATGACGATTTAAATAATCACTGAGTTTTTGAGTACTATTACGAGATAAACAATAAATAATTGCTGGTAAATTCTCTTGTTCTTTACACAGACGTAAAATTTTATGATAAGCCAAACCTATGTTCTCAACAGGAGTAACCTGTAAACTTATATTCGGACGATTAAAATCGCCAATAAAAACATTAGGATTTGCTAACTGTAAGTTTTCAGCAATATCATAACGAGTACTTACCCTTGCGGTAGCCGTACAGGCTAGCATAGGTACGTAATTACCAAGATACTGGCGTAAACGATACAAATTACGATAATCGGGACGAAAATCATGCCCCCATTGACTTACACAGTGAGCCTCGTCTACCGCAATTAAACTCACAGGTAACCGAGTAATCTCTTGTAAAGTATAAGTAGAAGCCAGTTTCTCTGGTGAAACATAGAGAAACTTACAAGTTCCTTCCTGAATTTTTCTAAAGATCTCATTACGTTCTTGGGGACTAGTATTTCCATTATAAATAGCGGCTCCAATCCCATTTGCCTGTAACTGAGCGACTTGATCTTCCATAAGAGCAATAAGGGGACTTACTACTAGAGTAACCCCTGGTAAACACATCCCCGGAACTTGATAGCAAAGAGATTTCCCCATTCCTGTTGCCATCACCGCAAGGGTATCCTGTTGCTGTAATAAAGAATTAATAATCTCTTCTTGCAAACCTCGAAACTCATGGAGACCAAAACACTTTTGTAAACAAAGTTTTGCTCTTTTTGCAAGATCAGGTTCATCCATCCAATCTGCAAAATTTACACTTGCAGACTCTTGAGTTTCAGAAGGCGCAACAAAGACAAACTCATGTTGGGGATAGACATAAGGTATTTGCTCAATTAATGAGGTCTCTTGTGGGTCAAAGGTAACATCAGGTAACTGAGCTTTAATTTGCTCTAATGATTGTGTAAGTTCAAAAGTGTTTTGTTTTGTTCGTGCTTGTACACATAAAGCTTGCTCAAAAGGAGTTAAAGGTAAATTA
>NZ_NRJF01000155.1 GCF_003585965.1 Psittacicella gerlachiana | reverse complement strand
ATTTATAACTAAAACAACAAAATCATTTACTTTAAAGGAACAACACAAATGAAACTCAACAAATTATTACTCGCAACTTTTATTGGAACAACATTTATAGGAACATCTATGGCTAATCTAAATATTACTACCAATGCTAATGTAAAAGTAGCACAGGATGCTAATGCCCCTGTATCTATGGTTACCGGTTGGGATAAAGTATTTAAAGAAAATACTCAAGTTGCCCACCAAAAAGTTACCTTTAAAAATCGTTATGGTATTTCGATTGTTGCTGATCTTTACTATCCTAAAAATTTAGATCCGCAACAAAAACACCAAGCAATTGCAGTTTCAGGTCCATTTGGAGCAATAAAAGAACAGTCTTCAGGTGAATATGCTCAAGAATTAGCTTCTCAAGGTTTTGTAACTCTTGCCTTTGATCCTTCTTATACCGGTGAATCAGGAGGTTTCCCTCGTGGTAATACTTCTCCAGATCTTAACGTAGAAGACTTTTCTGCCGCGGTAGACTTTTTATCTAACCAAAGTTTTGTTGATCCAAATAAAATTGGGATTCTTGGTATCTGTGGTTGGGGTGGTGTAGCTTTAAGTGAAGCTCAAGTAGATACTCGTGTTAAAGCTGTAGCTACGGTAGTAATGTATGACATGTCACGTGCAATTGGTTATGGGGTAGGAGATGGTCAAGATGCCTACTCAACCAGCGACCGTCGTGTTATTAAAAACTACATGGCTGACTTACGTACTCAAGACTTTAAAGCTGGTTATGCAAACCCAAGCTACAACACTTATAACTATATGGTAAATGGAGATAAAGTAGATATTTATCCAGCTTTATGGCAGCTTGATCAAAACTCAGCTTTACCACCTGTAGTAGCAGAGTTCTCTGAATATTATCAAACTCCACGTGGTTATCACGAGCGTTCAGTTAATTCACATGGTTTATGGCAAGCTACCATTGGTCTAAAATACTTTAACTTCAATAATTTAGATCACACTGATGAAATCCAAATCCCAACTTTAATTATTACTGGAGAAATAGCTCACTCACGTTACTTTGCTGAAACCGCTTACCAAAAAGTAGGTTCAAGTAATAAAGAACTTGTAATTGTTCCAGGAGCAAATCACGTAGATCTTTATGATAATGTTAAAGGCGTAGCTCCGTTTGCAAAATTAGGTCAATTCTTCACTACGAATTTAAACAAATAATTTGTTTTACCGTAGTAACCCCATAAATTTTATTACTTAAATTATTGTTCCTAATTTATCCTCAAATTAGGAACATCTTTATTTTTATGACACGTAAAATTATTAAAGACAAAAGTCCAGAATATCTTCAAATTCTCGCTAAAGTAAGAGAAAATCAAGAGTTACTTTTTAAATTAAACAACCAACTGCAAACTCCAGAATCTACTTTAGAATTATTAGCTCAAATCACCAATTCTCCAATTCCTAAATCAGTAATGATAAATCTTCCTTTCTATAGTGATTATGGAGCAAATATAAAATTTGGTGAAAATGTCTTTGTAAATACCGGAGTTCAGTTTACCGATGTAGGTGGTATTACTCTCGAAGATGGAGTACTTATTGGTCCAAGAACAAATTTAATTACGGCTTCACATCCTCTAGCACCAGCTCAAAGACACGATCTTGAAATAGCCCCAATCGTGATTAAAAAGAATGCATGGCTAGGAGCAAATGTTACAGTATTACCGGGAGTAACCATTGGTGAAAATGCGGTAGTGGCTGCTGGAGCAGTTGTAACTAAAGATGTACCTGCGAACACTGTGGTGGCAGGAGTTCCTGCTAAGGTGTTAAAACAACTTCTTGATTCAGAGGCTTAAACTTAAAACTCATAATTATTTTATTTAATCTCTGATATTAGATATTTATCTCTCTAATCTTACTTTTACTTTTTAAAATCCAATATGACTAAAGCCGAGGCGTTATTGCCTCGGCTTTTTTAATAAAAGAAAATTAGTCTATTTTTATTCGTCAATTTCTATTTTTGCGTTCTAAATTATAAGTTAAGAAATTACGTTAAAAATAACTCTAACCTCTAGTTTAGGTTACTTTTAGAGTATCAATCACTAAACGTAAAGCTTGAGAAACGCGACGATCAGGGTAGTATAAATGCGAAGCAGGTAAGCTAATAGTATAGTCTTCGAGTACTTGTATTAGCTTGCCTTCTTGCAAATCCTGAGCCACCAATTCTAAAGGTTCATAAGCTAAACCTACCCCATAACGAGCAGCATTAACTAAAGAA
>NZ_NRJF01000154.1 GCF_003585965.1 Psittacicella gerlachiana | reverse complement strand
TAAAAGTAAGTCTTACTTGGGTTGGGTCTATTCTTTGTTCTTTAATTTCATCAGGAAGTTGATCAAAAGTTACATCTGTCAGTTTGTATTTATAGTTATAAGCAGGATTTTCTTCTGTATTACTTGAATTGTAAAGATAGTGTGTTCCAAAACCTAGAGTTAGAGCCGAAGCTAAAACACCTAAGCTGATAATGAGATTTTTCTTTTTCATATGGATAATTTAAGTTGAGACTTTTGAAGTTAATTTGATCTGTATTAACTCATAGATAACATGTATACATAGTAATAAAGTAAGGACTGTAAAAAAGTAAAATCAAACAATGACTCTTGATAAAAAACTTCAACTGATTTTACTATTCATACTTAGATCCTTTATGGTTATTATACCAAGATATAGGAAGTATATATAGTTGGAGATGAAGTTAGGGAGGAGTTTATATAGGATTGAAATGTAATGTAGATTTTTGAGAAAGCGAAAGAGCTGAAAGATAAAAGTGGTATGTATATAATAATCATTTTATTCAAAGTGAAGCTTAACCTATTATTTAGTTATTTAATTAGCAAAATGCTTAATATATAGTTGGTTAGTTGAAGAGATTAGATAAATAAAGTAATAGAAAGGAGTTGAAACTAAGAGCATTAGATGTTTATATGAATGCTTGGGAATTTGTTAATTGATCATGTTAATTGAACATAGTAATTTTTATGGTTGATTGTGTAAAAAGTTATTTAGTCAATTCCTTTATCTAGATATAGATATCTAATGGTTTCTTTTCTAATTTATGGGTGACCTAAAAAATAATTATGTAGTATGATAAAATTTTTTAGCATGAACAGTATTTAGCATCATAGCAAAGTGCTTGAATGTAAAATTAAAAAAAATTTATGGAAAAAATTAAGTTCTAACTCTCTAAAAAACAAAAATATAGATAAGTCTTTTCACAAGAATCGTGGATGAGATTTTAAATTTTTTGTCAAAGTGGTGTTGACATAGATGTTTTATTTGTCTATAATATGCCACGTTGTCAGGAAGACAGCGGGACAAAATCAACATCTAAGAAAAAATAATTTAAAATTAGAGTTGACAAGGGGTAAAAATTATTATATAATATCTCACGTTGTCGCAAAAATGATAACAACTTAGTTCTTTAACAATTTAACAGACAATCTGTGTGGGCATTTAACTAGCCGAGATAGAAAAAAATACATTATTTAGT
>NZ_NRJF01000153.1 GCF_003585965.1 Psittacicella gerlachiana | reverse complement strand
CCTTTTGCATCCTTGAAAATAAAAATTTTCCCCTTATACTTAATAAAGAGTTTTATCTAAAAAAAGTAATTTCAAGGTAAATTGCTTTTTTTAGATAAAACTAATTTGCTTAGGGGCAAACATAAAAGTTACATTAGTCTGACTTTAAAAGCAAAAAAGTTCTTTGATCTTATAACTCTCTTGTCTCAAGTATTAGGTTTAGAGAAAACTTTCTAAAAGTTATATTTTTTGCTATAATATATAATTTTAGATACTAAAAATGAACTCATTGGCATGAGTCTTTAGAGACATGAAAGAACAGTAACTATAAGTTGCTGCTTTTTGCATGGATATTTTCTTGGAATTCTAACTTAATTCTTTTTCTGTATTTTGGTGCTTTCTTGTGAGATTCCTACTTAGGTAGAATAAACAAGCTCAAAGCTTTGCAGAATATAAAGTTAGATTGGCTATATATGAAAATTGCATGGCCTATATAGCAAAATCAAGCAGTAAAGTACCCGGCTGAAATATTACTAAGGTAAAAATTCAGAATTGAGGTGTTGCAAAGCTTTAACTTGATCCTTTGCCGTAAAGATTAAAAGAAATTTTTTATATTTAATATAAGCTTTACATTCAGGATTTACATTTTAATGAAAAATTATAATAAACGAAATAACGAACCACATTTTGATTCATACGATCCAGAAGACGAATTAGAAGATGAAGCTATTGAAGAGTTAGATTTTGATCGTCTAGAAGAAGATGAAGTAGAGACGATTGAAAATCTAGTTGAATTAGCAAAAGAAAATGGTTATATTTCAACAGCAAAACTTCAAGAAGATTTCCCAGATTATACTGAAGCACAAATTGAACAACTGACCAAGTATTTAGAAGATACGTATTCAATTCGCATTGTAAACGATGACTTTTTAGAAGTAGACGTAATGCAAATTGAAAATGACAGTAATGAAGCTCGCCCAGCTTCTTCTGCAGGTTCTTCTGGTTCTCGTTCTTCAGATCCTGTACGTATTTACATGAAAGAGATGGGGGCAATTGACCTGTTAAGCCGTGAAGGTGAGGTAGAGATTGCTAAGCGTATCGAAGAATCTATGACTGATATTCAGGCAGTAATTGCTGAATATCCTGAAGTGCTTGATGTTTTATTTAAAGAATATGAAGCAATTCTTTCTTCAAATCGTAAACTTTCAGATATCTTAAATGGTTTTGATGACGATAATGATGGTTTATTCGATGTTGAAGGTGGCTATGATGACTTCATGATGAGTGATGGTGAAGACAAAGCCATAGATGCAAAAATTGCGAATGAACGTATTAACTCTTTACGTGAACAGCAACAACTTGCATTAAAAGAATTACGTGCAAATGGTAGTATTAATCGTAAGAAACAATTAACCAGTCGTGCAGTTAAAGAAATTGAAAAATTAAGAACTCAATTTTTAACTTTTAAATTGACGCCAAATATGTTTGAACTTATGTTAGATCATGTGCGTGCAATTTTTGAAGAAGTTAAAGTAAGCGACGGGCAAATTGTTAAATATCTTGTTGATTTACCTCGTGCAAAACCTGCAACAAGACAAGTAGTTTTAAAACACTTAGCGGCAACCAACTTAGATTGGTTTGAAACTCTTTACGGCTCAGAACCACCAACAGTCATGAAAAAAGATGCTGATTGGAGTCGCCGTATTAAAAGTTATAAAGAAATTGTTCTCGAAACTCTTGAACAATATCGTAATGTTGAAGAAAAATATCAATTAGATATAGAATCAATTCGTGATCTTTATAACCGTATTCAAGCAGCTTATGAAAAAGCTCGTCGTGCAAAAATTGAAATGGTAGAAGCTAATTTACGTTTAGTAATTTCAATTGCGAAAAAATATACTAACCGTGGTTTACATTTATTAGATCTAATTCAAGAAGGAAATATAGGTCTAATGAAAGCGGTAGACAAGTTTGAGTATAAACGTGGATATAAATTCTCGACTTATGCTACTTGGTGGATTCGTCAAGCCATTACTCGTGCTATTGCCGACCAAGCTCGTACCATTCGTATTCCAGTACACATGATTGAGACGATTAATAAATTAAATCGTGTAAATCGTGAACTAGTACAAAAACTAGGTCGTGAACCGTCAATTGATGAGTTAGCAAAAGAAATGAACCTCAGTGAAGATAAGGTTCGTAAAGTCTTAAAAATCTCTAAAGAGCCTATTTCTATGGAAAATCCAGTGGGCGATGATGAAGATACATCACTAGGAGATTTTATTGAAGATACTTCAGTAGCTAATCCATTAGAAATTGCTTTACAGCAAAATCTACGTGAGGCGGTGGATCAATTACTACTTACCTTAAATGAACGTGAAAGAACAGTGATTCAAATGCGTTTAGGAATAGGGATGCCACGTGAGTATACCCTAGAAGAAGTTGGTAAACAGTTTAATGTGACCCGTGAGCGTATTCGTCAAATTGAAGCAAAAGCACTCAAAAAGCTACGTAATACTTCAAAAAATGACAATCTTCAAGCTTTAATGGAAGACTTTGAAAACTCTTCGAATTAAAGTACATAAATTTAAAAGATCCTAGCGAGGCTAGGATCTTTTGCATTTATAATATAGAAAAAGTGATAATCTTTTTTAAAAGGAAAAAAGATGAGAGAAGAATTTATAGCTTTTAGGAAAGAGGAAACAGCAAAAGCAACGAGTTTGACTGCGTCCCAACTTTTAGAGCGTTTAGAGTTTTTACGTAAGAGAATTCAAGAATTAAAGATAAGTTATTATCAAAATTCTGAAAGTAAAGTTTCAGATTTTGAATATGATTATCTTGTCAGAGAACTCGAATACTATGAAAATACTTATACCGACTTTTATTTAGAGCATTTTGCCAATTTCGTTGCTAAGGATCAAGTAGGTTCTGATCTGCGTCAAACTTTAGAGCAAGAGGTAATTATTGCTTCCGAACAAGAGGAGCAAGAGGCAAGCGAGCAAGTACTCTATGCTGAATTACTGCAAAGTAAAAGTCAATTTGCAGATTGGCAACTAGTGCATAAATATAGTAAAGTTAGTGACGAGCAAATTGAGCAATTAGCAAGTGAGTATCAGGCAAAAATTGTTGAGCATGATATTCCAATGCTCTCATTAGGTAATGTTTACAATGGGCAAGAGTTTGCTCAATTTTATGAAAGTATTGCCAAAGCCTACCTGAAAGAACAAAAATTAGAAGAAACCAAAGCTAACCTCAAAAAAGTTAAGGTTACTTTTTGTGCCGAGCCTAAGTTTGATGGGATTGCCTGTTCTTTAATTTACCGTAATGGGAAACTAGTTTCAGGAGCAACCCGAGGTGATGGAAGCAAAGGTTATGATATTACCGCTCATGTTATGCGTGTTCCTAATATCCCTCAAGAAATTCCTGAACTTATTGAACAATATCAACAAAGTGGTTTAGAAAATATTCTCGAAATTCGTGGAGAGTTAATTATGCTCCAACAAGATTTTGAATATTTAAATAATCTCTATTTACGTCATAATCGTCGTCCTTTAGCAAATCTACGTAATGGAGCGGGAGCTTTTGTTTCTCGTGAAACCTATCGTCGAGTAGTACGTAAGTATCGTGAACAAGGGATAGCTTATCAAGATTTATATATTATTGATAATCTGCCTAGACAAATGCCTTTACGCTTTATGGCTTATGCAATTAACCAGCATGAGAATATTCAAGCTCCGGAAATAGCGAGCGATACTCACTATGATTTACTCATGTTTGCTCGTAGGCTAGGGTTTACGGTGTCTGATCTCGTACAGTTAGTAACCAGTACGAACCAAATTGAATCATTTTATCAGGGCGTTGAACAAATGCGTCCAGGTTTGGACTTTGATATAGACGGCACGGTATTTAAAGTAAATAACCTTACCGATCAGGAAATGGTGGGGTGGATTGCTAATTCACCAAAATGGGCTACTGCGTATAAGTTTTTACCAAATGAAGCTAAAACTGAGTTGTTAGATGTGGTTACCAACGTAGGACGTACGGGGGTAGTGAGCCCTGTAGCTAAGGTTGAGCCTTGTTTTGTCGGAGGGGTAACCATTAGTAGTTTAACTTTGCATAACTACTATTTACTCAAACGTATGGATCTCCATCAACAGGATAAAGTAATTATTTATCGTGGAGGAGAAGTAATTCCGGTAGTTAAAGAAGCGGTAGTAGCTGAACGTAAAGCAGAAGCTTTACCGGTAAATATTCTACCTACTTGTCCTGAATGTGGAAGTTTTTTAGCTCAGGATACTAGACTCCAGCAATTAAATGTGCAAAATGATCAAGATTTAGTGATTGCAGATTTTAATGAACTTAAGCATCTTACAATTAATTATGCTTTAAAACCAGCGATAGACTTACCTTTAACGCAAGATCCTGAACTTTTAAAAGTGGCTAAGTTTTTAGCTTTAGAAGAGCAGGATTTAGCTCAAGCTACGCTAAAAACCTTGAAAAAAAGTCAAGAGAATGAGTTTGCGCTCTTAAAAGATTTACTGGTAAATCAATATTTATATGAGCATAGTGACGATGCTTTAAAGCGTAAGGAGTATGCGGTTAAATTCCAACAAAGTTATAATTTAGCCTCTAAACGTAAAGAAGCTGCTAACTCTTTCCAAAGATATAAAATTATTCAAAGTGGTTCTTTAAGTTGTACCAATAGCCAGCATAATTGCCAAGGGCAATTAAATGGACAAATTGAGTTTTTCTTTTCTAAAGATGGAATTGAATTAAAAGGCTTGGGACCAAATATTATTGAGCTCTTTGTTACTTTAGGAGCAGTAACCAATTATGCTGATGTGTATAAATTTAGTCAGGATAATTTTTTACCGCAAGTTTCTGACTTAGCCAAGACTTTAGTTGTACATGAACCAGCTTATACTCTCGCTTATAAATTAAGAGCAGAGTATATTCAAGAGCTACAAACTAAGTTTAAGCAGTTATTAAGTACTTATCAGGTAACTCCAGAGCCAAATTACTTAGCTTATCGTCAGCGAGTGGAAGCTTTAATTACTCAGGGTAAGAGTCTTGCGACTTTATTTACCCCACAAGATTATGCTCATTTTGTAGATTTACAGCAAGAGACTTATAAGCAACTTGAGGTAAAAGGAACAAAAAATAATTACCAACAAAGTTTTAAAGAGATCTTATTAGCTAATGCTCATCAAGATTATGTAAAAACCTTTAATGCTTATGTAAAAGCTTTAAGTAGACATAATGCGGTACAAAACCAAGCATTAATTACTTTTAGCTATTTTAAAGAGCTAGTTGCAAAAGTTGAGCGTGGAGAGGGAAAAACAGTAACTTTACTTGAGCAACTGCTAACCAAGCTAGAAAATGAGTTAGTACAAGAAGAAAAAGAGGTAAGGAGTAATTTTCAAGAGTCAAGGAATAAGGCTCTAGCTACTAGCAAAGCTTGGGCAATCTCAGCTTTACGTCAGGGGTTAGAGGCTTCTTATCCTCAGGTTGTACGAGCGAAAGTTTCTGTAAATACGAGTACTTCCTCAAGTGCAGTTGCAAACTCAAGTTCAAACTCGAGCTTTAAGTTTCCCGAGTATATAGGTGGGCATATAAATCTCAAACTCAATAAAGTTGAGGGACAAAGAGTATTAGAGTTTGCCACTTTTGCCTTAGAAGATAAGGAAAAAGTTGAGACCTTAATTACCTATTTAGAGCAAGAATTGTGTACTCTCTATGAGCAAATTTTTACGCAAGTGCCAGCTTTTGGCGTACAAGCTCAAATTTTAATGGACTTTGCAAGCTTTAGTAGTTTAAGTAAAGAAGAGATCTTGATACTCTCAACGCAAGAGCGTCTAGTTTCTTGGTTAAGTAATCAAGAGTTGGTTGCCGATAACTTCTATGCTCACTTACATACTACAAGCGATTTTGAAGAGAAAATTCGTCAAGAGCAAGAATCTTTAGCTCAAAAAACTCGAGGCTATCCTTGGGTTGAAGAGTTTATGCACCGAGAGCAAGAGTATGGACGTGATCAACGTGATTATATCTTAACTCATCTTTCTCGTTTTACTTCGCCTCAAGTTGATCTTGAACAACGCCTAGGCGTTGATGCTCAAGAACTTCTTCGCCGAGATTTTGTGCAACCTTATAGCTCGGAAGTGAAAGAGCATGCCCAAGAGTTAGCTAAAGGAAAACATCTAGAAGTGAAACTCTTAGCTAACTATGCAAAACATAGTGAGCAAGAACCTCAAGAAAGCAGTTTATTTGCAAGTGAACCAGCTCATAGTTATCAAGGTCAAACTCCTGAGTTTTTTAATCAGCAACTAGCTAGTTACTTGGCTTCAGGTTCGCTTTTAAGTGAACAACGTTTCCATAGTTTTTATCAGTACTTACGTAGCTATGCACAAATGTTAGCTCCTGTACCGATTTTAAAACAAGAGCAAGTATCACAAATTAGTGATCTTGTTTGGCAAGATCCTCGTCTAGGATTAGAGGTTTTTGAAGTTAAGCGTTTTGTCCTCGAAGCACAAAAGACCTTAACCTTTAATCAACTTTATGCTCGAGTTGAGTTGTTACACAGATTCTCAGGTGCTTTAGCTTTAGTTTATGATAAGCAATTAAATGAACTTAAGGTAACTCATAATGTGGGAATTTTTAGTTTAGATCCTCTATTGGATCAAAACTCAGAAACTGAATTGCAAGGGTTATTAAATGAACATGAGCATAAGTTAGCTAGAGTAGGTGAGAATTTAGATTTATTCTTAAATTCTAAAGAAGTGAACTTTACCAAATTAGGTTATAGCACGAGAAGTTTAATTCTTGCTAATCTTTGTGATTTTCTTAAGGTAATGGAGCAAGTGCCGGCATATGGGATGATTTTTGCGTCCCGTATGGAAAAATATTTTGCTCTTTTAGCTCAAGATGCCCAAACTCGAGAAAATCAGTTTAAAGCTTTACTTGCTCCTTATAAACAAAAACTCAAAGTAAAACCTGAGTATGCTTATGCTCTTGACTATAATTGGAAACTACTTACCAAAACCTTTATGAGTAAAGAGTTATTTGGGGGGAAAGTTTATAGTCAACTAAAAGCTGGTTTAGAAGAAAGAATGACTTTAAAAATTGCAGATTTCTTCCGTTCTATTGGGATTAATGGGGTGGGAGATTCGGCTTCAGTAGAGCTGGTTAGTCCGCAGTTACTCCCAAATATTGAAGCAGTTCTTGATTTTAAACCAGAAAGATTGGCACAGGCGGTAAACTATGCTTTAGCGTTACGCTTCTTACAAGGACAATTTAAAGGAAACTTAGCTAAGGTTGAACTTCCTTTAGCCGAGATTTTAGAGGCTAATCAGCAAACTACTTATAGCCAAGAAGTTGCTACCTGGTTACCTGGACTTTATACCCAAGCTAGTGATTCTTCAAGTTATATCTTAGGAAAGATCTCTCCTCATGCTGAAGTACTCCTCAAATTTGTCCATGCAGATAAAGTTATTTATCGTAAATATGATCTTGCTTCCAAGGCTCTATATAGCACCCAAGTTTTAACGAGTGAGTTTGAGAGTTTAGAGAGTCCGGCTTATGTGCTTAATCTAGCTCAAGCCTTAGAAGCACCAACCTTTAACTTAATTGGTGAGGTAACCTTTAAGAATATTGTGGATTATTTTACCAATCCTAATAATCTTGAGGTAATTTCTCAGCTCTTGAGTTATGGAGTGAGCTTTAAGGAAAATAAACCTGAGTTTAGTAATGCTTTTGCGAATAAAAAGGTATGTATTACTGGAGGTTTAGAGCAAATGGATCGTAAAGCCTTTAATAACTTTATTAAAGAATCGGGAGGTAAGTTCTCGAGTTCGGTAACCAATGAATTAGATATTCTTGTCGTTGCTGGAACGCAAGAACAAGCTAAACCTTCTTCCAAACTTAAAAAAGCTCAAGAGCTTGGCAAACGGATTATGTACGAGCCTGAGTTTATGGAAATCTATGGTCAAAGTGTCGCGAGTAAAGAATAATTTTTTAGAGTTAACTTCGCAAGAGGTTAGCTCTTTTTCTGTTTCTTTCTTAAATTAAGTTATAATATTAGGCGTAAAAGTTTATTAATTTCAAGTATAAGGAAAATCATTTTGTCTATAAAATCTAGTTTTTCTCTTCAACCTGAAGTAATTGAAAATCTCCAAGCTTTAGTAGGAGTTGAAAATGAAAACCTTTATCTCATCGAAGATGAGTTAGGGGTGGAAATTGGTGGTAATAACTTTAGACTAGAGTTATTAGGAGATACAGAAAAACAAGTTAAGCTTGCAAAAAATATTATAAATGATTTATATGAACAAACCTTTGCAGGAAAAAGAGTTCATGAGATTACAACTAAAGATGTGTATTTAACTTTGCATGAGTGGAAAGCGAAACAGGCTTTAGAAGATGAACAAGCAATTGCTCGTTTAAATTCTCAAGAGCAAGCGGTTGCGAGATTTGAACAAGCTCAGCGTCAAGTAGCACAACAAAAGTTAGTCGAGCAAGAATTTAATCAAGAACAATTTGATTTACTCGAGCAATTAGAATCTTTAGTTCAAGCAAAATTGCAACAACAGCAAGGGCAAGAGGTAAGTACGCAAACCCCAAATCGTAAAGAGACTAAAGATAAGGTCGCTTTACCAGCAGGAGTACTAGCAGCCGTAGCTAAAGCCAAAGCAGCTCAAGCAAAGCATGAAAGTGTGCGTGAAGTATTTGCACAAGAGCAGCAAGCAAAAGCTCAGGAAACTACCCAAGCGTTAACCCCAAAACGTGATTATTGGGATTATCAAGATGATGAAGTGATTCCTTTAGAGGGGAAATATAAAGAAAACTTTTTTAATGACTATGAAGATTTATTTTCTCCACTAAGTGAAAAAGAAAAAGCTTCAACACCAAAGCAAGATTTATCTCAGATAGACTTATTTGCAACAGATAATCTTGCTATGCCGTTTTTTGATCCTCGTAGTGTAGATTTATTTGCTAATTTTACTCCGCAAGAGCAAACAACTTCTTTAGCTAATGCACAAGCTACTTTGACCAAAACCCAAGAAGCAAATACTTCTACTTTGCCTCAAGTAAGAGAAGAATTTTCTCGTGAGCAGGCTATAGCTCAAGCTTTAGAACAAGCACAGGCAGAATTTGCTTATCAGCAGGCGTTTAATCCTGAAGAGGAAGAAGTGCAAATTGCTCAAATGGCAGCTAAAGAAAAATTAGATCCAAAACAATTAAAACAATTACTAATTAACCAAGCTGCTCGTAAATCCGTAAAAGAGCATGCCCAAAGTATAGGTTTGAGTGCAATTAGTACTCAAGCTGCACAAGCTTTTGCTAGTCAAGAGCAAAGTCAAGGACCAAATATTTTAGGATTACGTCCTTTAGCAACTCCTGCTCCTTTATTAGAGTTATTTGCAAATGCACAAGCTGCCGAGGCCAGCGATGATGACTTAGTAACCTTATTAAAAGCTTCTACTTTTGCCCAAAAAATTCTTACTCCTGGAGATCTATACTATTTATTCTCAAGTGATTTTGTTGCTCCTGAATGGTATTTAGAGCAATTTGATGCTGATGAACATCAGCAACAAAAGTATGCGTTACAACTTGAAGATTTATTAGATTTCTTTACGGTTAAAGGTTTAAGCTCACAACAAAAAGCTTATGAAGTTATGGCTTATTGTAAATACCGTTATCTTGAAGCAATTGAGCAGTTAGATTGGGAACAAGGTTTACCTGATACTTATCTAGATATTGCCTTTTCAGGCGATGTTTCGGTAGGCGAGGCAGATGCGGTTGAGTTTAGTGGCTTTATGCAACAATATCAAACCGTACTTGCTCATCTACTTAATATTGAGGAAGAGCAAGCACAATTACGAGCAAAAGCTAATTTACAAAAAGTACAAACTCAAGAACAGTCAGAATCACAAGAGCTAACGCAAGTAAAATCTCAAGACAAACTAGAAGCACAACTTCAAGAAAATTTGCCTCAATTTACCGCAACTCAGGGAGTAAAAGCTTCAGAAGCTACTTATAATGAAGAGGAGTTACTGCGTCGTTATGCCGAACTCGCTCAACAGCAAGCTTCGGTAGTTAACTCGGAAGCAGATCAGGAGTTAGAAAGTAAGCTAAGTATGAGAGTTTATACTCAAGATGAAATTGAGAGCTTGCGTAAACAGGAGCAAGAGCAAAAAATTAGTTATAAAGATGGAGATCGTCATCTTGCTAATGAATTAACTAGCTATGAAACTAGTTATCAAACTCCTGAGCCAACATCAACCGCAACGCAGTTACCTCCATCATTAATTACCGAAACTGAGCATAAAACTTTAACGCGTAATCAAAGATTACAGGAAGAAGAACGTTTACGCCATAATGGCAGTTTTATGCAAATTAATCCAAAAATTCGTTGTAAGTCAATAAATCAACATTTATTTGCCCAAGGAATTTTAAATAATGATATTACCTTTGGCATAGGTCCTGCAGGGTCGGGAAAAACCTTAGTGGCAGTAGCCATGGCTCTAAAAATGCTTGCTGAGCATAAGGTAGAGCGTTTAGTGTTAACTCGTCCGGCGGTAGAGGCGGGAGAGAACCTTGGTTTCTTACCTGGTACTTTACAAGAGAAATTAGATCCATATTTACGTCCGCTTTTTGATGCAATTATTGAGATTTTAGGACCGGTACAAGCGGATAAACTTCTCAACTCAAAAGTAATTGAAATAGCTCCTTTAGCTTTTATGCGTGGTCGTACTTTAAGTAATGCCTTTATTATTCTTGATGAGGCACAAAATACTACGACAGCACAAATGAAAATGATGGTAACTCGTCTTGGTTTAGGTTCAAAAATGGTAATTACCGGCGATAAAACCCAAACCGATTTACCACGTCATCAGGCTTCGGGTTTAGATCATGCCCTTAAGGTTTTAGATCATGTGCCTAATGTTCGTTTCTATACGATGGATAGATCTGATGTTGTCCGTCACTCAACTGTATCTGCAATTATAGATGCTTATGATGAGTATGAGGTGTTACATCCTGAGGTAGAAGCAAAAAAGCAACGTCGAGAAAATCCATTACAAACCATTTTACAAGAGGTTAAGTAGAAATAAAGTATGACTTTAAAAATAGATGTAAATGATCTTTATTCTGCAGAAATGCAAGCACAATTTCTACCAAGTGAGAAGGACTTAGAACTTTGGTATGCTCAAGTAGCTCAACGTTTGGAAGGAGACTTTCATATCTCGGTAACTTATGTAACTCCTGAGTATATGCAAGAGTTAAATTATCAGTATCGTGGTAAAGACTATGCAACTAATGTTTTAAGTTTTGAGTTTATGGGAGATGAGCATGAAACTCAAGCTTTAGGCTTTACGGAGCTTGGCGATTTGATAATTTGTCCTCCGGTGCTTGAGCGTGAAGCTAAAGAACAAGAAAAACCTTTAGCCCATCACTGGACACATATTTGTTTACATGGTCTATTGCATCTTTTAGGTTATGATCATATAGAGCCTGAAGAAGCAGAGGAAATGGAAAGCAAAGAAAAAGAGCTATTAGCAAAACTCGGCATTCCTGATCCTTATCGTGATGAAGATGAGCATGTGCAAGAATTACGTAATTCATTAGATTAAATTCTAGTTAAGAACTCTCAAGGGAGTTCTTTTTTTTCCGCTAAAATTCACAACTTTTTGTGATATGATAAAGATATAGAACTAGATCTGAGGAAAATCTTTATCTCGTTGAATTTTCTTTGACAAGATAAATAATCTTGATATCTAGTAAAGTTACTTTTTATTCTTACAGGACGGCATTATGGCTAGTTTATTTCCGCAAGTAGAATTTACTAATCCGATTGAAACTCCACTACAAAAAGAGATTCATCGTACAATTTTGCATAATAATTTACGTGGGTACATTAGTGCTACACAGGCTCGCTATCTTAAAGATACTTATAAAGTAACGGATCAAGAGCTTTATTTTGCTATGTTGCCTTTTGCCACTTGTTATGCCTATCCATGCATTTCTAAATTTAATGTAGGGGCAATTGTTGAAGATCTTGATGGTAACTTTTATTTCGGGGGGAATCAGGAATATGATGGTCTTCTCATGCAGTACACGGTGCATGCCGAACAATGTGCAATAAATCATGCTTATTGTTCAGGTACTCGAGGCATTAAATCCATTATTGTGAATTATTCTCCATGTGGACATTGTCGTCAGTTTATTAATGAGGTAAATACCGCTCAAGAATTAAAAATTTATTTACCACAAATTCCTGAGGGGGCTCCTTTAAGCCATTATCTTCCTGATAGCTTTGGACCATCCGATTTAGAAGTAAAAGAAAGATTATTTGATCATAATCACAATCGTTCAGTATTTAATAATTCTTCTTATGAAGATGTAAAAGAAAAAGTAATTCGTCAAGGAAAAACCTATTCTCCATATTCACATTCTGAAGCTTTTGTCGTAGCAGCTACTGTAGATAAAGATTTCTATGTCGGACGTTATATTGAAAATGCGGCTTTTAATCCAAGCTTTCCTGCAATCTTATCCGCAATTTGCTTAGTGAGAGTTTATGGTTTAAATGCAAGTAAGATTTCACGCTTCTATGTTCGTGAATCAAAATATACCCCATTACCAATTAGTGATCTTGTAAAAATGGTTGGTGATAACTTTGGTATTAATGTAGTTTGTGAAGTGGTTGATGATCCTGAACGTTTACAAACTTTAGCTTAGAGTAAGTTTTTTTAAGGTAACCAAGCATTAAAGTTCTAAATAAGACCACAATAGAGCTCCCGATGAGGGAGCTTTTGTCGTAAGTTTTTTGGTAAAATTTATCCATTATAGTATAATGAGAAGTTAGACTGTAGATTAGGTTACAGTAACAGATTTCTTTAGAGGCGAGAGCTAAGCTCAAGAAAATTGAACTGAAAAAATCTCTGCCCATGGTATTTTATCCTCGATCTCTTTCTTATAATTAAAGAACTAGAGAAGATTTATGAAGTCAAAGGATAAAATCTTCATCAAGAACAAGAAGAAAACAGATAATTTTTTCTAAAACTGTAGTAAACAGTAGATACAAAAACTCTAAAAATTGTAAAAAAAATACATTACAAAGATTTAGAGTAAATTTTTCAAACTTTTATCGCCAGTAAATAAGGACGAAGATTCTCATGATTGGTAAGTTTAACTCGGTACAAAAATCATTTATTTTTAAATTATTACCAGTTGCTATTGCCGTACCTTTTATTCTCCAAACTATTTCAGGTTCGAATTTAGGGACAGCACAACAAAATTATTTAGTGACTTTTAGTGATAAAAATGTTGGGATTACTTATAACGAATTCCAACAAGCTTATCAGTCTCGCTATAATCAATTATTACAAAGTTATGGTCAAGAGCGTTTTGCCGAGATTATGACTAGCGAGAATGAAAAACTTTTACGTCAAACGGTGCTTGATAGTTTAATCAACGATCGTTTACGTCTTCTTTATTCGGAAAAAATTGGGGTAAGAGTTACAGATAACGATATTATTCAAAATATTCGTGATAACCAAATGTTCCATGGAGCAGATGGTAAATACTCTGAAGATCGTATTCGTGCATTCTTAAATTATTATGGTTTAACAACCGAACAGTATTTTTCTTTAGTTGCAAATCAACTACGTGATGAAACTGTAAATAATTTATTAAATAATGCTTATATTATTACGCCAAAAGAGGTAGAGATAAATGCGAGTTTAGCTTTACCTACGGCTTATGTGCAAGTGGCACAAGTAGCGGCTGCGAGCGATGCTGAGGCAATTACGCCAACTGAGCAACAAGTTCAAGAGTATTACGATTTACATCGTGATAACTATGCAATTCCGGCAAAGGCAACTTTAAGTTATATTCGTTATAACCGTAGTAGCCTTGCAACTAAAGCTCCTAAGCCAACTGAAGAACAACTCAAAGAATATTACGATAAAAATCCACAACTCTTTAGTTCTACGACCTATAATCTTTCAAATATCGTGGTCGATGATCAAAAAACTGCCGATCAAGTACTTGAAGCGTTAAATAATGGTATGAGTTTTGTGGAGGCGGTAAAAGAATATTCAACGGATGTGGCTTCACGTTTTAATGAAGGATCTTTAGGGAACTTAACTCAAGCTCAATTACCAGCTTATGTGAAGGATGTAGTTCCGTTAATGAATGAGCATAGTCATTCAAATATAATTAAAGATGCTGATGGGAAATTCCATATTTTCTATTTAAATAGTAAAACTACCTCAACTACAAGCTTTGCGGATGCTAAAGCTCAAATTACGCAAACTTTAACTGAGCTAAATCAGCAAACTTATTTACAAAATCTTTTTGCTCAAGTAAATGAAATTGTTGAATCTAATGGTAATATTGCTGAAGTGGCAAAAGTTTTAGGGCTAGAGGTAAGTAAAACTCAAAGCTTTACTGCAAAAACTTTACCTGAAAGCGTGCCATCAGATATAGCTCGTCTTGCCTTTACGGGTGATATGACTGTAAATCAAGTTAACTCACCACAAGGTATTGCGGATTCACAAGATGAAATTATTACGCAGTTAGATTCATTCCAAGATACTATTTATCCGACTTTAGAAGAAATTAAAGATAAAGTAACTGCGGATACTAAATTATCTTTAGCTCAACAGCAAAATCTTGCTAAGTTACAAGAATTAGCAACCAAGTTAAATGATCCAGCAACCAGTGCAGAACAAGCTCAAGAGTTACTTGCACAAGCAAAAGTTACTTTAGGTGCGGAAACAGAAGTATCTATGCTTGGTCCAACACCAGAGCAAGAAGCTTACTTTAATGCTTTATTTACTTCTAAATACAAAGGTAATCAAGTTGATTATTTAGTAGTAAATGATGAGAAAGCACATAAAGTTTATCTTTTAGGGGTGCATGGATTTACGGTTGATCCTCAAGTAAACAATAATCTTCTCTCTCAGTTTGTTGCAAGTTATGAGCAACAAGTGAGCTATGATTATGATGCTAATTTAATGCAGGATTTACGTAAAGTTTATAAAGTTAAAGTGAATTATGATCTTTTAGGTTCAGGTTCATAATTTAAGAAAAAAATGAGGAGGGATTAGTGCTTCCTCATTTTTTTATCGCAAATTTTATAAATTAGGCTATAATTAGAAGCGTTGTTTTTTTTTGACAACCTATAAATATTTATCTTATTTACTTTTACCTGGGAGGTTTTGCCCATGATTAATCCAAAATCATTACAAGAGTTTGATGCAGAATTATTTCAAGCAGTTGCAGAAGAACAGCAACGTCAAGAAGATCATATTGAACTTATTGCTTCAGAAAATTATGTATCAGAGCTAGTATTAGAATTGCAAGGTTCAGTGTTAACTAATAAGTATGCTGAAGGCTATCCTCACGCACGTTATTATAATGGCTGTGAGTTTATTGATAAGGCAGAAGAGTTAGCAATTGAGCGTGCAAAACAATTATTTAATTGTGATTATGCGAATGTACAACCTCATTCAGGCTCAAATGCAAATTTAGCGGTATACCTAGCTCTAATTAATCACGGAGATGTAGTTTTAGGTATGGATCTAGATGCGGGTGGCCATCTTACACATGGAGCTAAGGTAAGTTTTTCTGGAAAAAACTATATCTCTTACGGCTATGGTGTAGATGCTAATGGTTATTTAGATTATGATGCTATTGCTAAACAAGCATTAGAAGTAAAACCTAAAGTAATAGTGGCTGGTTTTTCAGCTTATTCTCGTGTCGTAGATTGGAAACGCATGCGTGAAATTGCTGATTCCGTAGGAGCTTATTTATTCTGTGATATTGCTCATGTGGCGGGATTAATTGCGACAGGTTTATATCCTTCTCCTCTTGATTACGCTCATGTAGTGACGACCACTACTCATAAAACTCTTGCAGGTCCACGTGGAGGGATGATTCTTTCTAAAGGTCAAAGTCCAGAATTTTATAAGAAATTAAATTCAGGATTATTCCCAGGAAGCCAAGGTGGTCCTTTAGAGCATGTAATTGCGGCTAAGGCTGTAGCTTTTAAAGAAGCTTTACAACCTGAATTTAAAGAATATATGCAAAGAGTTTTAGCTAATGCTAAAACTATGGTGAGTGTATTCCAAGAACGAGGTTATAAAATCGTTTCAGGGGGAACAGATAACCACCTGTTACTTTTAGATTTATTAGGTAAAGAATACTCTGGAAAACAAGCGGCGGCTTTATTAGAAAAAGCTTGGATTACTGCAAATAAAAATTCAGTTCCAGGAGAAACTCGTTCGCCATTCCAAACTTCAGGGGTAAGATTTGGAACTCCAGCGATTACTCGTCGTGGTTTTACTACTGAAGATACCGTAGAGTTAACTCATTTAATTTGTGATTTACTTGATAGCTTTGCAAATCCTGAAACGCAAGAGCAGTTAGTGGAGCAAGCAAGAGCTAAAGTAAAAGCTTTATGTGCCAAACATCCAGTTTACAAAAAAGCTTAAATCAATAAATGCCTCCTCGGGAGGCTTTTATTTTTTGACTAAAACTATACTGAGTTACTCAGTTATTCTCTGCTCTCGGTAAAAAGAAGAGAAAAAGAAAGAAAAGAAAGATGATGTTTTTGTAATTGTAAGCTTATGAAAAACAAAGTAAATAGTTGTTATCTTTCTTAGAGCTGCTTACTTTGCTCTTGAGTAAACAATATTAATTCTTAATAAGCCGAATCGGGATTAAAAATAATCCCAATTTTTCAGAGTAAATTCGGGGCTTATGGTATCATATACAAAAGAGGTCATTTGCTTTAAAGTGATCTTCTGGAAATGTTTTTATTAATATTCTTGTACAAGGAAAATATTATGTCAGCTCCAGAACTAGATAAAAGCCGTAACAAGAAAATCGGCTGGACTTATGCAACTATTCTTTTAGTAGTATTAGTTGTATTTGGTATTGTTACTTTAGTATAAATTAATTTTACCTTGTAAAGAGGGCTTAGGAATTCTAAGCCCTCTTTTCCTGACTTAAAAACAAAGACTTAGCTTAGCTTGAGTTGGTACTTTGCTTTTTAGTTCCTATAAATTTATAAAGAGAAGTAAATATTTACAATTTAAATTAAATTATTTTCATAAAAAAGTTACAGTTTTGTGAGTATTTACGCCTCTATCGTGGTAATATGTAT
>NZ_NRJF01000152.1 GCF_003585965.1 Psittacicella gerlachiana | reverse complement strand
TAGTTATATGTAGAATATATTTTTATGATAGAGGAATTATCTGATTAGGGGTCTAAAATAAAATGAGAATTTAGCTAAAGTGTGAGCTATGACCAAAATTTTATGAACTAAGGTTACAAATGATTGTTTATTTAGAATTTTTGCATTGCAAATGATGTGATTTTTGAGGAGAGTAGGGGTGAAGATAAGGAGGGAAAATCAAATATTTATTTTCTCTAAGATGTAAATTAGCTAAGTACCTAAAAATCTTCTTAAGCTTATTTATTTTTGTTCTAAAAATTAGTACTTAATTGTAAATGTTAGATTGAAATTTACTTATGATAAGTTGATCAAATTTAATCAAAAAATTTGATCAAAAAAATAGCCTTTCAAATTGTGGTATCGAAAGGCTAGTAATCTATATACATTATCTTTTGAAAAAATTTTAGATTAGCTAATATAACTCAGGTCAAATTAGAGTTATAAAACTAACTGTTCTATATTATAGCATAGACAAGAGATTATAGAGTTGATAAATTAGAGAAAAAGTTATTAGGGAGGAAAATTTAAGTATAGGTAAGGGATCTAGAGGAAAGAAAAGAGAGTTTATGAGGAGGGTAGACGCAGATAAGTTATACCTATTTAAGAAAAATGCTAGGGTAAAGTAGCTTACCTGTTAAATAAGGATATTTAATATAACTTGAGGATGGCATGCGTAGTAAAAACTTTTGGAACTCAGCCCACATTTAAAATGTAGAAATAAAAAAAGCCGGAGGTTTGCTCCGACTTTCAAATTATCATAATTGCACGAGATTTTGTGCCAATGGAAAGTTATTTAATTACGCTTGTGCACGCCAGTGACCTACACCATTTTCATCTTCTTTAGCGGTGCGAGAAATCATATCTGCAGCTGAAGTATTTTTACGTAAACCTAATTCATGTTCACGTGCTACAACATTACCACGTAAAGAGTTTGCGTAAACATCGGTAATTTCAATATCAACAAAAGTACCGATTAATTCAGGTTCACCTGCAAAGTTAACCACTCGGTTGTTTTCAGTACGTCCAGTAAGTTCCATGATATTTTTCTTCGAAATACCTTCAACTAATACTCTTTGTACTGTTCCGAGCATACGGCGTGAATAAGCCATAGCTTGTTGGTTAATACGTTGTTGTAATAAGTATAGACGTTGTTTTTTGGTTTCTTCTGATACGTTATCTTCTAAATCAGCAGCCGGAGTACCTGGACGTGCGGAATAGATAAAACTAAATGACATATCAAAGTTTACATCCGCAATAAGATTCATGGTATCTTCAAAATCTTGATCGGTTTCATTTGGATAACCTACAATAAAGTCTGAAGAAATTTGAATATCAGGACGGGCTTCACGGAGTTTACGAATAATAAATTTATATTCTAAACGTGTGTGATTACGACGCATGAGGTTGAGGATACGATCAGAACCAGATTGTACTGGTAAGTGTAAGAAGCTCACTAATTCTGGAGTATCACGATATACTTCAATAATGTCATCGGTAAACTCAATTGGGTGTGAAGTAGTAAAGCGTAGACGATCAATACCATCAATTGAGGCTACAAGACGTAGTAATTCGGCAAACGAACAAATTGAGCCATCTGCTTTTTCACCACGATAAGCATTTACGTTTTGCCCAAGGAGATTTACTTCACGTACGCCTTGTTGAGCAAGACTTGCAATTTCAAAGAGAACATCATCGAGTGGACGAGATACTTCTTCTCCACGAGTATAAGGTACGACGCAGAAAGAACAGAATTTGTTACAGCCTTCCATAATTGAAACATAAGCTGTAGGACCTTCAGCACGTGGTTCTGGAAGCATATCAAATTTTTCAATCATCGGGAAACTCACGTCAATAACGTTTTTATTTCCCGCATGAATTTGCGTAATCATCTCTGGTAAACGGTGGATTGTTTGTGGTCCAAAAATAATGTCTACATAAGGAGCACGCTCTTTAATATGCTCACCTTCTTGTGAAGCTACACAACCACCCACACCAATAATTACATCACGATCTTTTTTAATGTTTTTCCAACGACCTAATTGGTGGAAAACTTTTTCTTGTGCTTTTTCACGAATTGAACAAGTATTTAATAGCAGGACATCTGCTTCTTCAGGGATATCTGTTAACTCCATACCTTGAGTTGCTTGTAACAGATCTGCCATTTTGTTTGAGTCATACTCATTCATTTGGCAACCCCATGTTTTTATGTATAATTTTTTACTCATATTTTTTTTGATAATAAAACAATAGATTAGACAAAAACATAGTGAGGGCTAACCTTTCTGAAAAAACGAAAGAGGTTTTTCGAAAGCGTAAGCTTTTGATCACTTAACCGAAAATTATAAAATCTCTAGTTGCAGCTAAAGATTTTATCTAGTTGTATTTTAACTTAAAAAGCTTTTCTTAGATTAGAAAAAACACAAAAAAACTTAATAAGTAAGTAAATTCGGGGACAAGAGTTAGAGCAAAAAGGTAAATTCTTGAGCTAAGAACTCGGTTATAAATTTCCTCGTTTTAATTTCTGAGGCTGTATAATAACAGAGATCAGTTTTTTAATAGGCTCTTAAATCTCTTGATTTCAGAGCAAAATTATATCAGAAAAAATAAAGTTTTTTGCCCAGAAGCAAGAAAAAGTTCTCTTTTTATCAGAAAAAGAGAGGTAAACATTAATTATTCTTAATTAGAAGATCTTTTCTTAAGATTATGTCATATTTTTTAACTCCAAAAACCCATCTCCAAGTTATAGAGTTAGGTGATTTAAGTGCTTTAAGTGCTGAGAGTCAGTTAGGTTTACAAAATCTAACTACTGCGAATAACAAAAGTGTGTTTATTGCGGGTGCTGGCTGTGTCGGACTTGCCCAAGCATTAGCTTTTTTAAATTTAGGTTATCAAGTTATTCTTCATGATCCTAAAGCCTTAACTGCATGGCAAGAAGATAAATTAGATTTAAAAGTCTTTGCCGTTAACCATGTTAATGCGAGTTTTTTAGAGACTATTGGTGGCTGGGCTCAGATTCAAGCTTTACGTTGTAATCCTTATGATCAGCTTAGTTTACATGTAGGTGAGCAAGAACAAGAGACCTTGTTTACAGCTGCAGAAGTAAATCTCGATAAGCTAGGGTATATGGTTGAGAACTCGGCTTTAGTACAGGGCTTATTAACTGCTTGTCAAAGCTATGGTTCACAGTTTATTTTCTTAAACCAAGTAGAGTTAGAGCAAGCCCAAAAGCAATATGCTTTGCGTGACTTTTCGATTGCTAATGACTATGCTCCAAAAGCTGAACATCTGTCTTGGTTGTTAAGCTTTAAGAATGGCTTAAAACTAAAAACAAATTTAGTGTTAGCAGCTGATGGCGTTAACTCTTTTTGGCGTCAACAAGCTAAAATTGGAGTAGACATTCATAGCTATCCAACTCGATGCATGTTAATCCAAGTAGAAACTAATCCGGAAGTAACTGGAGACTATGCGCATTTAACTTGGCAACAAGTAGATGAACATGGTCCTAAAGCTTGGTTACCCGTAAATGCTGGACAAGGAGTACTTTGTTGGTATGATCAAATCCATACTATTGAACAACTCCAAAAACTACCTCTTACCCAATTAAAAAACCAAGTGCTAGCTAATTTTCCGGTTGAAAAAATAGGGACCGATTTTACCATTACCCAAGTGGCAAGTTTCCCTTTAGCTCGTCAAAGAGCTCAACACTATTGGCATAATAATGTAATTCTCCTTGGGGATGCAGCTCATACGGTTTCACCTTTAGCGGGACAAGGATTAAATCTTGGGTTACAAGATGTGCAGTGTTTAACTCGCCTCTTTGCTGATCCTAGTTTTACGAGTTTAGAAGCTTTAGCTCTCGCTTATGCCCGTGAACGTTTTGTAGATAATACTTTAATGCAAGAGTTCCTTTCGAGCTTACACCATTTATATATCTCACGCTCGCCAATTGCTAAAGTGTTAAGAGAGAATATGTATCGCATTAACGGCATTACTTCAGTAAAACACTATGCCTTAAATTATGCTAATGGTGATCGTAAACTCTTACGTGGCTTATCCGATGTAAGCCAAAGTCTGCTGGCGTTATTAGGGAAAAAGTAAGAGGCACAAGTTGGGATAATTTAACTTAAATCCTTAGCAAAGAATTTAAATCCTTATAACCTCAAAACTCAAATAGAGTTAAGAGCAAAAGGTAAGAAGTTCACAACAACCAAAGGTGTGCAATTAAAAGATGTAAGCAAAAACAAACAAGGTTGGCTTATAAAGTAAAAAAGCGACAAAGAGTAGTAAAGCTATTCTTTGTCGCTTTTTGCTTTTAGTTTTTTGGATAACTATTTGCTTAACAGAGATGTTTTGTTAAGATCTGGTTAAAGCTTGCTTGCTTTGTATTAACCTTATTTTGCTTATTGTCGTGCTTTAACTTTGCTTATTGTTTTTAGCAATTAATAGCCCCCTCCATTTGTGGAGGGGGCTAGCAGTTTTTAGTTGGTTTTAAGTTTATTTACTCAGGGGTGTTCATGCCACATAAAACTAGTCATGGATAAAGAACCAAGTTCTCGAGCATCATTAAATACCGTAACTTGATCTTGTTCTCGAGTTGCTCCGAGAGCATAAAAGAGCGGATCCATGTGATCTGGAGTCGGAGCTGCAAGATCTGCATAAGGATACTGCTCGTAGTTTAAAATGGTCTCAAGATCACGAGCTAAGACTTTATCTCGCATCCAATTATCAAAATCTTTTGCCCAAGGTAATTCTTCATTACTGCGATCACTTACCATCATGCGGAGATTATGGACAATATTTCCTGAAGTGAGAATTAAAATTCCTTCTTGACGTAGAGGTTGCAATTGTTGTCCGAGAGCATACATTTGTTGCGGACTAAGGTTTTGGTTAATACTTAATTGCACTACCGGAACATCAGCTTGCGGATACATGTGGACAAGGATAGACCAAATACCATGATCGATTCCCCAAGAGTTATCAATTTGTATTCCTTGTGCGGCAAGTAAATTAAGTACTTGCATGGAAAGTTGAGCGTCCCCAACTGCCGGATATTTTTTGTCATAAAGAGCTTGCGGAAAACCGTACATATCATAAATTTGTTGGGGTACGGGAGTAGCCTGTACTGCGGTGTGTGAGGTATACCAATGGGCAGAGATGGCTAGAATCGCCTTAGGTTTGCCGATTTGCTCTCCGAGTTTTTGCCATTGTTGGGTGAATGCATTATCATTAATGGCATGCATGGGACTGCCATGACCTACAAAGAGGACTGGCATAAGGTTGGTAGTTTGCATTATGCCTCCTAAATTATTTGTTTTGCTTTATAGAGAGCTAAAGATTGGTTAGGTCTTAGCTCGCTAGGTTTTCAAGCCAAAAGTTTATAACTCAGTTTAAAGTGGTGTTTTAAACCGTGAGTTATTTAGGCTCGTTAATTTAAGAAAGTTATTTAATGTGAACACTAACCTTGGGTGGTGCATTAGGTTAGTGATTTATTTAAGCTAGATTTTTAAGGATCTAACTGGTTGTTACATTTAAATGTAAACGAAAAAAGAAAAAGTTAGAGACTAAGAAGTCTCCAACTAACAATTAGCAAAATAACTTAAGTAAAAACACTTAAGTTCAATGTATCGCATTTCTTCTTAGGTAGTATTGCATTGCCTAATAAGAAAATTATTTTTTATTATACTCCTAAATTACAAAAAAATCTCTAGTATTGCGAAAAAGTTTATACCTACCTAAAGGGAATGATTAAGGATAAATAAGAATTTTATTGCAAAAAAGTTTGCGGAAAAAATAATTCTTGCTAAGGAACTAAAAGGTTAGTTTTGCATTAAAATAGAGGAATTTTAACAAAAATAATTTTTTTATCAACTAAGAAAGAGGATTTTTTGAAGTTTATGAGGATTTATGAAATAGTTAAGCCTACGAATAAAATTTCTTACAATTTGTATTACAATTAGGCGGGATTAAGAGAGGAAATTTCTTCTCAAGTTAGAGAGCAAAGAAACTTTAAGGTAAGAATTATGGTAATAAGGATTAGTT
>NZ_NRJF01000151.1 GCF_003585965.1 Psittacicella gerlachiana | reverse complement strand
GCATGAGTGTAAGTACGTTTAGAGGTTAAAGCTTCAAGGCGATTAAATTCTTTTTTATTTCCCGATAAATCTAGGTGAACAATAGTTTGCCAAATGATAAGACAGAAAATTAAAAGGTAAGCAAGATATTTTAATTTACTAACAATGCTTTTCATAATAAAAATAATAGTCAGGCAGAAATTCTCTTATAATAGCATGTATAATTATAAAGGAATATAAAGTAAGGTTTCTCCTAGATTATAAAATTTTTTATATATGTCACAGAAGATTTTCGAAAGTTTTGCAATTGTTGGCTTTCCAAGAAATCAGCAAAGTTTTAAAACCCATTTAGAAATATATCAATATTTAAAAAAACGTGGGAAAAAAGTTTTTATTGATAAATTATTACAAGAAGAGTTTCTTGAAGTTGAACCAGAAGACTTCGTAGATGAAGAAGTTATAGGACACCAAGCAGATTTAATTATTTGCGTAGGTGGAGATGGTAATATGCTTCGTGCAGGCTTGAGATTTGCTAAGTATCAAATCCCCTTAATTGGAGTTAATAAAGGAAATTTAGGATTCTTAACTGATATAGATCCTTATGATATAACTTTTAGTTTAGAACGTCTTTTTGATCCTAAAAATTATTATCTTGAAGAAAGAAATTCTCTTAGTGTAACTTTTTTTGATAATCAAGAACAAGATAAAGAATTTAATGTTCTTAATGAAATTGCCATCCTCGGAACAAGAGATAACCGTATTGTAGAAGTTGAAGTGTATGTAGATAGTAAATTTGCTTTTGGCATGCGTGGAGATGGTTTAATTATTTCCACCCCAACAGGTTCTACGGCATATAATCTCTCAACAGGTGGTCCTATTGTTCATCCTTCGTTACAAGCGGTAATCATAACACCGATGAATGCTCATACTCTATCATCTAGACCTATAGTAATTCCTGCAACTGCACAAATAGATATTCTTTTTAAAAAAGATATAAATGCCGAAGTTGTAGATATTTATTGTGATGGAGTTCTCACTCATCCATCTTTGACTACAAGTCAAGTGTCAATAAAACCAGCAGCTCTTGCGGTAAAGATGGTGCATTTTAATGATTATAATTATTACAATATTTTAGCAAAAAAATTAAATTGGGCTAAACGCTTATTTTAGATAATAGTTACTATGTTAACAGGATTAAATATTAATAATTTTGCCATTATTAAGCAATTAAATATTGATTTAGATAATGGTATGAACGTAATTACGGGAGAGACGGGTGCAGGTAAATCTATAGCCATAGATGCTTTAAGCCTTTGTATGGGATATAGATCTGATGTCGGGATGATTCGTAATGGTTCAAATCAAGCACAAGTTAGTGCGAGTTTTTCAATTGATAAAGACTCGATTGCTTACGCATGGTTAGAAGAGAAATCTTTATTAGATCAGGAACAACCTACAGAAGTTATAATTCGTCGTTTAATCAATATCAGTGGCCCTTCGAAAGCTTATATAAATGAACATCCTGTTTCTATTTCTTTTTTAAAGGAATTAACCCAGTATTTAGTACATCTACACGGGCAACATGCTCCCCAACTCTTATTAAAAACGAGTTATCAATTAGTTTTAGTGGATAGATTTATTCACGAAAAAGAATTGCAACTTCAAGTGCAAAAGAGTTATAAACAATATGCACAATTACAAAAAGATTATCAAGAGTTTTTAAATAAAAAAGAAAATTTTCAAACCACAAAATTACTTTTAGAGTATAAGTACCGTGAGCTTAAAGATTTAAATTTACTTGAAGATGAGTATGAAGCTTTAGAAGAAGAGTTTAAAATTCTTTCTAACCAAGCTCATATTAAGGAATTAAATCAACAAATAGTAGATTTATTATCAGAAGGAACTTATAACGTTAATCATCTTCTGACTCGAGCGGCAAATAATGCTCACCGTTTATCAGAATATGATAAAAATTATCTCAACCTAGCAACTATGTTAGATGAGGCTCTAATTAATATTCAAGAGTCTGTAGTTGAAGCTCAAGGCTTATCAGGGTTTGAGTTTGCTCAAGAGGATATGAAAAGAGTAGAGGAACGAATGCATGCCTATAATACTATGGCAAAGAAAAACAACATTCTTCCGGAACAACTTTATGCTTTTTTCATAGACATTCAGGAGCAGTTAAAGTCTTTAAACTCAAGTATTGGAGATCAAGATGAACTAGAGCAAGCGGTAGCTCATGCCCGTCAAGACTACATGCAAAAAGCTAAGTTGCTCAGTGATGCTCGTCGTCAAGGAGCGCAAAAGCTTAGTTCTAAAGTTGAAGAAATTATGAAAGATTTGAATATGAAAGATGCTCAATTTTACATTGATATTATCTATGATCCAAATCTATTTTCTGAATCAGGTTCTGATCAAGTTAGATTTATGCTAAATTCAAATCTAGGGCAACAGGCTCAAGAACTTCATAAGGTGGCTTCGGGTGGGGAGTTATCAAGAATAGCTTTAGCGATTCAGTTACTAACTGCAAGTCATTTAGATAATGGAACTTTAATTTTTGATGAAGTTGATGTGGGGATTTCTGGAAAAACCGCTACGGTTGTAGGAAGAATAATTCGTCAATTATCAAAAAGAATTCAAGTTATTAGTGTAACTCACTTAGCTCAAGTAGCAGCTTATGCTAGTTATCATTTTCAAGTTGAAAAGTGGAAAGAAGGTAATGAGGTGAATACGAGGATGAGATTATTAGATCACAAAGGAAGAGTTATGGCTCTTGCTAGTCTCATAGGTCATGAAGATCTTTCTCCGCAAGCGATAGAAAATGCTGAATTTTTACTTGAGCAAAGCCAAAACGATCCTAACTTAGATTATGATCTAGTGCAATAGTTATTAATAAAAATAATAATAGAATAAAGGAGGTCGAAACTGACCTCCTTTATTGGATTTAAGAAATATTTAGATGTTTACGTAAGATCATGGTTACGTAAATGTAGAGAGCAATAATAATCCCTATAAAGAAAAGTACTGAACCTAGTAAGTTAGTATAAGGTGTACCTAGGAAAGTATATCTAAAAGAACTAACAACATAGGCTATAGGATTAAATAAGCTCAATTTTGCAAAGAAAGTTGGTAAGGTATTTACATCAAAGAAAATACCTGATAAATAAGTAAGTGGCGTTAAAATAAACGTTGGAATAAAGTTTATTTGCTCAAAAGTATTAGCATAAACGGCATTGATCATTCCTGCTAAACTAAAAATCGTACAAACTAAAATTAGTACGACAATCGCCATAATTGGATTAGCTACTACAAAGCTTCCGGTAAAGATAACACTTGCTAGCCAAATTAATAAAGCAATGATTAAACCTCTTAAAACTCCTGAAATGGTAATGCCAATAATAAAAGAGTGGACATTAACTGGAGAAGATTGAATATATTGAATGGTTTTAAAGTATTTACGCATAAAGGTTGTAAATACTCCATTGCCAAATGCAGCTCCCATTACCGGTATTACTAAAAATCCAGGAACTAAGAAGTTAACATAAGGAACTCCATTAAGATCGCCGATTTTAGAACCAAGAATATAGCCAAAAATTAAAAAGTATAAAAAAGCGGTAACAAAAGGAGAGAAGATATTTTGAATCCACACTCTTAAGTTACGTCTAATTTCTTCAAAGACAATGGTTTTTATAGATTGTACAGCAATTTGTTTTTTAGAATGATAATTTATCATATCTAAATAATTGCCTTGTTTTAGTTTCTCTAGTTCTTTCAAATCAGAATCAGAGATGCTAATAGTTAATTTCATAATTTAATTTTTAAGGTTGTGATCGAGATTAAAAACTTAAATTGCTTTATATTATATCAGTTTAGTTAAAATAGGCGAAAAAAAATCTAGTATAATAATGAAATACTTTTTAAGATCTAAAATAATATATTAATATGCAATTTAATAAACCAATTATTGGACTTACTGGTGGTTTAGCTTCAGGAAAAAGTACGGTAGCTAGTTTTTTTAAAAGTATTGGTGATTGTGATGTAATTTCTTCTGATGAGGTATCACGAGAAGTTATGCAACCAGGTCAAGCTTGTTTTGAAGATATAGTAAAAGAGTTTGGTAAAGAAATTCTTTTACCTGCTGACGATCAAGGGGTAGAATATATAGATCGAAAAGCTTTAAGGAAAATAGTTTTTGGAGATTCTCTAGAAGCACAAGCTAACTTAAAAAAACTTGAAGCAATAACCCATCCATATATTAGGGCAAGAGAGCTAGAACTATTTAATCGTTCAGATAAGGACTACATTCTTTGGGATGTCCCTTTATTAATCGAAAAGAAACTTTGGGATTATTGTGATGAAATTATCGTAGTGCAGGCTGATCGTCAAACCCAAATCCAAAGAGCTTTAACTCGAGATCCTACTGCAAATCTAAAAATTATTGTAGACATTTTGAATACTCAAGCAACAAATGAAGAAAGAGTAGCTCATGCAAAATATGTGATTATTAATGATGATAATGTGAGTAAAAAAGATTTAGAATTAAAAGTATCTCGCATTAATAATTTAATTATGGAAGGAACGGTAAAGCGTTTTCGTAAGAATTTACAAACGATAAAAGCATAAGTAAGTATTATCATTATGACCAATGATTTAAAAGTAAAATGTCCAAATTGCAAGAAAGAGATTATTTACAGTTCTGCTAATCCTTTTCGACCTTTTTGTAGTGAAAGATGTAGATTACAAGATTTAGGGGCATGGGCAACTGGTGAATACTCTCTTGAAGCTCAACCTGAAAATGAAGCTGAAGTGGAACAACTGCTTGAGCTTTTAATTGAGCGTAATAGAGAGTCATAAGTGTGTGACTTTAAATTGTGTGAGATTGCAAAAGCTCTCCGAACTTTAAGTGTAAAGTTCGGAGAGCTTTTTAGCAGTTTGTAGTTTATATAAAACTACTTTAGTCTAAGAAAATAATGGATATTTAAGTAGAATTTTCTCTAAATCCTAACATAGAAAAGGAGGTAAAGATAATTTCTTACTCTTGTTTAATATCTGCAGTTAGCATTCCCTGTAAGAGATCTATTTCTTTTTTGGTAAGTTTAGCTTTTTTGTAGATATGTAAAAGACGAGGAATCACCATACTGTGTTGAATAAAGCCGATCTTACGATAATGTTGTTCAAGACGGTGAAAATAACTGCTATAGTCAGCTTGAGTTGCCAGTTCCTCACTATTAGCTACATCAGCAGGAGCTTGTATAGATGAATACATTGCTTGTTTATGTACTTGTTGTCTTAAGCTATAACTAATCAAGAGGGTTGCCATTGCAAGATTTAGAGAAGTGTAATCAGGATTGGCTTCTATAACTATATGATAGTTGGCTAAATTTAGCTCATCATTAGTTAAGCCTGATTTTTCCGTCCCAAAGAGGATTGCTACTTTTAGTTCTTTAGTAAGTTCATGTTGTAAATTATCTCGAGTTGTCTCTAAGATTTGTTCTGGAGAAACTATAGTTGGATTTAAGGTGCGGGTACGTGCCGAAGTACCAAAGATAAGTTTACAATCAGCAAGAGCTAGTTCAAGAGAAGTATAAATTTTCATTTTTTCTAGGAGGTCAACTGCACCAGCCGCATTAGCTATAGCTTGTTCATCCTGAGGATTTGCTTTAGGAGTAACAAGACGTATATCTTCGATTCCCATGTTTTTCGCAGCTCTAGCTATGGCTCCAAGATTTCCAGGATGAGTGGTATTTATATAAATCAAAGTAAAGTGATTTAAATTTATTTGCATTTAAAAACCTAAAAAAATTGTAAGAATTTGGTATAATAAAACTACCAAAATAAAACACACATATCATCATAAAGAGAATAAGTTGTATTATAATAGCTACTATAACTTAATTTAATTTTTTGATTTAAATTAAATTATTTATAATGTTAATATTGATAGAACATATTAGGGAATAATAAGATAACGCTCAATGAGCTTTTTTTTAAACCATATAACCTAGTATTTACTAGGGTAATATATTTTTTCTCGGAATAATTAAAA
>NZ_NRJF01000150.1 GCF_003585965.1 Psittacicella gerlachiana | reverse complement strand
CACGTTGACCATGGTAAAACAACACTGGTTGACAAATTATTACAACAATCAGGTACCTTAAGTTCTCGTGGAGAAGTAGAAGAAAGGGTAATGGATAGTAATGCTATTGAAAAAGAGCGTGGGATTACTATTCTAGCTAAAAATACAGCAATTAATTATCGCGACTACCACATTAATATCGTCGATACTCCAGGGCATGCTGACTTTGGTGGTGAGGTAGAGCGTGTTCTTTCAATGGTTGACTCTGTACTATTAATCGTAGATGCTACAGATGGACCTATGCCACAAACTCGCTTTGTAACTCAAAAAGCGTTTGCTCATGGTTTAAAACCAATTGTTGTAGTAAACAAAGTAGATAGACCTGGTGCACGTCCTGATTGGGTTATTGATCAGGTATTTGATTTATTTGTAAACCTTGGGGCTACAGATGAACAATTAGATTTCCCAATTATTTATGCTTCTGCATTAAACGGGATTGCTGGTTTAGATTACACTGATATGGCTGAAGATATGACCCCTTTATTTGAAGCTATTATCGAAAAAGTATCTCCTCCAGATGTAGATTTAGAAGCTCCTTTCCAAATGCAAATTTCTCAATTAGATTACAACAGTTATGTTGGTGTAATTGGAATTGGTCGTATTAAAAGAGGTAGCGTTAAAGTAAATCAGCAAGTTACAATTATCGATGCAGAAGGTAATAAACGCTCAGGTAAAGTAGGTCAGGTTCTTGGTCACATAGGTTTACAAAGAGTTGAACAAGATCTAGCTACAGCAGGAGACATTATCGCTTTAACTGGTTTAGGTGAATTAAATATCTCTGATACCGTTTGTGATGTGAATAATGTAGAAGCCCTTCCAGCGTTACACGTAGATGAACCTACTGTAACTATGTTCTTCTGTGTAAATACTTCTCCATTCAGTGGACAAGAAGGTAAATTTGTTACTTCACGTCAAATTTTAGAGCGTTTACGTAAAGAATTAGTACATAATGTTGCTCTACGTGTAGAAGAAACAGAAGATCCGGATGCTTTCCGTGTTTCAGGTCGTGGTGAGTTACACTTATCAGTATTAATTGAAAATATGAGACGTGAAGGATACGAATTAGCAGTATCACGTCCACGTGTAATCTTTAAAGAAGTAGATGGTGAACAACAAGAACCTTATGAACAAGTAACTGTAGATGTTGAAGAACAACATCAAGGTTCAATCATGGAAGCTTTAGGTTTACGTAAAGGTGAACTAAGAAACATGGAAGTTGATGGTAAAGGACGTGTAAGATTAGATTATATTATTCCTGCACGTGGATTAATCGGTTTCCGTGGTGAGTTCATGACTATGACTTCTGGTACAGGATTGCTTTACTCTACATTCAGTCACTATGATGCTGTTAAATCAGGCGACATTGGACAAAGAGTTAATGGTGTATTAATTTCAAATGGTACAGGTAAAGCACTAGCTTACGCATTATTCTCATTACAAGAGCGTGGAAAACTTTTAATTGACGCAAATACAGAAGTGTATGAAGGTCAGGTAATTGGTATTCACAGTCGTGATAATGATTTAACGGTTAACTGTTTACAAGGTAAAAAATTAACAAATATGCGTGCTTCAGGGAAAGATGATGCTGTGGTATTAGTTCCACCAGTACGTTTCTCATTAGAACAAGCAATTGAGTTTATCGATGATGATGAGTTAGTTGAAGTAACTCCAGAATCAATTCGTATTCGTAAGAAATTCTTAACTGAGAATGATCGTCGTCGTGCTTACAGACAAGCAAACAAATAGTAGAATTAGCTTCTTATAAAAGGAAGCTGACAATGATAAAGTCCTCCGAATTTTAGTAATAAAGTTCGGAGGACTTTTTATGTTTAATAAAACATGTTATTCCCATAAATTAGTTACTGCTAAATTTAAAGTTTTAATAAGTCATTTATAATAAAAGACCTCTAAACTTTATAACTAAAGTTTAGAGGTCTTAATTATTCTTATAAAAGGATAACTTTTCTATTCATCATAATAGCTCTTTTGTCCATCTGGACGATTCTTGAAGCGACGATGTAACCACATATAATTCGAGATATCTAGATTTACCATTTTTTCTACCGCTTGATTTGTACGAATAACTACTAGACGAGTTAGTTCATCACGGTCGATTTTTCCTGCATTAAAATCTTGAGTTAAATCTTCAAAATCTATAGGATCTAAAATGTGGAAATCAAAGAAGTATTTAGGATCTTTACTAGGTAAAAGCATACAAGGAACAAGAGTTAGATCATTAAAACTACGATATAACTGATAGGTTCCTGTAGTAGTATAAGCATTTGGTTCATCAAAGAAAGGAACAAAGATAGATGATTTAGCTCCTAAATTTTGATCTGGAGCATACCATAAGCCTTGTTTAAGAGCAAGGGTTCTAATCATAGCTCTTGGATTATCTCTTGCAACAAGAGCTTTATTGTTCCTTAAGCGAAAGTAATATTGTAACCAATCCCAAAGAGGATTTGCATTCTTAAGATATACTCCATAAGATGGTAAGATTAAACCTATTGCCCTTGCATTAACTTCTAGATTTAAGAAGTGAGGGCAAAGAAATAGAAAAGGTTTTTTCTCATACCATTGAGAAAAATCTTTCTCAGGTAAACGCACTAATTTTTTAAAGCGTCTTTTGCTCCAAAACCAAGCTGGAATAATATCGAACAAAGCAATACCAACATTATCACAAAAGTCATTGAAGATTTTGTCTCTTTCTTCTTGACTGCGAGAAGCTAAAGCAATATCTATATTAATACGGGCAATACGGCGTCGCTTGTGAATAACTTTTAATTTGGAATTACGAAAAATTTTTCCTAATTGCAAGCCAAACCAACGTAGAGCTGAATAAGGTAGTAAAGATATTAACCAGCAAAAGCCGATGAGTAACCAGATTTTCCAATACCTAGGTAAAAGAAATTCTTTTTTAAAATGAGGTCTATTCGCTTCAAAAATTTGATCACGATTCTTCATAATAGCCTAATTTAATTATTTTTAATTCTATTTATAATATTTGTTGAGCTATAAGAATCTACAAAAGTAATAGTTTGCACTTGTCCGCCATAGGCAGTAACTTCTTTATATCCTACAATATCCTCTAATTTGTAGTCCGCTCCTTTTACGAGAACATCTGGTTTAATTGTTTTTATAAGATTTAATGGAGTGTCCTCATCAAAATCTATCACAAAGTCAACGGATTTTAAAGAAGAGAGCATAAACATACGATCTGCTAAATTATTAATCGGACGGTCATTTCCTTTTAAACGTTTTACAGAAGCATCTGTGTTAATTGCGACAACTAAAATATCACCTAATTCTTTTGCTCTTTGTAAATAACTAAGATGTCCTCTATGAAGAAGATCAAAACAGCCATTTGTAAAAACTACACGCTTACCATTAGCTTGAGCATTTTTAATCTTTTGAATAATGTTATTCTGATTATAACTCTGCATATGGCACGATTGTTCAAGTTCTTCAATACTAACAGTAGCAGCTCCTAGTTTAGAGACTGAGATTCCTGCTGCCTTATTAGCTAAGTAGCAAGCGTCTTTAATATCTATATTAACTGCTAAGGCTGCTGCTAGAGTAGCTATTACAGTATCCCCTGCACCTGTAACGTCATAAACATCTTCAGCGTAGGTTAATTGATGATATAAAGTACCGTCTTTAAGGTGTAAAGTCATTCCCTTTTCTGACTTGGTTATTAAAAGACCTTGAAGATTAAGATCATTTATAATTGCATTAACTATGGCAACTTCATTGGTTTCATCTGAAATTTGCTCTTCAGAGAAGCCATATTTTTTTGCAATTAATCTAAATTCAGAAAGATTCGGAGTTAGTAATGTAGAGTTCTTGTAGACGCTGTAATCTGTACCTTTAGGATCAATTACAATAGGCTTATGATATTTATTTGCAAGTTCGATAATAGTTGGAAAAAATTGACGTGATCCTTTCATATAATCAGAAAGAATAACTACTTTTGCTTGCTTAATTTTATCTTCAAGAGTATTGATTAAGCTATTATCAAGAAATAAATTCACATCCAAATTAAAGTTTGGTTGGTCTTCAAAATCAACTCTTAGGAGTTGCTGATGACGACTTAAGATCCTTAATTTTTTTGTAGTTTTACCATAAGGTATAGTTATAAAATTATGATTCAGATTTATATTTTGACATAAGGATTTTAAATGTTGAGCATTATCATCATTACCTACTAAACCTGAGATACTTACTTGAGAATTATAAGCAATGAGATTTCTTGCAACATTTGCAGCTCCACCTAAAGTAGAATTTTCATCTTTGTATAGAACCACAGGTACTGGAGCTTCTGGAGAAATTCGTGAAGTATCACCATACCAGTAGTGGTCGATCATAACATCACCAAAAACAAAAATATTAGCAGAGCTAAAATCTAATTTATCTGTAAACATATAAAATTTTGTTTAGAAATTATTTCTTTTCAGGAGTTGTTTTATAACGCTTTAAGTCAATAATTTCAATTTGTAAAATTCCTTTTCTACTTACTTCTTTAACCGTAAGTACAAGGTTATTATGAGTATACTGTGAACCTACTGCTGGAATATCTTGAAACTTGTCTAAAAGAAAACCATTTAGAGTTCTTACATCTTCAGCTTTAAGATCCCAACTAAATTTGCGATTTAAATCTCTTAATTTAGCCTGTCCATCAATGAGGTATTTACCTTGAGCAATATAGTTAATATCTTCTTGCTCATCGGTAATAGAGTTAGTTGTGTAGTTACCTACGATTTCTTCAAGAATATCTTCGATTGAAATTAATCCAATAACAAAACCATATTCATCAACAATAATGCCAATTTTTCTTTTAGCCTTTTTAAAGTTGAATAATTGTCGAGTTAAAGTAGTCCCTTCTTGGATATATATAGGTTCGTCAATAGCACGAGCTAGATTTTCTTTATTGTATTCATTAGCCTCCATCATTAGACGATAAGCTTCACGAATTCTAAGCATACCTATAATTTGCTTTTCAAAAGATTCACGATAGATCACAACCTGACTATGTGGAGATTGATTAAGCTGACGAATGATTGATTTAATATCATCCTCTATATCTATAGCAACTATTTCATGTCTAGGAATCATTACATCTTCAACATTAACTTTTTCTAGATCTAGAACTGAATTCATCATATCAGAGTGATCTTTACCAACTAGTGTTTGTGATTCCTTAACAATTACTCTTAGTTCTTCATTAGATAGTTGTGATTTTTTAGGATTTTGCTCAATTCTAAATACTTTAAAGAAAAGAATTGTAAAAATATTAAAGACAAAAACTATAGGGGTGACAATTTTATAAACAATAAATAAAAGCGGAGCTAAAGTAAAAGATATAGCTTCAGGAAATTTAACCGCCAAAGTTTTAGGAATAATCTCTGAAAACATTAAAAGTACAAAGGTTAAGATACCTGTTGCTATCGCAATCCCTATGTCTCCTCCAACAATTCCACCAAGAATGGTTGCAAGTGAAGAAGCAGCTATATTAACTGAGTTATTACAAATTAAAATTGTACTGATCAGTTTGTCAGAGTTTTTTAGAAGTTTATCCGCTGATTTTGCACCATATCTATTCTGTAATACTGCAGTTTGTAATTTATATTTATTTAAAGTCAAAAGAGCAGTTTCGCTGGCAGAAAAGAATGCCGATAAAAATATACATGTTAAGATAATGATAATCAAAAACGAGACAGAAGATTCCATAATAATATAATCCAGTTAAATAAAGTTATATATTTCTTGTGTTAAGAGTTGTTTAACCCGATTATTATATCACAATTGCCAGTTTCCTTTATCGAGATAGCTAAGTTAATCCTAGTTAAATAGTTGGATGTTTGTCCCAATATTGCGGTATACTATAGTTTTACTGAATCGACTGGAGAAAATTAATATGAAAATTGCGATTGCAGGCGCAGGAGCTATGGGTTGCTCTTATGGGCATATGTTAAGTCAAGCTGGTAATGAAGTGATTTTATTAGATAACTGGCAAGATCATATTGATGCGATTAATAATTCTGGCTTAAAAGTAAATGAAGTTGGAGTTGAAAAGCTTACCCATCTCAAAGCATATAAACCTGAAGATTTTCATGAAGAAGTAGATTTAGTTATTATGTTCACTAAGTCTTTACAGTTAGATGGATTTTTACAGCAAATAAAGCATGTATTAAAAGAAAATACCAAAGTATTATGTTTACTGAATGGTTTAGGACATATACAAACTTTAAGCAAATATACTCATAAAGAAAATATCTATCTTGGGGTTACAGTAGTTACTGCAAGATTTACAAATGCAAATGAACCTGCAAATGTAACCTTTACGAGTTATGGTAAAACGGAAATCGAAAATGTAGTTAATTCAAAAGAAGCTACTAAATTTGGTGAGTTAATTGCAAAAACCATTAATGACTCTGGATTACCATGCGAGTTTGTAGATAATATTTATTGGTCAATTTGGCGTAAAGCTTGTTTAAATGGATCGATGAATAGTTTATGTACTGTTCTTGATAGTAATATGTTAACTTTAGGTCAAGTAGAGAATATTGAATATGTTATAAAAAATATTATTCAAGAATTTGCAATTATTGCAGCTACAGAAAATGTTACTTTAAATGTAGAGGAAATTACAGAATTTGTAATGTCATTTACTAAAGAAAGTTTTTCTGGAGCTAAGCATTATCCATCGATGCATCAAGATTTAATCAAGAACCATCGCTTAACTGAAATTGACTACTTAAATGGCTACGTAAGTAGACGTGGTAAAGAATTAAATATACCAACTCCATTTAATGATTTAATTACGGTGTTGGTGCATGGTAAAGAACATATTTTAAATGCTAAATAATGATAAAGGGCTCAAGTTGAGCCCTTTAAATAGTTTTATTAAAAAATAAATTTACAGATAAAGTGAAACTCTCGACTAAATCGAGAGTTTCACTTTTATTTATTTTATTATAACCAGAATCCTGGGAATAAGATTGCCGCAACTTGATAAACAACAGCTGCAATAATTCCATAGATTACCATCGGGATGAAAGTACGTTTTAAGATGTAACCTTCATGACTTAAACAGTTAGTAACCGAAGCTACAGCGATAATATTGTTTAAACAAACCATGTTACCCATAGCACCACCAACTGATTGTAATGCTAATACTGTAGTTTGGCTCGCACCAATTTGTTGAGCAATTGATTGTTGAATACTACCAAATGTTAAGTTAGATACTGTATTAGATCCAGAGAAGAATGCACCTACAGCACCTAAGTATGAAGCTACATATAACCAAGCTCCACCCATTGAATCAGAGAATACATGTCCAATCACAGATACCATTGATAATTTAATATTGTTATCTGGAGCTGGTGTTAACATCATTAATTTAACCATTACGAATGCACCAAATAGTGCAACATAAGTTAATTTAACTGATGATACAGACTCTTTGAAAATACCAACTACTTGACCTTTAGATTCGTTGTAAAAGAATTGACAGAATAGTACAGTAACAACAAATGGGATTAAACAAGGTACATAAAGGAGTTTGTATGAATCACCGATTCCTGTTCCAAAGATATTATTTAAACCAAAGGTTAATGATTTAGTAACTGTTAAATCTGCAAATCCTAAACCAAGAGTGAATAATTCAGCAGTACTGTTCATTGCAGCTTTGAATGGTAATTGTTGTACACGAGTTACAATTAATAAACCAATTAAAATTGCAAATGGCATTAATGCTTTAGCAACTTGTTTACCTGTTACTGGTTCAAATTGTTCTAATTTATCAGTTTCGTTTGCAGATTTTGATAAACCTAGACCTTTTTTCGCAGCCCATACTGATAGTAACATACCGATTGCACCACCTACTAAAGATGGGAACTCGTCATTTACTTGAGCAATTAAAAGATAAGGTACTACACAGAAGATTACTGATAAGTAAACAAAACCTAAATTTCTTTTAACTTCAGACCATTTAACTACAAATAGTAAAGCCACAACAGGAATTACTAATGAAGCAAAAGCATGGATTATTGCAGTTTTTGACCCTAATTCTGTAAAGCTTGTAAAGTCAGCTAGTTGGCTAAAGCCATACCAAGTAGGAGTACCAACAGCACCAAATGAAACTGGAACTGAGTTCATAATTAAGGTTAGGATACATACTTGGATTGCAGGGAAGCCTAAGCTAACAAGTAAAGGTGCCGCAATTGCTGCTGGAGTACCAAAGCCTGAAGCCCCTTCAATCATGAAAGCAAAAGCCCAGCCGATAATCATTAATTGTGCTACAGGGTTAGGAGAAACACTAGCTAACCAGCTTTTGATTACTTTAATACTACCAGAAATCTCCATAAAACGATTGAAAAGAATCGCTGCAAAGATAATTGTTACCGGTACTAGAGTAGCAACAAATGAAGCTACAACAGAAGCTGAGATTCTATCACCTGAATTACCCCAATACACAAGCTGGATTACAAGAATTAAAGCACCTGTAATTGGTAAAGCAATGTAAGAAGGTAACCCATTACGTTTTGCCATTAAGAAAATTAATAACAAAATCGGGAATACACTTAATATAAATTGTAAAACTGTTCCTGACATTTAAAATTCCACCATGAAGAACCAAAAAAATTAAGTAAATATACTATTTAAAATGGTGTGAATTAATATGATCTTACTTAAAAGAAATTTAGGGTTATCATTTGAGGAAAATAAGTAAGATCTTTATTAACTCTATTTGCCTATATTATCTCTAAGTAAGCTTATATAAGCAACATAAGAAGCCAAAAAATTTTAGAAATGAGGCATTGATCACATTTTTTTAAGAACCATAAAAAGCAAAGGAATAAAAATGATCAAGAATGATCAAAAATGAAAGGGAGTCAAGTAGATTAAGGAAAATTTAAGATATTCTTGAGTGGATTACTAATGTATTATTTAGGTTTTACTTATTATTTAGTTATTAGATCTGTAAGGTTTAATAGATAA
>NZ_NRJF01000015.1 GCF_003585965.1 Psittacicella gerlachiana | reverse complement strand
ATAAATTAAAATTTAACCGTAGAACTTTGTCATTGGACGCTGTTTCAGAGTTAGAGTCTAATGCTGTTGTAGGTTCAGCCTCGAGTACGCAAGTTGAAACCAAAGCAGAAGAAACAAAAGTTAGCTTTAACCGTGTAAACAAACTTTTAGGTAGCATTTTATTACCAGTTACTTTTGTCGGAGCTTCAACAACAGCTTTTGCTGATGCTCGTACAGGGATGGAGGTAATTAACGGTAAAGTAAATATTGTTACTGATGGTTTAGTTACAACTATTACTAACAGTCCTAATGCAATTATTAATTGGGAAAAATTTAATATTAATTCGAATGAAATTGTAAAATTTCTTCAAGAAAACTCAAATTCAGCAGTATTAAACCGTGTATTAGGTGGTGAGATTTCACAAATCCTAGGTACCTTACAATCTAACGGTAAAGTATTTATCGTTAACCCAGCTGGGGTAGTATTTGGTGCTAATGCGGTTGTAGATGTTAACTCTTTAGTAGCTTCAACTTTAGATATCTCAAATGAAGATTTCTTAAACGGTAACTACGTATTTAATCAAGATAAAGATCAAGCTATTGCTTCAGTACTTAACCAAGGGATTATTAAAGTAGAAGACAATGGTACTTTAGCTTTAGTGGGTGGTAAAGTAGTAAATACTGGAGTATTAGAAGCGAAAAACGGTACAGTATACCTTTTAGCTGGTAACTCAATTACGATCCAAGATTTAGAAAATCCTCTAATCTCTTATAAAGTAACTGCAGACAATAAAGCAGTAAACTTAGGGGAAATTGTTTCAAAAAGAACTTACTTATTAGCGAATAAAGTAGCTCATGGTTACACTACTGCTGAACAATTTGCAGATGTAATCTCAGCTCAAGATTCAGCACGTAAAGCTACTATTACTGCAAGTGGTGAAGTAGTATTATTTGGTGCTTCTGAATCTGATGTAGAGCAAAGTACGAATTTTAATACTGCTCAATTAGCCGCAAATCTTACTTGTCAATCAGCAGTAACTGTAGTTAACGGTACGATTAATGTCGCAAATCCTGAAGGTAAAGCAGGTAACGTTGAAGTATATGGTGATTATGTAGTATTAGACTCTAATGCGACAATTAATGCTTCAGGAGCACAAGGTGGAGCTGTATACATTGGTGGGGATTACCAAGGTAAAGGCTCTAAAAAACTCGCAGCAAAAACTACAGTTGTAAATGGTGCGTTAGTAGATGTATCAGGTACTACGGGTGATGCAGGTGAAGCAATTGTTTGGGGTAATACTGCAGTTGTAAATGGTCAGTTCTTAGCGACCTCAGTAAATGGTAACGGTGGTTTCGTTGAAACTTCTGGTAAAAACTTACAGATTGGCAAGAATATTGATGTAAATACTACTTCTGTGTATGGTAGCTGGGGGAATTGGTTACTAGATCCTGATAATATTGTGGTGATCAATGCAACAGATTATGAAAGTAATGCTACTTATAAAACGAACTTACATGCTCGTTATGGTAACATCGAGACTATCAGCCCAACATCTATGAGTTCTAGTACAGTGACTGCAACAGATGAGGGTACTTATACTTATACGGTATTAAAAGATTCAGACTTACAAACTTGGTTAGAAAAAGGTAATGTTACTCTAGAAGCTACCAATAAAACTGATTTCTATATTGCAACTATTAATGCTTCAAATGATAGTGCAAACCTGGAGATAAAATCAGGTAGTTCTTTATTCTACTATACGAATATCACCCTAGGTGGAAACTTAACAGTAACTACGAATACTTCTAATATAGCTTCAGGGGCGTCATTAGGGTTTACGGGCTCAAATATTAAAGTAAATGGTAGTATTAACTTAACATCTGGAAATGCGATTTCTATAGGTACAGCTTCGAACTTAACCGCAAATGTATCTATTCTTTTAAATGCAACTACTGACAATAGTACATATACAATAAGTTCACAAACACAAGATAGTGGTTGTGTTACGTATAGCCATTATATTTATGGGGTATACTTATTAGGTTGTTCTACTTTAACTGTTGTTAATACGAGTTCTGATTCAGCTGGTATTGTCGTAAATGGTTCAAGAATGATTTTTGGTGGTAACTCTGCTGTTAATACTTCTGGAAACTTTACTTTAACTAGCTGTTACTCGACAAACTTTACTGCTAATGTAAATATTACCGCAAAAAATATTAACATTACCCAAACAAGCTGTAGTACTGCAACTACATGTTCAACTTCAGCTTATGATACTGGTGGTTTAAGATTTGATAATGTACACTTAAATGCAACTAATAATGCAACAGTAAGTGCTGCTGCGGTAACTTCAATCTCAAACACTACAATCAATACAACTTCATTAAATGCAACTGTAGCTGCGACAAACGATCACAACTTAAGTTTATTTAATGTTGCAATTCAGTCAGGTGGAGCGGCTTTATTAAGAGGTAAAAACATTACTCTTAATGCAACTAAAGTTAATGCTACAGGTAATGAAATTTCTGTAGGTAATACTTCAACAGAAAATGTAACTTTAGTTAATGGTACACAATTAAATGCAAGCAGTACTTCTTTAGGTGATGTAGGTATTTACGGTGCTAACAATGTAAACTCTACTTCATTAAATATTAAAGCAGGTCGTGATTTAAATATCTCTACAAGTTCAGGTAGTGTAAATCTAACTGGAGCAAGCCAAGGCGATATTAACTTTACCGTAGGACGTAGCTTAAATATTACCACTGCGAATTTAGAGTTAGTTAATGCAGTTATTAATGTAACCAATTCAACAACTTTTGATACTACAGGTACAACTTGCGTTTCTTGCTCAACTATTAATACTACTGATGGTACTTTCAAAGTAAACTCTACGGGAGCAGTTAACTTTACAGATACTAATGTTAGTGCTACAGACTTAAATGTTACTTCAACTGATGAGGTAAGATTTGACGCTTCAACAGTTAATGCAACTAACTCTGCAAAAATTGTAGGTGATTCTGTTGAATTAGCAAATACTGCCTTAGCTTCAAGTAATGTAAGCATTAATGCTACTGGTACTACTGGCGTAACCATTAATAATGATTCAAATATTACTGGTAGCGAGATCAACATCTCTTCAGCTGGTACGGTGAATATTTATGATTCAGAAACGAAGATTGGTAATGAAACAACCAATAATGTAACAGTTACAGCTGCTAAGGATATTTGTGTTACAGGTGGAGTTTCAAGTAAAGCTTCAATTACTGGTGGTAATGTTTCTCTAAACTCAACCTCAGGTAATGTTACTTTAGAAGATGCTGAATTAAATGCAACTACTGGTAACTTAGCGGTAGTAGGTAACAATGTAACTGCAAATGGTTCTACTCTTGCTGGTAATGGTGGGGTTACTGTAAATGCAACTACTGGTAACGCAACTTTAAATGGTACTGATGTTAACTCAGCAGCAGGTAACTCTACTGTAACGGCACAACTGAATGTAACCTTAAACAACTCTAATGTTGCTGCTTCAGGTGATGCTACAGTTGAATCAAGAGGAGCAAGTGTTGAGGTATCTAACTCTAATCTTTCATCAACAACTGGTGATGTTGCAGTTAATGCAGCTGCGGGTAATGTTACTTTAGATAACTCTAATTTAACTGCTACAGCTAAAGAAGTAACTGTATCAGCTAAAAATGATATTCTTGCAAATAACTCGAATATTTCAGGGGCAACTGTTGATGTTAATTCAACTGGTGGAAATATTACCTTAAATCAAACTGCAGTAAATGCAACTACAGGTAACGCTAATTTAACGGCAGCTGGAGAAGCTAACTTAAATAATGGTACTACGGTTACTGCTGCTGGTGATGTAGGTGTAACTTCAACTGGTGGAAATGTTTCAGTTACAGGAGCAAATGTTACTTCTACTGGTGGTAACGTTTCTCTAACAGCAGACCAAGATTTAACTTTAACAAATGCTAATATTTCTGGTGAAAAAGCAGTAAATGCAACAGCACTTAAAGGTAATGTTTCTTTAGAAAATGGTACTAAAGTACAAGCTAAAGAAAATGCTTCAATTACAGCAACAAACGGTACTTTAACTGCAGAAGGAGCAAATGTAACTTCAACTGCTGGTGCAGTAGTTGTAGCTGCTAATGAGAGCTTATCTTTAACTAATGCAAATCTTTCTGGTTACAAAGGAGTTATTGCTGGTTCTAATAATGATGCAGTAACTGTTTCTAACTCTAGCGTAAGCAGTGCTGATGGTTCAGTAATCGTTCACGCTGAAAAAGATGTAACTCTTGAAAATGGTACGAAAGTAACAGCTCAAGATAATGTAACAGTTAACTCTGAAAGCGGTAATACTTCAGTAACTGGTGCAAATATTACTGCAACTACAGGTGTAGCTAATGTAACTGCAAAACTAAATGTTACCTTAACTAATGCTAATATTTCTGGTGCAAGTGCTGAAGTTTCATCAACTGACGGTACTACAACCTTAAATAACTCTGCAGTAGAAGCTACTTCAGGTGACGCAAGTGTTACAGGTAAAGAAGGTGTTGCATTAAATAATGGTACTACTGTAACAGCGGCACAAAATGCTACCGTATACTCAAGCAATGCAAGCGTAGCTGTAGAAGGTGCGAATGTAACCGCAACTAGTGGTACAGCTAATGTTTCTGCAAAAGAAGATGTAACTTTAACTAATGCAAACATCTCTGGTGCTAATGTTAAAGTTGATGCAGAAAATGGTACTGCAACCTTAAATAACTCTGCTGTAAATGCAACTACAGGTAATGCTTCTGTAACTGCAAAAGGTGATGTAACCCTAAATAACGGTACTACTGTAACTGCAAAACAAGATGCTAATGTAACTTCAACAGAAGCAACATTAAATGTTACAGGTGCTAATGTAACTGCAACTTGTGGTACAGCAACGGTAGCTGGTCAAACAGGTCTAAACTTAGATAATGCGAACATTACGGGTGCTAATGACTTATGTATTAGTGTACCTACAGGTGACTTAACTGTTAAAGATTCTGCGTTAACTTCAACTGCAGGAAATGTAACAGTTACTGGTCCAGCAAATGTAAGCTTAACTAATGGTACTACTGTAACAGCTGCGAAAAATGCTACGGTAACTGCTCCTAATGGAAATCTTTCTGTTGAAGGTGCTAATATTACTGCTCAAACAGGTACAGCTACAGTAACGGCAGCTGATAATGTAACTTTAACTAATGCAAATATTTCAGGTACGGATGTTAAAGTTGATGCTGCAAATGGTACTGCGACCTTAAATAATTCTGCAGTAACGGCTACTGATGGTAATGCTTCTGTAACCGCAAAAGATGATGTTAACTTAAATAATGGTACTACTGTAACTGCATCAGAAGATGCAACGGTAACTTCATCTGAAGGTGATTTAAATATTACTGGTGCTAATGTAACTGCTACTACAGGTACTGCAACAGTTTCAGGTGCTACAGGATTAAATTTAGATAATGCAAACATTACTGGTGCGAATGATTTATGTATCAGTGTTCCATCAGGTGACTTAACGGTTAAAGATTCATCATTAACTTCAACTGAAGGTAATGTAACAGTTACTGGTCCTGCGAATGTAAGCTTAACTAATGGTACTACTGTAACAGCTGCGAAAAATGCATCAGTAACTGCACCTAATGGTAGCCTATCTGTAGAAGGTTCTAATATTACAGCTCAAACAGGTACAGCTACAGTTAGTGCTTCTGACAATGTAACTTTAGGCAATACTAATATCTCAGGTGCTAATGTAGCAGTAGATTCTGCAAATGGTACGACAACTGTAAATAACTCATCTGTAGAAGCAACTTCAGGTAACGCAACTGTTACTGGTAAAGAAGGTGTAGCGTTAAATAACGGTACTACTGTAACTGCAGCTCAAGATGCGACTGTATACTCTAGCAACGGCAGTGTATCTGTTGTAGGGGCAAATGTAACTGCAACTGATGGTGTGGCTAACATTTCTGCAAAAGAAGATGTAACTTTAACTAATGCAAACATCTCTGGTGCTGATGTTGCTGTTGATGCGGAAAATGGTACTGCAACTGTAAATGATTCAGCTGTAGAAGCAACTTCAGGTAACGCAACTGTTACTGGTAAAGAAGGTGTAGCGTTAAATAACGGTACTACTGTAACAGCTGCTCAAGATGCGACAGTATACTCAAGCAACGGCAGTGTATCTGTTGTAGGTGCAAATGTAACCGCAACTGATGGCGTAGCTAACATTTCTGCAAAAGAAGATGTAACTTTAACTAATGCAAACATCTCTGGTGCTGATGTTACTGTTGATGCGGAAAATGGTACTGCAACTTTAAATAACTCAGCTGTAGAAGCAACTTCGGGTAATGCAACGGTAACCGCAAAAGGTGATGTAAACCTAAATAACGGTACTACTGTAACTGCAAAAGAAGATGCTACGGTAAACTCTGAAGAGGGTAATTTAAATATCACAGGTGCTAATGTAACTGCAACTTGTGGTACAGCTACAGTTACAGGTAATACTGGTCTGAACTTAGATAATGCTAATATTACTGGTGCTAAAGACTTATGTATTACTGTGCCATCAGGTGACTTAACTGTAAATAACTCTGCATTAACTTCAACTGAAGGAAATGTAACAGTTACCGGTCCAGCAAATGTAAGCTTAACTAATGGTACAACTGTAACGGCTGCTAAAGACGCAACGGTAACAGCTCCTAATGGTAGCCTCTCTGTAGAAGGTTCTAATATCACAGCACAAACTGGTACAGCTACTGTAACAGCTAAAGATAATGTAACTTTAACTAACACTAACATTTCTGGTGCGGATGTAAATGTAGATTCTACAAATGGTACTACTACCTTAAATAACACTTCAGTAAACGCAACTACTGGTAATGCAACCGTAACTGCAAAAGAAGCGGTGAGCCTAAACAACGGAACTACCGTAACTGCACAGCAAGATGCAACTGTATCTTCTGAAAATGCTTCAGTAAGTATCACAGGTGCAAATATCACAGCTACAGAAGGTTATGCAAATGTTACTGCAGAAACTGAAGTAACTACATCTAACGCTAATATTTCTGGTAAATCTGGAGTTAATGTTGTTTCTAATACAAGTAGCATTACTTTAGATAACACAGACGCATCTTCAAGTGATGGTAAAGTAAATGTACAAGCTCCTGGTGATATTACCGTAGCTAATGGTACAGATCTTGCTGGTGATGCAGGAGTAGATGTAAATTCTACGAATGGTAGCGTAAGCCTAGATAATGCAACAGCTTCATCTGCAAATGGTACAGTAACTGTTACGGCTAAAGATGAAATCTCGATTGCTAACTCTACAACAGATGGTGATCAAGGTGTTGATATTGAGTCTACTAACTCAACGGTAACAGCAGAAAACTTAACTGCAACTTCAGCAAATGGTACAGTTAATATTACTGGTAAAGAAGCAGTAACTCTAAACAACACTACTACCGATGGTGATCAAGGTGTTAATATTGAGTCTACTAACTCAACGGTAACTGCAGAAAACTTAACTGCGACTTCAGCAAATGGTACAGTTAACATTACTGGTAAAGAAGCAGTAACTCTAAACAACACAACTACTGATGGTGATCAAG
>NZ_NRJF01000149.1 GCF_003585965.1 Psittacicella gerlachiana | reverse complement strand
TTTTAATTTAAAATTTTATAATTTCCTACTTATTAGATTAAAAGATTAACAAGTAGTGATTTTGTTTTTCTTAAAACAAAAGCTTAGTTTTAGTTTATGATTTTGCCGACTAAAACAAGCCTCTTGTTGACAGAGGTTGAAGTCAATTCAAACAACAAGATGTCAAATCCTCTTATTTTCCCATGTCTTTTTTACTTCCTCTTGGGAGATAAGAGAAACCTCTATCCTTTTTTAGATCAAATGTGAACAATTTTATATAGTTTAAGATCTCCTTAACCAAGGGGATCTTTTTTTGTGTCATGTTGAGTTTTGAGGTGTGAGATGAACCCGAGGATAAATCCGAAAAATTAGAGTAAGTTTGTTGAGATACTTGAGGGGTAAAGATTTGAAATAAGTTTTATATCTTTGTGATGATGAGATACAAAGGGATTTGTAAGGTGGGATTTGTAAAAGGAAGAGCAAAGGAAAGTCTTCTGAGGTTCGTAAGCTAGTTGTGAGAGATAATGAGATCTTTTTCTATCTTTATCTAGACTAAGTTTAAATGTAAAAAGCATAGGCAGTTAGCCTATGCTCAAGCAATTTTATTTTAATGTTATAAATTAGTGTTTTTTGCTTAAAGGAAGAAAATTTCCTACTGCCATGGCACAGACTACAGCAACTAAGCAAGGAACATAGGCATCAAAACCTTGTCCGGTAAAGCCAATAGTTAAAGCAAAAGCTGTAAGCGGTGCGTTCATGGATACGGCGAGGAAAGCTCCGGAACAAACTACCGCAGCCATGGTTACATCCATACTTGGAACATAGAGATGAATGAGACCACCAACTACTAAACCAAAGAGAGCTCCAAGAGCAAAACCTGGAGTTAAGGTTCCACCAAAAGCTCCAGCACGTAGATTAGCTAGTACCATAATCCATTTAAAGACAAAGAGTAAAGCTCCTAAGCCAATTGGAATTAACCAGTAAGCGGATTGAGCTGCTGAACGTCCATTACCAAGAATCTCTGGTAACCAAATTGCCACTATCCCCGTAAGAACAAAAACAAAAGGTAAGGTAATCATTAGTTCTTTACCATGACATCTATTGCTTTCAGCCCATTTTACTTGTTGTCCAAAGATTTTTGCTGGAATTCCTACAAGAACTCCTAGTAGTGCAGCCCAAGCTACATGAGCATTAGACATTTCAATTTGGGGTACTAAGTAAAATACTTCAGGAGATACGGTAATGCGAGCAACAAAAGTTGCAATTACCGAAGTACTTAAAGCAATTAAGGCATAAGGAATATTAATTACGCCAATGAGAATTTCAAGGGCAAAGATCGCACCTGCAAAAGGTACATGGTAAACGCCTGCAAGTCCAGCGGCTGCCCCACTTGCGACGAGAACGGAAAATAGTTTGGGGTCATCAATACGACAGAGACGATTTACTATACTTGCAAAAGTCGCTCCTACCTCACGAGGTGCTACTTCTCTTCCGATTGGAGCTCCGACTCCTACAGCGAAGATTTGCAGTAAAGAGTGAGCAAGGTTGTCATTAAAAGAAGGTTTTTTTCCTTCCATCATCCCTTTAATTCCGACTACAGGTTTACCTTTGAGTTGTAACCATGCCCACAGCGGACCAATAATTACTCCACCTATAGCTAAAGCATATAAACGACGTTGCCAAGTAGTATCATTAGTCACGATACGTTCGGTAGTCTCTGAGTGACCAAAGGCTAGAACCTCAACATGGTGAATTAACCAACTTAAAAAGGCTGCTCCAAGTCCAGCCATTACTCCAATGAGAATTACCGCAAGAGCGAGACGGAGTTTTAATAATAATTCTTGTTTCATGATTGGTAAAGAGATAAAAAATATCACGTATTTATGGAATATACTTCTTCTCTTTTAGAAGATAAAAAACTCTGTCATTATATAGCAAGATGGGAGATTTTACTATGCTAGATTAGAGGAGACGGAGTTGAGTCGACTAAGTTTAAGAGAAACAACCGAAAAATCTTAGGTGACACAAGTTTGCTTAATATTTTTTTCGGGAGGAAAGCTAAAGTTTTATTTTCATTCTTGGTACTTATGTTTCATTATTAATTTTAAAGCAAAAAATATCTTTTGTGGGAAAATCATCTTTATTTTTTCAGGAATTAGAGTATTTTTCCAAGAATTAGAAATCTAAGTTGGTTTTATTAGGATTTTTGTCCGAATTCTAATGTAGGATGTTGTTACCTCATTATTTGATTATTTTTAGAGAGTTATGGGGATAAAGTTATAGAGTTAAATGTACAACATTTGATCATCTCCTTTACCTTGCCTGATGATTTTTTAGAGGGGGAGAGTTAATGGTAAATATGAACTAAAAAAATTTAAAAAAATTTTTGAGCATTTGGAAAAGCTAGTTCTAAATTATTACTTTTTTGTAACCATGGAAGAAAAATGTAACTACTTTTTTCAGTATATTTTATTTTCTATAATGTACTTATCAAGCAAGGCTTGAATCGAACAACAAAAGATTTACAAATTATTAAAAGGCAAACAATAAAATAGAAAAGGATATTAAGATGAAAATTTTAGTAGTATCTTCAAATGGTAAAGTAGGTTCTTTAGTAGCAAAAGAATTAGTAAGCCGTGGGCACCAAGTAACAGGTTTATCTCGTTCAGCAAACAAAAATGATTTCTTAACTCATTACTTACAAAAAGATGTTTTAGAATTAACAGCTACAGATGTACTAGGTTATGAGGCGGTAATTAGTGCTTTTGGAATTTTAACGGGTGATCTAGAAGAAGCTGTAACAGCTTATCATCAAGTAAATTCTCATTTATTAAAGGTATTAGCTAATTCACCAGCAACTTTATACTTTGTCGGGGGTGCAGGTTCATTAGTAGTTGAACCAAAAACTGGTTTACGTTTATTTGAAACCCCAGACTTTCCTAAAGAGTACTATGCAATTGCCGCTGGTCATGCTAACTCTTTAGTAAATGATATCCGTGTGAATACACAAGTAAATTGGGTATTTGTTTCACCAGCAGCGATTTTTGATGACGCAGGTGAGTTTTCACGTAATGTAGTGATTGCAGGTTCTGACTTTACCGTAAATAATAAAGGTGAAAGCTACATTTCTTATATCGATTATGCTTGGGAATTAGCAAATCAAGTAGAAGCGAAAAAACTAAATCGTGCTTGGGTAAGTTTCCGTACAGGTAACAGATAAGAAAGTATAAAACTATATAAAGCTATAGCGAACTAAATTTAAGCTAAATAAAGTCGTATCGAGTTATAATTGGAGATAAAAGCCAACTTGCTAGATTGATGCTAGCGAGTTGGCTTATTTTATGAGCTTGTTTTAAGAATAAAATTTTTAAGCTTATAGCAAAGTCTCTTGAAATTAAAGCTAATAGCCCTTATATTTATTTTAAATAATAAGTGTATAAGAAGATTTTTTTAAGAATTGAGATCTATTTTTTTAAAGAAAACGGTAGTTTTTTGTAAAATTAATTCATATTAAACGTTACTAAATATCCC
>NZ_NRJF01000148.1 GCF_003585965.1 Psittacicella gerlachiana | reverse complement strand
GAAAAAAGTCTTATATTTGTACTTCGAGAGAGATAAATCTCAAATTTTGTGTAGTTTTGAGCTAATACCCATAGATAATAGTGTGTGAATAGCGATTTTGTGTTCTTAATATTTTTGTGAATATTTAATAAACTTTTAGAGATGATTTGCTAATAGGTAAAAATTATTATCCAAAATTAATCTTATTGATTTTTAGTTTTGATAATTATTAAGATCTAGGCTTATCCTGAGGGAAAGTTGTCTTTTTTAGATTGATAATTCTTGATCAAGGAGAGTGAATGAGTAAAGCTAAAAAAGCAAAAATACTTATTGCTTAATCTTAAAGTGTGTAGAAAAAGGCATTTAAAAATAAGTGGGCTTGGTGGGTAAATGTAAATTATTTACAAAAAATAGATGACAAGAGAATTGATTTTGTTTATAATAAACTCATAACTTAAATATAGATAATATATACCAATATGCAAATGTGTCCACTCCTTACGAGGAAGTGGACTTTTTTTGTGTTTAAACTCAATAAAAAACATTGCTTAGTAACAATAAGTAAATGTAATAAAATTAAAGTTTTAATTTTTATTGAAAAAGTTTTGCGTATTTGGGATAGTTTGCAAGATAAAGTTGTGAATTAGAGAAAGGATTTGATTTATTAAGAGCTTGAAAAACGGGGTAAACAAAAGCGATCATGAGGTTAAACTTACCGAGTAACTAAGAGCAAATAAACAAAAAGTAGGTACAAGAGGAAAGATTGAAGAAGACAATTTTGGGTTTGCGAAGCTGACCACTTTTATAGGTAGATAGCTTTTTGCTTTTAAGAAGCTTAAATAGTAGTCTAGCTATCTTATGCTTAAAGTTAAAAAGTTTAAGATTTGATCAGATTTAATCACTAATTTGAGCAATCCTTATACCTAATATTTATCTTAGGCAAGAGGGTATGCTTCGTTTGTTTTAGACTTGGAGATAAGACAGGTGCACAGAAACAGTAAGTTTTGGGACTATCTCAGATCTAAGTTTTGTTTTTAAGTCTATTAGGAGTTAAGAGAAAAGTAACGACAAGCAGTAAACAAGCAATACAAAAGTAAAAGCCATGTGGGAGAGAAAAATTTCTTATAATAAGAAAGCAAAAAATTAGTTTATTCTTAGTGTAAGTAGATTTCAGGAGTAATTATGTCTTTACAAAATCATGATCTCGTTCAAGATAACTTGAGTGCGGTGAGTTTAGAATATATGGAAGCCATGGCTCAACTTAAAGCAAGTCAAGGTGAATACTCTGCTTCTTTTCTAAAACTTCGTCATGCTTCGCATCAATTAATCTCTGCCTTTAAAAAAGGACAAGAGTTTACAATTGAAGAAACAGAAGCAGAAGCCGAAGCCAAAACAAAAGTGCACATTGCAACTGAAGCACAGACCGAGGTTGGGCTGTTATTAGGTGCAGTATATCTTTGGAGTTTAAACTTCAATATAACTCCGGAAGAGTTTAGGGCAGAAATTTTAACCAACTTTCATCTCGCTCCTGCTCATGTCGAAGAAGTTCTACAGTTAAGTCTGCAATTACGTAATTGCATTATTATTAATTGCTTTACTGAAGAAGCCCAAGACTTTTGTCTCTTAAAACTCTTACAAAGTTTTTTAGCTCAGGATTCTACAATTTCTACTCTGCAAGCTCTTCAACTCTATAAAGATTTTACCGAAGGGGTAATCTTCTTTATTAATGCGTTTTTTTTAGAAAGTCCAAAAACTGAGCAAGAATTTGCTTCTGAGCAGGAAGCTATCTATGAAGATGAGTTAGCTTCTGCACAAGAAGATCTTGAAGAAGAGGATTTTCCTGCTGAGCAAGAACTGGAAGCTGAACAAGAGGAAGGCTTAGAACTCTATGAAGAGCTAGATGGAGAAGAAGATCGAGAAGCACAAGCAGGACTTGAGCAAATACTTGCAGACTCTTTAGCTGCTACAAACCAAGAAACTGCAGAGTTAATCCAAAACTATATGGTGCTAGGAGAAATTTGTAGTATTTGTGAGCAAGCCATTGCTTGTTTACAACAAGATGAATTTACCTGCTCAATGCAAAATGAAGTAGATGATATGATTATGATGCTTACCTATATGCTTGAAGCGAATAAACAACATCACGAGTTTAGAAGTGAGTTATCAACACCAACTGATTACTATCTCATTAGTTTGGTTGAATAAAACGGCAATTTCATTTTAAAGAAGCAAAAGCTAGAGTTTTTTAAGGCTCTAGCTTTTGCTTTAGGGATAAAGTTCAAAGGAAAAGAAAAAATCAAGATGAGAAAATAAAGTGCTTGGGTATATAATACATTTAGCCTTTTCAGGCGTTTAGTTCTCTTAAGGCATTTATAAATAATCACTTTAGAAAATTCATAGGTAGTTATGACAACCGAAAAATTAGAAGAGATGCCACAGGGTACAGCCTCTACGACATATAAAGGCTTTGATGCGGTAACTCCATATCAAATAGAATTACGTAAACGCATGCCTCCAACCTTGTGGTTAGTAATTATTTTGGCATTTTTTTCTGGTTATGTGGGTTTAGCTAATGACGCCATTACCCCTGCAATTAATGAATTAGTAGCGGACTTTCATACCGATACCGCTCATATTCAAGCGATAGTTCCTTATTTTGTCTTAGGTATGGGAATTGGGCAGTTTTTGTGGGGACCAACTATTGACCGCTTTGGACGCAAAACTATTGTTATTCTTTGTGCTTTAGTAGCGATTGCTTTGAATATAAGCATGATGGTAATTCATGAGTATTCAACTTTAGTAGCCGTAAGAATTTTTCAAGGCATTGTTTTTTCAGGGATGGGAGCAGTGCCTCAAATAGTCCTTAAAGATTTATTTTCACCACGTGATTTTGTGATTTATAACTCGTGGTTAATGACTTTATTCTTATTTGCTCCGGCAATAGCTCCTCTCTTTGGCGGGATTATTTTAGTTAAACTTAGTTGGCCATGGATTTATGCGATTATAAGTGTGATGATAGTAATTTCTACTATTTGTTATATCCTCTTTATTCCAGAAACGCTTGATCCTGAGAAAAAGCAACCCTTTAATACCACTCGCATCCTAAAAAACTATACTACGATTTTAACTACACCACGTTCACTGTGGTTAATCGTGCTTAATGCAATTTTTTCAATTGCGATGTTTAGTTTCCCTACTCTTTTACCAGCAATTTATATTACTGATTATGGGGTAGATCCAGATCACTTTGGTTATTACTTTCTTCCTTTAATAGTTTCCATTATGGTAGGGATTCAAGTCAACCAATGGTTTGTGAGACGTAATTACTCGCCAGTAAAATTATGGATTTTTGGAGCCATAGCTCAAGCTCTTACCACCATAGTTAATTTTATTGTGGTGTTGTACGGCTTAAATGTAAATACTATTCTTTTTGCTTTATGCTTAAATGTTCTCTTTAATGGTTTTCAGTTAGGTAATATGTTTGCTATTTACCTGATGCCTTATCCATATATGACGGGAACAGCAACTTCAATTATTACAGCACTTCGTTTAATTGTTGCTGGGGTAGTAGTAACCATTTTCTCTCATTTAGATCGAGCGGGAGGAGCGACTTTACTGATTACTAATGCTTTAGTGTTATTACTGTGTACCGCAATGAGTCTGATTTTTAATTTTATTTGGAAAATAGATGATTCAAGTAACCATTTAGCGACTACGAGTAAACCTGAAGTAGTGGTAAAAAATCAAGAGCACAAGTAAGCACTCAAGAGCAGAAATTAAAGCTAAGAGTTATTATAAAACCTCAAGGTTAGAATAAAACTAAGAAGGTAATTAAAAGTTTAATGTTAGAAAAATTCTAGATTTAGAGAGATTATAAGTAGCCCTAACCGGCTACTTATTTTTATGAGAAAGAAGTTTTTAGTACAGTTGTAAAAGAGAAAGTAATAATAGAGCAAGATAGAAAGTAAAAATTATGACTTTGCAAATTTAATGCAAAAGGAAGAGGGGATTGATGCGAAAAAAGTAAAAGAAGGAAAAATATTTAGGTGGAGAGAGGGGCGAAACTTTCCTTAATAAATGTACTTGACCTTTAAGCTACCGCTCTAACCCTCTTATATTTCTGAAAATTATCAGTATAATAGTGAAGATTTTAATGACGAAGATTAAAAATAAGTATGAGCAATAAAACAACAGAAGAACAAGTAGTAGGTCAAGCCTCAAGTACCTATGTGGGCTTTGATACTATTACCCCTTTCCAAGAACAATTACGTAAGAAAATACCAAAAATACCTGTACTGTTAATGATCTTGGTATTTTTCTCAGCATTCACCGGTTTTGCTAATGATGCTATGGTGCCTGGCATCAATGAACTCATGGAAGACTTCAAAGTTGATGGGAATCGCATTCAACAAATAGTTCCTTACTTTGTTATAGGTAATGGGATTGGACTCTTTTTATGGGGACCAACTATAGATCGTTTTGGGCGTCGTAGTATTATTGTTTTTTGTGGGATTCTTGCAATTCTCTTAAACTTTGCCGCTACCTTTGTAGATTCATTTTCTCATTTACTGGCGGTAAGGGTATTACAGGGAATTGTTTATGCGGGGATGGGAGCTGTACCTTCAGTAGTCCTCAAAGATGTTTTCTCACCACGTGATTTTGTGGTGTATAACTCTTGGCTCATTACCCTGTTCCTCTTTACCCCAGCAATCGCTCCTTTAATTGGAGGTTGGATTATTCTACATTCATCATGGCTATGGGTATTCCATGCTATTTCTTTAGCCATTATTTTTGCGATTCTCCTGTATGTATGGAAAATTCCTGAAACCTTAGATCCGGAAAAGCGTCAGTCTTTAAATACCATTAGGATTATCAAAAACTATGGTTCGATTTTAGCAACCCCAAGTTCTTTATGGTTACTATGCTTAAATATTTTCTATATGCTAGTAATCGTAGGACCACCAAGTTTATTACCGGTAATTGCAATTGGTGTATATGGTATTCCAGGAGAATACTTTGGTTATATCTCTTTACCTATAGTTGCTGCGGTAATGATTGGGATTCAAATCAACCAGTTTTGTTTACGCCGTAAGGCTTCACCAATCAAAATGTGGTTAGTAGGGACAAGTTTACAGTTACTATCTTTAGGATTTAACCTTTATGTAATTTTTACTTACCAAAATCTTTACCTCATTCTAGCTTGTATTTGTACCAACTGTTTATTTAACGGTTTACAAATTGGCAATACCATGGCAATTTACTTAATGCGTTATCCACATATGACCGGAACCGCAAGTTCAATGCTCAATGGTAGTCGAATGTTAATTGGTGGCGTGCTGGTAACTTTAATTGGATACTTACCAATTAATGGCGGTAAAACTTTATTAATTGCGATTACCATTTCGCTTGCGATTGCGGGCTTACTTTCATATGGTTATAACGTAATTTGGAAAACCAATACTGCAAGTAAAAATCTAGTAACTAGTGCTGATGAAGTTAAAGAATAGCTCATAAATAGTCAAGTTTTACTAGTAAGTAAATTTAACTTTTAGGTTATAAAGAGCATAAAGTTACATTAGGTTCATAAATTACATCTATACAAAAGGCATCAAGAATCAATCTTGATGCCTTTTGCTTTATCTATTTTTTTAATCTAAGATTAGTTTTAGATTAAGGTTAATTCATGATATAGATTAATTTAGTTTAAATACTCAACAACATTCACTTCGAGAGGTGCAGTTGCAATGGCTTCAATTAGAGGGATTGCCGTTAAAAAGTGATCTTGATTAATATGAGCTTGGAGATCTTGGTAGCTTTCCCATTGCTCAACAAAAGCATAAGTATAATCTTGTCCATCAACTTTACCACAATGGTAAGAGAGGTTACCTTGATCTTGGCGTGAAGCTTGAATTAAAGGAGCAATAATTTCTTCAAATTGTCCTTCTTTACCTGGTTGGAGTTTTACTACAGCGTATACAGCGAGCATAATTATTCCTCAAATTATAATCTAAGATATAGATATTATAGCACTTTACCCAAAAGGGGGAGATTGGATAAATAGCAAAAATAATCAGGTAAAAGCGAGAAAAAGAATAAAACCATTAGTTTTTGTGTGGGAATGGTGAAAGTGATTTAATTGAGTAAACACTCAGTTATTCCCGAAATCATGGGCTTTTTAGAAAATTCTGAAAAAAATCTCACTAAAACAAAAATGAGTAAATACTCACTTAACTATTTACAAAG
>NZ_NRJF01000147.1 GCF_003585965.1 Psittacicella gerlachiana | reverse complement strand
CTTAGATCACTATTAAATTTTGTCGCCCCACCAAACATTCCCATCATATTGGTTACCTTACTCACATTCCATTGACTTAAGTCACTAGTAAAGTTTTTTGCTAAAGCAAACATAAAGCTAGTATCAGTTACTTGAGAAAGATTCCATTTGCTCAAATCACTAGTAAAGGAAGTAGCACCACTAAACATAAAGCTGGTATCAGTAACATTACTTATATCCCATTTGCTGAGATCACGATTAAAGTTTACGGCTTTTATAAACATGCCTTGCATATCTGTTACTTTAGCGACATTCCAGGTACTTAAATCTCCATTAAAAGCAGTAGCTTGGCGAAACATGTGGTGCATACTTGTAACTTGAGAGACATCCCATGAACTAATATCCCCATTAAAAGCCGAGGCAGATTCAAACATTGAACGCATGTCGGTAACTTTACTTACATTCCAGGCATTGAGGTTTTGGTTAAACTGCTGATTCATGACAAACATGCCAGTCATCTTAGTTACCTTACCTACATCCCAGCTATTTAATGCTTGATTAAAGTTGGTAGCTTTAAACATAAAAGACATATTTTCTACTTGCGAAACATCCCAAGCACTTAGATCTTGATTGAAAGCTACTGCATTGCTAAATAAACTTTCCATGTTGGTTACTTGAGAAACATCGAGTTTACTAATGTCATTAGTAAAGTAACTACAAGCAAAAGTAGCTTTGAGAGATTTTATCGTACTTAGATCTAAACTATAAAAGTTAATATTTAACTCTCGACGGTCATTGGCAAAATCACAAGCATAGTAAAGGAGATTTTCTTCAGGAGATATAGGGGTAAGTTTTCCGGCAAAGACAAAGTCAAGGTTATCAAGAGTCGAGAGATTAAGAAAACTTAAATCTAAAGGTTCTCCCTGCATATCATTAAACTGTTCAATATATACATCTAAAAATCTTTTTAAACGAGCTGAGTCGGTAAAAGTAATGGTTACTTGTTTAGGGTCAATAACTTTACCTTTTAAGCCTGCAGGCAGTTGAGCGTAAGTAACGTTAGTTAACTTGTATTGATAGTAGTCTTCTTGACTTGCTTTATCTACTAGGTAGCGACCAAAGGTGAGTACTCCGATAGCGAGAATAATAACCATAGCGAAAGCAAATATAAGTAGACTAAGGATAAGGGTGGTTTTTTTCATATAAAAACTTTGCGAAAGTAATCTTTTACTTTTGGTAGAGAAATAGTTTTAGTTGTGATTGTTGATAAATCTTAAATCAAGGAACAGGAATTAAAAATCAAGATTGAGAACTAAAAATTAAGATTGAAAATTATTGAAAAATAATTAGGTCAACTTAAGAAAATATGGAAATATAGTAAAGTACCTAGAGGTATATATCAATCATGTGATCAATACTGCTATATTTAGAGGAGTAGCTCTATTTTCTTTATTAATTGTAAATTAATTGTAGTTTGTTTGATGGTTAATTTAGTATTTATCATTATTATAGCAACTAAAAGTATAAGTTGTTTGAGATAGAAGAATGGAAGTTTGGAGACGAGGGGTGATGATAAGATATGAGAAATAATAGGTGAGGTTAATTTGAGGTTTATATAAGTAACAAATAAGAAAGCTAAAGAAAAATAAAGTACTCCTTAAAAAAGTTAAGAAGTACTTGAAGAGTTTTTGTAAGGATTTTTTATCTGAATCTTGGTCTATAGTAGTTATTGAAGCTTCTTGCCTCTAAGAACATATCTTCATGGTCGGTAACTTTAGAGACATTCCAAGATCGTAGGTTGCTGTTGAATTTATAAGCATATACAAACATATGTTTCATATTTGTAACTTTTGAGACATTCCAGTTGCTTAAGTTGCTATTGAAGTTTATTGCACCTGCAAACATAGCTTGCATATTTGTAACGTTGGATACATCCCATCTGCTTAAATCACTATTAAAGTTTTTTGCATCAGTAAACATAAATGACATATCTGTTACATTAGATACATTCCAATTGCTTAGATCGCTGTTAAAGTTTTTTGCTTCTTGGAACATGGTTCTCATATTTGTAACCTTAGCGACATTCCATCGACTTAAGTCACTATTAAATTTTTCAGCTTCATTAAACATATATGACATATCTGTCACATTAGAAACATACCAGTGACTTAGATCACTGTTAAAGTTTTTTGCTCCTTGGAACATGGTGTTCATATTTGTAACCTTAGCTACATTCCATCGACTTAAGTCACTATTAAATCTTTCTGCTCCATTAAACATATGTTGCATATTTGTTACATTAGAAACATTCCAGTTGCTTAGATCGCTGTTAAAGATTTTTGCTTCTTGGAACATAGCATTCATATCAGTAACTTTAGATACATTCCATTGACTCAAATCACTTTTAAATCTTTCAGCCTTAGAAAACATAAATGACATGTCTGTTACATTAGAAACATTCCAGTTACTTAGATCACTAGTAAAGTTTTTGACTTCGTTAAACATTCCTTTCATATCTGTAACATTAGAAACATTCCACTTGCTTAGATTACTGTTAAATACTGTAGCATTGGCAAACATTGCTTGCATATTTGTGACCTTAGAGACATTCCATTTGCTTAGATCGCCATTAAATGAAGTTGCCTTGTGGAACATATACATCATATTTGTAACATTGGATACATTCCATAGACTTACATCACCATTAAATGAGGTTGCACTTTCAAACATATTTCTCATATTTTTTACATTTGAGACATTCCAATTATTAAGGTTTTGATTAAAATTTGTGGCATGAGCAAACATACCAATCATATTAGTAACATTAGATACATCCCAGTTATTTATATCTTGATTAAAATATGTGTTTGAGAACATTGATGACATATCTTTTACATTAGATACATCCCAGCCACTAATATCTTGATTAAAAAATAACGTATCACTAAATAAATGACTCATATTAGTAACTCTAGAAACATCTAGTTTACTAATATCATTCGAAAAACCTGCACAAGCAAAGGTGCCTTGCATAGATTTTACTTTACTAATATCTAAACTATAAAAATTAATATTTAAGTAGTTCACTCCCCAAAGATTGCAGGTATAGTAAATAGTACCATCAGGGAATTCTTTACTTTCTAATTTCCCAGCAAAGAGAAAATCAATATTTCGAATACGAGACATATTTATAAAACTTAAATCTAATGGCTCTCCATCCATGTCGTTAAATTTTTTGATGTATGCATCTAAAAATTCTTTTAAGCGAGCTGTAGTAGTAAAAGTAAGTCTTACTTGAGTTGGATCTATTCTTTGTTCTTTTATTTCATCAGGAAGTTGCTCAAAAGTTACATCCGTTAGTTTGTATTTGTAGTTATAAGCTGGATTTGCTCCTGTATCTCTTAAACTATAACTATAATATGCTCCCGCACCTAGAGCTAGAGCAGAAGCTAAAACACCTAAGCTGATAATGAGATTTTTCTTTTTCATATGGATTATTTAAGTTGAGATTTTTGGAGTTAATTTGATCTGTATTAACTCATAGATTACATGTATAAAGTAATAACAGTGAAGTAGGTGTATAGGATAAAAGAAGAAATTAGAACCAATCTATGAAAAAGATTAGATTGATCGACTAATTTGAACTTTTTATACTTATTCATTATATCAGTGATGTTATAGCTATAGTTTATTGGATAGACGTTTTATTATATATCTTATAGTTGAATTATGATTAGAGAGCCGGATTAGATTGTGTACGTTGGTAAGTTTTAGGGGAGATTGGTAAGATACTAAAGTAGAATTTTTTATGAAATTTATTTGTAGGGGGGATAAATGGTATTAAGTATTTGAGGTATTTAAAAAAAGTAATTAAGATTAACTTTTGATTTAATAAATTGATTAATAAATGTAGATAATTAATTAACGATAAAGTACTCCTTAAAAAATTTAAGAAGTACTTGAAGAGTGTTTGAAATGATTCTTTATCTAAATTTTGGTTTATATCGATTATTGAAGCTTTTTGCATTTAGAAACATATCTTTATAATTAGTAACTTTAGAGACATCCCAAGAGCTAAGATTGCTATTAAATTTTATAGCAAAATTGAACATATCCTTCATATTTGTAACTTTTGCAACATTCCAACGACTTAAATCACTATCAAAGCTTAGAGCAGCTGCAAACATTCCTTCCATATTAGTTACATTAGATACATCCCAATTGCTTAAATTGCTATTGAAGATAGGGGAGATAGCGAACATCCTCTCCATATCTGTAACATTAGATACATTCCATTGACTCAGATCACTATTAAATTCTTGTGTAGCTGTAAACATGTAACTTGTATCAGTAACTTTTGAAACATCCCATTTACTTAGATCACTGTTAAAGTTTATGGCTAATCGGAACATAGCTCTCATATTCTCTACATTAGAAACATTCCATTTGTTTAAATCACTGTTAAACTTTTCAGCTTCGTTAAACATTAATGACATATCTGTTACGTTAGAGACATCCCATTTACTAAGATCACAATTAAAATTTTTTGCTTTATTGAACATAGCTTTCATGTTTATTACATTAGATACATTCCATTGACTTAAATCGCCATTAAAACTACTAGCGTTACTAAACATTAATTCCATGTTGGTTACTTTAGAAACATCCCATTTACCAATGTTGCTATTAAATTTTTTTGCATCTTGGAACATTGAGTTCATATTTGTAACATTAGAAACGTTCCAGTTGCTTAAGTTGCTATCGAAATTTATAGCTTCTGCAAACATATATTGCATACTTGTAACATTGGATACATCCCATTTGCTCAAATCGCTATTAAATTTCTCAGTTCCAGCAAACATGAAGTTCATAGTAGTAACCTTGGAAACATCCCAGTTGCTTAAGTTGCTAGTGAATCTTTTTGTTATGGAAAACATAGAGTCCATATCTGTAACATTAGAAACATTCCATCGACTTAAATCACTATTAAAATTTTCTGCCTCAGCAAACATGAAACTCATGTTAGTGACATTAGAAACATTCCATTGTCTTAAATCACTATTAAATTTTTTTGCTTTTGTAAACATGAAGCTCATGTTGGTGACATTTGAAACATTCCATCTACTAAGATCGCTATTAAATATTTCAGCCATATTAAACATAAACTCCATGTTGGTTACGTTTGAAACATCCCAGCTACTAAGGTCACTATTAAACTTTTCTGCATGATTAAACATAAAAGACATGTTAGTTACTTTAGAAACATTCCAGTTGCTTAGATCGCTATTAAAGCTTTTTGCCATTTGAAACATGTTTCTCATATTCGTAACCTTGGATACATTCCAGCTACTAAGGT
>NZ_NRJF01000146.1 GCF_003585965.1 Psittacicella gerlachiana | reverse complement strand
CTTTACATTTAATTATGTGTGTCTAACTTGGATATTCTTCAATTCAGATGATTTCTCCTCTGCAATTAATCTCATAGGTTCTATTTTTCAAAATTATAGTCTACCACTTAGTGAACCTATGACTATAGTTACTCTTATCGTTATTTTTATTTATTGGAGTTTTTTACCGCAAATTGCTACTCTTGTCGACAAGATTTATAATCGTAGTTTACAAGTTAAGATTCCTTTCTTTATTGCAATTTGTTTAGTCACCTTATGGTTAACCATTAATTTATCTCCATCAGGTGTACCTCCATTTATTTACTCAAATTTCTAAATAAGAAGTTTGCTCTTGAATATGATAAAAAAAATTTTATTAAGTTTTATTACTTGTTTAGTTATCTTATTTTGGTTATTCCAAGGTTCGATTAATAACTACTGGAGTACTAACTACACAACCCCTTCTCCTTTAGAAAAATTAAATAAATATAAAATATGGAAATTAGGAGAAGAGATTAATAATAAGATACTTACAGCTAAAAACTTTTTATCTAGCCAGTATGCAGAATTAGGTAATTCTTTAACTGCAGGAATCAACTCTAAACTTCAGAATCCTCAGCAGGCAAGTAACAAAGAAGCTAATAACAACCAACAACCAACAAATAATGTTGAATTAGCAAATAATAACAAAGATGACTTTAAAGACTTAATTGAAGCTCAAGAAGCAAAACTGCAACCAGATCCTCATGCTCATGTTTTAGATAGCAATAAATTTGCTATAGGTACTTTAGATATTATTGCAGGTAATGATGATTACACTCTATACAGCTTCCCGCAAGAGATCTCTCCAATAACTCTAGAGCCTGGTGATCAAGTTCTTATTGCTGGAGACTCTATGCAACAAGGAGTAGGGAGACATATTCGAGCATATTTAAGTCAGAATTACAAAATTCAATCCAAAGATTTATCTAAACAATCTACCGGATTACTTAATCCTAATAACCTTAATTGGAATCAAACTATAACTAGGGAACTTAATGGTACAAATAATTATAAACTTCTTATTATGTTCCTTGGAGCAAACGATAATTATGGCATGTATGACAGTGTAAGTGGTAAAGCTCTTCCTTTTGGTTCGCAAAAATGGAAAGCCCACTATCTACAAAGAATTATGTCCATAATGTATCAAGCACGTATTCATGGAGTACAAGTTATTTGGGTTACCGTTCCTAATATTAGAAAGAAAGATCTTAATGATAAGATTCATCTACTAAATGAGTTATACATATCAGCTGCTAAGCAGTATGGAGTTATCGTAGTAGATGCAAATAAAGCTTTGGGCTTAGATGATTATAATTTTTCTCCATCTATAAGAATTAATAATCGATTAGTAAAAACAAGATCTGACGATGGCATCCACTTCACCATTCCTGGTGAAAAGCTCATTGCAAATGCGGTTCTCTCGAATATCATCTATAAAAATCAAGAAGCTAATCTTGATTAAAAAGAAAAAATGTTAAACAGAATATTAAAAACTATAGCTTGTGTTGGCATAGCTGCAATTATTTTTGGTTGTACCACAGATAGCGAACTCAAGCACTATAAAGATTATATAAGTAAAGATAGCTTTCTTATTGATTACACAAACAATAGCTATCAAACTGTAAGATTAAAGGATAAAATCTTAAATGCCAAAACACAGGGTTTAACCATTGTACAGTTGGGGGATTCTCATACTGCTGCCGATGTTATGACTATGTACTTAAGAAATCGACTTAGAGAATACTTAGGTACTGGAGCTTTAGGATTTATAGATCCAATTAATGTACCAGGTCAATATAATAGTCTTATTGGTTATACCAAAAAAAATGTATCACTTATTAACTCAAGAACCCAAAAAAACTATGACTATGCTCTAGGTGGAATTATTGCTAGCTTTAATTCAAAAGGTTCAATTGAGTACCGTGGCATTAATGGTAATAATATTCCTTTATCTGATTTAAATTTAATTACTCGTTGTACAGGAACAAGAACTTGTACCGTAACTATTAGCTCTAACTTAGGTACAAGTACCTTAAGTATTAATAGTTCAAGTTGGCGTAATTATTCAATATTTGTTGAAGGTAACTTTAGAATATCGGCTAATAATAATTTGGAAATAGGCGGTCTCTTTATTAATAATGAGAGTAATGGGGTAACTGTTTCATCTCTTGGATCAAATGGAGCAACTATTTATCATTTAAATACTTGGAATCCTAATTGGTTAAATGAATTAGCAGCTTTAAAACCTGACCTTGTGATTCTTGCCTATGGGACTAATGAGAGCTATAACGCAAGTTATGACTCAAAAACCTATATTGCAGATTATTCAAAGCTTATTCAAAACATACGTAATAAAACTCAAGCTCAAGTAATGATTTTATCTAATCCAGATAGTTTAAATCTAAATATCAATAAAAGCCTAGTCAATAGCACTTGTGATGCTCAACAACATCAAGGTGTTGATATTGTCTATAGAGATTTACTTACAATTGCAAAGAAAAATAATACTTTATTTTGGGACTGGCGTCATGCTATGGGAGGAAAATGCTCTGCACAAAAGATGATGCAAGAGCAACTCATGAGAAATGATGGAGTTCACTTTAGTGCAAAAGGTTATAGCCTTTTTGGCTACCAATTAGCTAAGGATATTGTTTCTTTAGCAAATAAATAATAAAAATCCCCCAGATTTAAATCTGGGGATTTTTTACGTTATAGTTTTAACAGGAATTTAAACAAACTTTTCTCTACTTATAAAATATCTCAAGGTTTAAATACCTGAAGCAAAATCAGCAATTAATTTATTTAGATCACCTTTTCGTTCTAAAAAGCTTTGCTTTAAATTTTCCTTCTCAATACTATTCATATTTAAACTCTTTGTAATATTATCAAATAACCTAGAAATAAACTTATCTCTTCTCGTACTTGCAACATAATAACTCGACAATAAGATAAGAGCCAAAGTTTGACGATCTCCTAAAAAACTAGAACTGTTTACTAATTTATTAAGTTGAGTCAAAGGATTTATACTTTCATTAGGATTTATCCCAATTAATCCTTCAACAAAGCGATCCCTTATCCTTGATTCTTGATAACCAGTTAAAGCCTTTTGATACTCAGATGTAAAAGCACTATCGTAATATACCTTTAAACTAGTTAACATAACCTGCAATGATAGAGTAAATAAGTCACTATTTACTGTTTCAGAATGTCTGAAAGCAGAACCGAGGATATTAGCTATACACTCAAATTGTAATTTTACATTGGTTTCATTTTTTCGTAACTCTTCTAGAAAATTCTTTGCTGCATTTGTTTTTCTGTCAAAGTTATATCTAGGATCACGATTATTGCTATCGTGATTTTGCTGAGAATTATTACTTCTTTGGCCACTAGCTCTATCACTTTTTTGCTTTGTTGCATTTTCATTACTAGGCAAGAAACCTAAAGTACTTTTTATAATTAAAAAGAATAAATTAATAATGGAAAGACATAAATTTACGATCGTTCTAAAAATTAAAAATATAAAGTATAAAATAGCCTTAAGAATATTAAATGCTATATTTAAAATATAGTAGAAACCAGCTGTAATTATGAAAGTAATGAATATATAAAAGAAAATTTCTATCCCAGAAGCTCTCATTATTTCTTGTCTAAATTCAGGAATTATAAATAAAATAATCCATAAAATAATGAGTGTGAGGTAAAAAACTCGTGGTGAAGGTTTCATATATATTAGATT
>NZ_NRJF01000145.1 GCF_003585965.1 Psittacicella gerlachiana | reverse complement strand
CATATAAACGTCTATTCAAATATTATTTTAAGAAAAAATTTAAAAAGTTTGCAAGGCTTAAAAAAGTTTAAGGAGCAGTAATTTGTGTGAGAATTAAATAATTCCCTCAATAAATATGTAAGAATTATAATTTTTATAAAATAAACCTAAGTTTATTTTCCTTGAATATAAGAGATTTAATAAAAAAATAGCATAAAAATTTACCTTTATATATAAAAATACTTGTGCAAAAAACTTGAATTTAGGATAAAGTATATTTGTATGGGTAATGCCCACTTAATTAACTGATTAAATTAGTTAATAAATTGGGGTGCTACCTCAGAGTTTAGAATTTTCTATGTAACCTCAAGCAAATTTCTTTTGCACTTCTAAGCTCTTACAACAAATTAAAGTTAACTCTGCAAGATAATAGGTAAAATGTAACTAGACTTAATCTAGTTTTAATCTAACCTGATTTAATGCACTTTGATTAAGTAGAACTTGCTTATAGTTTGCACCTATAGGATCAAGAACGGCTTAAGTAAGGAAGTGAACTTTAAATTTGTCTACCGCAATTTAGATGTAACTAAGTAGGTTTTTCGTATTTTTCTGTGCTTAGCTTATCTAGGTTGTTTGTTTAATCACGGTTTATTTTAAACCACCAATCAAGCAGTCAGAGCTTTTAGTTCTACTACTCGATGAAAAAGAGGAATGAAATTATTCCAAAGTTTTGTATATTTTTCTTTAATACTTTTCCTCAGGAAAAGTATGCAGGCTTTTGATTTCTTTCCAACCCGCAACTGTTTCCTAACGGTAATTTGAAAATACGGTGACTTAAATAAAAGATTTTACCTAAGTAACAACTTAGGTAGATAAAACAATCGTATGGAGTCGTGTTTTTCAAATTATTCCATCCTTTGCTTTTCATTTTCGCACCAATTTTAACTATCCTCAAAACAAAATTTTGTCGCTTAATCAGTTTTACTTTTACGCAATTCACGTTGATTTGTCGTTTTTTGGTTTAACAAATCTAGACCAACTTGAAGTAAATATAGAACTGAGGTCTTTAAGATCTAGGCTTATTGCGTCTAATTTTGGTAAATAGTTACTATTGGTCTGCCTTGCTTTTATTTATTGTTGCCTATTACTGCTAGCATGCTTTAGCGAGCAAATTTTTTATTTAGTTGTAGAACTTAGACTCTATTTTGCGGAGTATTATTTCTATGAATTATGCAATTGCTGTTCAGGATTTAAATTTAATTTATCCTAATGGACATCAGGCGCTAATAGACGTAAATTTTAAGCTTGAACCTAGTAGTGTTTGTGCGTTAATTGGCATGAATGGTTCTGGAAAGTCTACGCTGTTTAAATCAATTCTCAATTTAGAAAAAGTGACTACAGGAAAAATTTTCTTGCAAGGAAAACCTGTTGGTCAAGCCATTAAAGATAATTTAATTGCCTATGTACCACAAATGGATGCTATAGATTATGATTTTCCTATTAGTGTCTATGAAGTGATTATGCAAGGACGTTATGCTAAGATGAGCTTTATGCGTCGTGCCAAAGAGCAAGACAAAGCTATAGTGCAACAAGTAGCACAAAGAATGCAAATTGAACCTTTGCTCAAACGTCAAATTGGTGAATTATCTGGAGGGCAAAAGAAAAGAGTGTTTATCGCACGTGCACTTGCTCAACAAGCTGATATTATTCTTCTTGATGAGCCGTTTACTGGGGTTGATATTAAAACTGAAGACCAAATTATTCGTTTATTACCTGAATTAGCTCGTGAAGGCAAAACCATCCTCATTTCTACCCATAATCTTGAAAGAGTAAGAGAGTATTGTGACCACACTTTACTGCTCTATCGTACAGTTTTGCAATTTGGTAAAACTTCAGAGGTATTTACTAGCGAGAATATTGAAGCTGCTTTTAATCCTAAAGTTGTGAGAAATTAGGAGGAAAAGATGCTTGCTTATTTATACAGTCTCCTAGTTGAGCCTTTACAATATCAATTTATGATAAATTCGCTATTAGGAGTAATTTTTATCTGCTTTTCTTGTGGTATAGTTTCTACTTTTATGATCCTCAAAGGATGGTCCTTATTTGGCGATGCCTTATCTCATGCCGTTCTCCCTGGCATAGTGATTGCCATCTCTTGGAACTTTAATGTTGCAATCGGGATTTTTGCCATGTCTTTGATTGTAACTTTTGTGATTAATTATTTTCGGAATCATACTAGTTTTCATGAGCAAACCACGCTTGCCTATGTAACCAGCTCGTTCATGGGTATTGGTTTTTTACTCTATTATTTACATCCACCGGGGATTAGAATTAAAGAAATTCTTTTTGGAAAAATGGTGGGTTTAACTACCGAGAATATTATTGGCTTAGGAGTTATCGCCGCTCTAATCTTAGGAATTATCCTTACTTGCTGGCGTACTCTTGCCTTAATCTTTTTTGATAAGGTTTTTGCTCAGATTATTGGCTTAAAAGTAAGAGTGTTTGAATATGTGTTCTATATTCTCTTAGCTATTACCATTATGAGTTCATTACGTTCGGTAGGAACCTTACTTGTTGTCTCGCTCGTAATAATTCCTGGCTCAATTGCCTATATTATTACGACGCAATTAGGGAAAATGTTGTGGATCTCGAGTATTTTTAGTGTGATTACTGGAGTAATAGGTTTATTTCTTTCTTATCATTATCAATTAACTACGGGAGCAACAATTATTACGATTCAGTTTACTCTCTTCCTGTTAGTATTCTTTACGCAGTTTGCTCTCCGCAGATATAGATTAATTCGTAAAGCCCGTAAGTTAAGTAAAGGAGGAATAAAATGCTAGAGTTTTTCTATGAAAATTTTATTGATCCTTTAAATTATGAGTTTTATAGAGTAGCAATTATCACGAGTATTTTGGTCTCTATTTCTACGGCAATAGTTTCTGTAGTAGTTGTAAATAAAAATTGGGCCATGCTTGGCATGGGATTATCTAACTCGGTGTTTCCTGGGGTAGTGCTAGGTTCACTCTTACATTTTCCGATGTCGATGACCTTAGGGGCATTTATTACAGGTCTTTTTTGCTTTTATTTAACTAATTTTATTTTGCGTCATTCGCGCCTTAAAGCTGATGCTGCTTTAGGGATGTGTTATTCGTGCTTTTTTGCAATTGGCTTATTACTATTAAGTTTTGTTAAAACCGAATCACATATTACCCATATTCTATTTGGTAATCTTCTTGGCGTCGAAGAAAGCGACTATTATGAGTTATTAATTATTAGCATTATTGTCATTATCTTTAGCATTACCCGTTTTCGAGACATAATTTTATTTACTTTTGATGAGTTACAATTTAAGATTCTTGGCTTGGGTTTTGAGAGATTTCATAATCTCATGCTCGTAATCTTAACTTTAACCATTATTGCTTCACTACAAGCAATTGGGATTTTACTCACCATTTACTATTTAGTGTTACCAGCGGTTACTGCACAACTTTTTAGTAAGCGTTTACGTAATGTAATGCTATTAGGGATCTTTGTAAATTTAATTTCGAGCTACTTTGGTTTAAGTTTAAGTTATATTTTAAATGTCTCAACTGGACCAACCATTGTGGTAATGCAAACTAGTTTTTTCTTAATTGCTTTTGTCTATCGACGCATCCGCAATTGGTTAATGCGTAATCAAAAAATAGCTCAAGAGCAACAAGAAAGGTTACAAGCTTAGAGCTTGAACTACCAAATTACTACCGTGAGGAGCGACGAATTTTGATTCTGAGCTCCTATTTTTTATGGTAAAGCTAATAGAATATGATATAATTTCACTAAATGAACTTGAAATAAAAATAAGTGTCTCTATATTTAATACGAAAAGATTTAATTAGAGAAGCTGTTCAAGAAAGAAATTTTATCAAGAGCTTATTAGAGTTTAAATTAATGTGTATAAACA
>NZ_NRJF01000144.1 GCF_003585965.1 Psittacicella gerlachiana | reverse complement strand
TCACTTGGCTACAGAATTTTTTCTTTAAATTAAAAACCTTTTCCCTAGATATCTGTCTAATAGGCAAGAAAATTTTCTCTATAGATGATATAGTAAATCTTTAGTTAGATTAAACTGACTCCTTGTAATTTCTAAAATTATTTGGCAACAATTTTAGAATTTAACTTCTTTGAATAGGCATATGTATGTTAAATAAATTCTTAGCCCCAACTTTAAAAGTTAGCTTACTTGCAGTTCTCTTAGGTACTGGCTTCATACTAACTTCTTGCACTCAAGCGACCAACCCTCAAAGTCAAAATTCGACGACATATCTTAGTTCTTTAGTTATCTCTACTTCTGAATGGAATGACTTTGTCGCTGCTCGTAATCGTTTTGATATTCAATATCGTAACTTTTTGCACTATTATGATACTCTTGGTACTCAGGGAGACTTTACTCTTAGCCATGCAGAGAAAGAAAATATCAAAGCCCAAATTATTACCTTACACGAAGACCTTAACTCTTTTACCGTAACTAACTTTGACTACTCTTATGGTAAGGTAACCGTAAGTAGTGAACATGTTGCTAATATTTACAGCCTTTACAATTTAATCAATGCTTTAAATCAAATGGTTGGCGACCAAGTTCTTAATGCAAAAATTATTTTCTCTCCATCGAGATTTATAGCACCTCATCTAGACCAAGCAACTTACCAACAAATGCAACAAGCATTAGCAACAGTCAATGCTCAACTTGGTAAATAATCAAGCTTTTAACTAACTCTATCTCCTCTTACTCAGTTAAGATTTTTAAAATCTAAATTGAGACTTTGAGAGTAGTCACAAACCTCTAAACAGCATGAGCTAAGCTCTTATGCTGTTTAGAGGTTTTAAATGTTTATACGTGGTTTAAATGACTTACAACCATTCGTAAGCTTAAAAAACTAAAAAACTTATCCCCTATAAACTTTTATCACCATTCCTCACTCTCTAACTCAATAAGCAAACACTTCTATAAAATAATACAAATTGGTTATTTGAGCATTTTTACTTTCACAATAATTTTGCCTTTACTGAAGATATAAACATGAAATAAAGAGCAACCTAGATTACTCTAATCTAAATTGCTCTTTATTTAATTTGACAATATTGTTCAACCTCACCATGGTTAAACACTAAACCTAAAGGTTTATACTCAGTACCATCATAAGTGATATATAATCTTGCTTCGGTTTCTCCCGATAACAAACTTGTGCATCTCGCAAAACTTAAAGAATCTAATTGCTTTAAAAAAGCATGAGGAATATGATTTATTTCCTTAATCTCTTTTAGCTTCACTTCTCTTTGCTGAGAAATCACCGTTACTTTTAAAGCTTTCGTAAAGTTTACCTTACACCCTTTGTAGAGTTTTTCTTGGTCTTGATCATTGGTCACATAAACTACAGCATTAGTTAATTGCCAAGCAAAATTATTTTTACGGAAATTCGCTTGCTCCAAATTATTACTATTCGGATTTACCACTGAACTTCCTTTAGGTAAATTTTGCCCAAAACCATCATACACGAGGGTAATTCTTTTCGCCTGAGCAAAGCTAGCAGGAGTTACTTGGGTACGACGTTCGGCACACCAAATATCAATTCCTTGTGCAGTCGCAAAATACCAAGGAATAACTTGTGAAGAACGAGGCTTTTCCGTACTTATAAAAAACTTTTGTTGAATATTTTTTACAAAATAGGTAATGGTATCGGCATTACTGATCTTCGCTATCCACAAAAATGGAATTAGTGCAATAAACTTCCACCATTGTAATCTTTTCTTTTTCATCTACTCACCTAAAATCATAATCTCTAAGATTATTATATCCAGTTTTCTTTCTTCTCAAAGCTTTTCTTTGCTAACTAATATATTGTCTTCTCTCTACTTTAATTAGTTCTACTTGATTCTAAACGTAAAAAATCCTACTCTTGTAGAGTAGGATCTAAACAACATAATTATTCTAGTTATATTTTTTACTTAAGAGAAACACAAACAACAAAACAACGAACAACACAAACTCTTAAGTAGAAAACAAAAAAATCATTTAGATGTTTTTTGCTTTCTTCCCTATCATACCAAAAGAGAAAGCTTTTTGCAATGAATAATCTCATCT
>NZ_NRJF01000143.1 GCF_003585965.1 Psittacicella gerlachiana | reverse complement strand
AAAGCTTAAGAACTTTAGGAAAACCTAAAGTTCTTAAGCTTTTTTTCATATAAACCATTTCTAATTTAAACAAACTAGAGAGTAATCTAAGAAAAAATATCAATTTAAGATCACTCCCTAGAGTAAGTTAACGAACTTCTAAATTAAGAAGCTGGTTTACTTACACCAGGCATGGTTGCTCCTTCAGGGAGCTTAACATTTGGATTAGGAACTAGATTTACTTTGTAAACTTGTTTTAAGTATTTAGCGATTTCAAGATTATTAATATCAGCTTGGCTAATATAGAGATCTTTAAAATCAGCAACTTCAACTCCTTTTAAAAGAGCTAAGGTTTTTTGATCTTTTTTGGCAGTTGCTGTACGCTTGACATAAGGAATGTCATAATACTGCGATAAATTATTTTGCCCTAAAAGATAACGTAGATTAAACATAGTTAAAACATTAGCACAACCATAGCGAGTTAAATCTACAGGATTTTCTTTGTCAACTGGACAATATTTTTTTAGGTAATCACCAATAATATTCAAGTCTACCGAAGTTTGAATATCTTCTCCTTCACGAGTTACCTTAACATTATTTAAGTAAGGAATACGAGCAATGATCTCAAATAACTCACCAATGGCAAGATCTTTATTAGCATAAGTATCTAATTCTTGAGTTAGTTGCCAAGATTGTAGCATAACATTTTGTTCCACAGTCGAATAGTGAAACCATACACGAGCTTGAGCTTGTTGACTCCAGAACATACTTGCTACTACTGAAGTTACTGCCAAGGTTTGGTAGAAAATTTTAGATAATTTCATAAATCAATCTCCGACGTTACTGTTTGGCAGGGGCTGGTAAGCCAAAATCAGGAGCAAAACCAATAAAGCGTTTTAATACTTCTTGTGAAGCATTTAATTGCGGAATTATTTCTCCAAAAGCTTCAACTTTTTGTTTATTCGTTAGCTTGTCCATTTCTTGAGGAATTTGAGCTAAAAAGCCAAGACGACGGAAATAAGCTGCTCCGCTCTTAAAGCCATTAGCATTAATAATCGAAACTATAGCTGCTCCATTACAAAAAGTAGGAACTAAAGCTTGATTATTACGTAATTGATTACAGTAAAGCATCATTTGTGAAGTATAGATACTAAACATAAAATCTTTCATAAGGATGCGTTCTTCTTTAGAGATACCCGAATTACGATTTGGAATCACTAATTGCAATTGACGATCAATTGCCGTACGGAACACCGCTCCTCGACTACTTAAATCAAAAGGCATTAAAGCATCGGCTAACCCAATAATAAATTTATTATGGTCTTGAGCATTTTGATTATTGGCAAAATAATCATATACCTTTTGATAATAAACCATCATCATTTTATGTAGAGGTTCGAGGCGAGCATCTGAATTATATAAATAACTTAAAGGGGTTTTAGCGAGCGTTGGTTTTTGGTAACCACGAGCTTTAGGATCACTATTAAAGAATCTTACCTTACCTAGGTATTCATTAGCCTTAGCACTAAGTTTTAAGGTCATTGGCATAAATGGTTGACTAAAGCTGGCATTATTTGCTGTAGCTAAGTTAGTTCCAACAAAGGTTAAAGCTACCCCTAAACCTAGAGTCGTCAAACATTTACGAAAAGAAATATTAAACATCATAAGCTATTACTTGTGATAAATGAAAAAAAGAATCTACACTTTTATTTTACTATAACTCCCAGTCTTTGCCTTAAATTTCAGAAAACAAAGCTCAAAGATCAATGAGGATGAGTCGTGGGAATTGGTATTAACTAGCGAGATAAGTGTGAGTGGTGTTTGTATCAAGACTTTTAATAGTATATATGCAGAATTGTAAATTTCTATCCTCAAGACTGAGATAAGATATATCTTTAATCTGTCCTTAAATCTATAAAGAGCTATAAAAATATAAGCCAAGATTTGAGTTGTAGATTTAAGTTAGGGATTAGGTAACCCATAAATTTACAAACTAAAATAGTAAAGAACTAAAGTGCTTAAATTATGCCCTCTAGGCATGGAAAAAAGGAGGTTTGCACCTCCTTTTTCCTTAAGAGAAACTTTCGCTTAGTAGAAACCTTCTTTTTCTTCACGTAAGCTAATATAAATATTTTTTACTTGGGTATAAGATTTGAGAATGAGTTTATGAGTTTCACGACCTATACCTGAAGTTTTATATCCTCCGAATGGAGAACCTGCAGTAAAGCGGTTATAACAGTTAACCCACATTCTTCCGGTTTGTACGCCTTTAGCTACACGTAAAGCACGGTTAATGTCTCGAGTCCATACCCCTCCACCAAGACCATATTCACTGTCATTAGCGAGAGCTACTACTTCCTCTTCAGTTTTAAATTTAATTACGGTAGCAACTGGACCAAAGATTTCTTCTTGGTTAATACGTAAAGAGTTATCTTGAGCTTCAATTAGAGTTGGAGCATAGAATTCTCCATCTTTTAAAGCTCCCTCAGTTCTACGATGTCCACCCGTAAGCACACGACAACCTTCTTCTTTACCAAGATTTACATATTTATCAATGGTTTCAATTTGTGGACGATTAATTTGTGCTCCCATAATTGTATCTGCTTCCCATGGTAAACCTACTTTAATATTTTCAAAGGCTTTAACTAGAGCAGCAACAAATTGGTCATAAATTCCTTCTTGCACAAAGATACGTGAACCTGCACAGCATACTTGTCCTTGGTTAAAGAGAATTCCTTTTTGCGCCCCTTCAAGAGCTTTTTCAAATGGAGCATCATCAAAGACGATATTTGCAGATTTACCGCCTAACTCTAGAGTTGCCGGAATAAGAAGTTTAGCCGCTGCTATACCCACTTCACGTCCAATAGCAGTTGAACCCGTAAATGCGAGTTTATTAAAGCCAGGGTGTTCGAGCATATAAGCACCTGATTTAGAACCTTTACCTGTAATTACATTAAGAACTCCAGGTGGTAAGAGATGACCAATTTTTTGAGCTAAAGAAAGTAAGCTTAAAGAAGTGGTTGAAGATGGGTGAATTACCACTGTACAACCGGCAGCCAATGCTGGAGCTATTTTCCAAGCAGCCATTAAGAATGGGAAGTTCCAAGGAATAATCTGTCCAACTACTCCAATAGGCTCATTAATAATAATGGAAATATCTTCTTGATCAAGTTCGTTTACCGTCCCTTCTTCACCACGAATTACTCCCGCAAAGTAACGGAAATGGTCTGCAGCTAATGGAATATCGGCATTAGTCGTTTCACGAATAGGTTTACCATTATCAAGAGTTTCTTGTAAAGCAAAGAGTTCGAGATTTTCTTCAATTACATCAGCAATTTGATTGAGAATAGCTGCACGTTCCGCAGCCGTGGTCAGACGCCAAGTTTTGAGAGCTTGGGTTGCCGCTTGCACGGCAGCATCAACATCTTCTCTTGTTGCATCAACAAAAGTTGCTAAAGGTTGGTTGTTCGCTGGATTATAAGAAGTTAACAGTTGCCCTTCGCTTCCATTAGTCCACTGTCCATTAATATATAAACCATAGCTTTTATCAAATACATTTAAGTTAGTCATTATGATTTACTCCTGTCAAAGTAAGGTAAAACTAAAAAAGATAATCTAGTTTAATATTGTTGATTACATAAGATGCAAATTAGAGCTTTTCGCTAGCTAATTTAATGATTTATATTTTCATTTTATGCAATAACTAAGGAAATTTCTTGGGAAAAGTTTAGATTTGGGGCAGGTGACAACTTTTTAGATCCGGATTTTTTCTATCAAAAATGATCAGAGTAAAGAAAAGCTCTAAATTTTAAAGAGTTAAAGATAGAAAGCAGAAGTAAATCTATGAGAAAAAGTAAGGAAATAGCCTTTAGATAGCTATTTTTTGCAAATAAATGATCAAAAGTGATCGAGAAAAAAGTACTAAAGCTTTAAATCAAGTTGGGACAAGCAAAACTTACTCTTATTACCTATAGCCGTAATTTAGTCTGTGCAAGGTACAAGCACGAGAAGAGGGACAAAACCCAAGTTTATTTAACTCTGTCCCCTTTCTCGTTTTTAAGCAAAACTAATAAATTAAGGAGTTGGCATTTTGTACTGGGTAATCCTATTGGCTAGGAGTTATACATGGTTTGGGTTTGTTGAGCTAACCAATTGCGGAGAATACAAATTTTAGGTTTTTGACAACTTTGAGGTCGATATACAAGATAATAAGCCAAATTTGAACTCAGAGTAAGCTCTGGAAAAAGTTGAATGAGGCGTCCGCTTTTCAAGTCATCAGCTACCAGTAAGCTTCGGGCTAAAGCAATTCCTTGACCATTAATAGCAGCTTGAATAACATTGGCACTATCATTAATGCTAAGACCTTTAATCTCGTGATGAGAGTTCAAAGGTAAAAACTTAGCAAACCAATCTTGCCAGCCAAGAAACCCTTCATGACGTGATAAAGTCAAATCATGAATTAAAGGAAGATTAAACAGATCGGTAGGCTTATGGATTGGATGTTGTTCTAAAAACTCAGGCGAGCAAACTGCAAATCTTTGTTCTTGTTGCCAAAGTTCTACTTGTAAGTCAGACCAATTTCCTTTGCCATAACGTATGCCGATATCAACACTTTCACTAAAGAAATTGACATTTTGTGAGGTTAAGTTTAGAAAGAACTCAATTTCAGGATGCTGACTTTGAAAATCAGGCAAACGAGTTAAAAGCCATTTAGTAGCAAAAGTAGAGCTTACAGTAACACTCAAACGATTATCTTCTTGAGAGTTTTGAAGTTTTTTCAGTCCTAAACTTAAGGATTCAAATCCCTGTTGAATTTCAGTTATCGCTTGACTAGCAAGGTCAGTTGCTTGCAACCTTGCCTTACCTCCGGTTTTACGAACAAATAAAGGCTTACCAAGGTAATCTTCTAAAGATTTTACCAATTGCCCTACAGCGGCGGGAGTAACATTCAATTCTTGGGCAGCGGCTGAAAAGCTTTGTAAGCGATAGCTAGCTTCAAAAGCTTGAAGAGCATTTAAAAAAGGAGTTTTCATAATATAAAGATTTTCTTTAGATATCCTAAAGATATTATGCGTTGTTGTTCTAAATAAATAATTCTATAATATTGGGGCAAAGGAAATAAATTTAATATTTATTCTTGCCTTATGGAAGATAAAGACACAAAAATTTATCACAATAATTATAGTTATATTTTACAACGAGGTACAACAAATGAAAAGATTTTCTTTAAAGACAGCAATTATTACTGGTGGTGGCTCTGGTATTGGTAAAGAAGTAGCAAAACAACTAGTACTCGAAGGGGCAAATGTAGTAATTGGTGGACGCAATCTTGCAAAACTAGA
>NZ_NRJF01000142.1 GCF_003585965.1 Psittacicella gerlachiana | reverse complement strand
TTGTACGATGACCTTCTGTGTTTTCAATAACTTTTAAGTTATCACCATCCATGATAGCAACACATGAGTTAGTTGTACCTAAGTCAATACCAATAATTTTTGACATTATTTTTTCCTCTTTTATTTTAATTTTTTTTACATTTCAATTATAACGCTAACTAATAATTTTTCAAGTAAAAAAATACAGTTTTTAAGAGATTTTTTACAAATTTACGTATTTAAAGTATAAATTCTTATACCTTATTAAGGGTTTTATAAACCCTTAACAAGACTTTTTTAAAAATCTAATGTTATAAGGGAAATGGGTTTTTAATTTTTTTTCTTGCGTATATTATACCAATAAAATTATTTATCGTCAAGTGTTTAGACGTAAATTCTATAAAAATTTTATAAAATAGAAGAAAATAAATATGGGAGCTATATAGATAGCTCCCATATTAACAAGTTCATGGTCTTAAACTAGTCATTGTTACGTTGTGTAAAGCGACCATTTTTATTATTTCTTTCGAAACGGTTGTTACGATTGAAATTATTATTTTGCTTATAGTTTGGACGATCACCATAACTATTACGGCTTTCACCATTTCTAAAACGATTACCTCTTGAGTAATTTCTGTTTTCTAAACGGCGCATTTGAACTTGCTTATTGCATAGTTTTTCGTTATTAATTGCAGACATAGCTTTAAAATCAAAAGCTCTTGGTAATTCAACAATAGTATTGTCTTTGTTGATTCTGATATTACCAATATTAATACGAGAGCTATGCTTATTGATTAAGCGAATTATGTCTTGTACTAATAAGTCATCATTACGTCCTAAATTAATAACATAAAGATCTAATCCATTATCGTAGTTTCTACGTTCATTACTTTCATAACGACCATTTCTTACATAGGTTTTTGCACGAGCATAATAACTACGATCATAAGTAAATTTATGTCTAGGTGCTTTTTCTTTTGGTAAAACAAGACGACGATCTAAAGTAGCTAAATTTAATAAAGCTGCCAGAACTTGATTAGGTTCATAATCAGTAGGAATAAGCTCATCAATTAATTGAGTATAGCTATCTAAGTTAGCTTCATTTAATTTAGATTCTAATTCTTTTTTAAATTTAGCACGTCTAAAGATTTCTAACTCAGTGTTGTTTGGAGCTTTAATTTCGCGTAACTCTTTATTGCAAGCTTTTTCAATTGCATAAAGGTTAGCTCTTTCTCTTTCACCAATAAATGAAATAGAGCGTCCTTCACGACCAGCACGACCGGTACGACCTACACGGTGGACATAGTTTTCTTTTTCATTAGGTAATTCGTAGTTGATCACAAGATCAATACGATCAATATCAAGACCACGAGCGGCTACATCTGTTGCTACCAGTACATTAATACTTTCATTACGTAGACCATTTAAAGTTGATTCACGTACTTCTTGGCTCATATCACCATGTAAGCAAGCTGCAGCTACATTATTTTTAAGTAAAAACTCACAAACTTCATTACATCCTTGTTTAGTTTTTACGAAAATAATTGCTGCATCGTACTCTTCTACTTCCAAGAATCTAATTAGAGCTTGATCTCTAGAATATTGATATTGTAACCAATAGTACTGATCAATTTTAGGCTCATTACCTTTAATTTTATTAATTTTAACTTCAGCAGGATCTTTTAAGTGTTTTTTCGTAAGAGATTCTATGGTTTTTGGCATAGTTGCACTAAAAAGAGCCGTTTGTGCGGTTTCAGGGATATTAGATAAAATAGTTTCTAAAGCATCCGCAAAACCCATGCTTAACATTTCATCTGCTTCATCTAAAACTACAGCTTTAATTTGTGATAAATCTATAGTTCCACGAGTGATATGATCAACAAGACGTCCTGGAGTTGCAATAATTACTTGCGCACCATTTTTTAATGCTTTGATTTGTAACCCATAAGATTGCCCACCATAGATAGCTAGTGGATTTACTTTAGGTAAATATTTCGCAAAATCATTGGTAGCACTAGTTACTTGATTTGCTAATTCACGAGTTGGAGTTAAAACTAAAATTTGTGCAGCTTTTAGTGAGGTATCTAGATTTGCTAATAGAGGTAGCATAAAAGAAGCCGTTTTTCCAGAACCAGTTTGTGCTAGTCCTAGGATATCGCGACCTTCTAAAAGATAAGGAATTGCCTGAGCTTGAATTTGTGTAGCTTTATTAAAACCTAAATCATGTACTGCATTTACAATTGCAGGAGGTAATCCTAGTTCTTCGAAACTTACTTCAATATTATTACTAGAGATTTTATTATCTGTCATGTTTTACCAATTATTAAAATTGATTCCCAATAGATGTTCGGTTGGACTGTAACCCTTTTTAATGTAGAAAAAATATACGAATTAATCTTCGTCTAAAAGTACAACCAAACATTAAATAAAGCATTTTTAAACACTTTTAAAGATGCTAAAATTTTATTGGTACAATATTGTACAAAGTAGTATCT
>NZ_NRJF01000141.1 GCF_003585965.1 Psittacicella gerlachiana | reverse complement strand
ACAAGAACAAGCTAAAAATAAAATATTAATAGAAACTACTTTACCTAATATAGCAGATCGTTGGAAAGAATTAAAATTGCCGATACATAATGATAGGAGTAAAATTTTAGAGATCTCAAATAAAATTAAAAATGCAATGGATAGCAAATGGCAAGCTGTTAGTCAAATTCAAGAAGTTGTGAAATAGTTAGGTGATTTAACAACTTAATAAATTTATAATTATTATATCAATTAGTTTTTATTAGTTGTATATATGATGAGATAAGTCCTATAAAAGAAAGTTTATTACTATTGTGGAAGATAAAATAGAAGAACACTTAACATATCATTTAGATAACCTAATAGCAAATGAACTTATAGGATTACTTGTTTTCTTAGATAGTCTTTCTCATAAATATTAATGAAAAATTTAATTGAACAAAAATAAACCAAACAAACTTATAAAAATAATTCACTTGACACCATTACCACCAGAAAAATTAAGGAATTAATACCTAAACCAATGTTTTGTAAATTTACTTGACAAACAAAAATAACTTGACATTGGTTCAGTATTAAATTAAAATTTAAGCCATAAAATTTGAAGTCCCTTTATTGGATTTTTGCTTTAAGCCTTAAAAGGCTAAACAGAATTTCAATAAAGGGATTTCTTTTTATGACACAGCATTTTCTTTTATCAGCAAACGCTCGCCACTTGTCTATTGCACAAGTGAGTGAGATGTCTGATATTGATATTTTGAAAATGCTCATCAAAGCACGTTGGCAACAAAGTGATAATCTTCATCATGTTATTTGTCCTCGTTGTCAAAAATGTCACAACGCTTATTTTAACGCTACTCGTCAGCAATGGCGATGCAAATATTGCCATTACTGCTTTTCCATTACCGCTGGCACTATTTTTCATGGCTCAAAATTATCATTAAAACAACTCTTAATTGCCTTACTTCTATTTACCTTAAATGCAAAGTGGATTTCTGCCGTTGAGCTTTCACATAGCCTAAATGTACAGTATAAAACCGCATGGGTGCTTTTGCATAAATTCAGAGAAACATTAAATCAAACTAAAGATATTTCCCTCTAACAGGACAAGTGCATATTGACGGTTGCTACGTTAATCACTATCTACGTCCTAAAAATTTTCGACATAAACGAATAGATAGACGCAAAAAATGCTATCAACGACAAGATAAAGCCTGCGTATTAGTGTTTAGCCAACAAGACGACCAGAAACAAGGAGCAAATCGCCACATAGTATCCCTTGTTAAAGAGGAAAATACCCACGATATTATGCAACTAACCTATTAGCTTGTCAGCCCTAATACGACCATCTACACCGATGAAAACCCTGCCTATGATAACCTCGCTTTTCATTACGACCTTTGGCGAGTCAATCATTCGCAAGAGTATTGCTCTATTGAAGGTATAACTAATAATCTTGCTGAATCTTTTTTCGCTCGTTTTAGGCGTATGCAATATGGCGTATACCATAAGTTTAAAAATCACTACCTTATGCTTTACGCTAATGAAATAGTATGGCGTGAAGAAAATAGACGTAAATCAGTCCATGATAAATTCTTCGATTTATTACAACGTTGCTTAACCACTCGCCCTTTAAAAGATTTTATAGGGTATTGGCAAAAGAACAAAAAACAACAAGTTTGTTTTGGGCTTGCTAGCTTATAACAGAGGGTATATACCATGAAAATCATTAAACTACCACTTTATATTCAACAATGTTTTATTTACCAATCTCATCGTGAAGCCTTTAAAATTTTAGATAATTACGAGGAGCAATTAAGGATTGCCTTTTCAGAAATTGATGAAAGCGAGTTCATTTCTTTTGAAGATAGCGAAAAAATGGAAATTAATTATCTATCCGAATACTATAATCCCTCTGTATATAAAGAACATAGCCCAACCTATTATAAAGTTGAGGATTATCCTCAATATACCTATGATTATGCTATGTATCGAGTAGGATTAATTTTACAACAAGTTTATTCAGAATTTGCGAGTGAAGCAGAAGAAATGGCAGTAGAAATGAATTGTATTGATTGGATGGATTGTTATTGCGATAAAATGTATCTTATTAATTGAGGTGATCTTTGTTATATCATCTTACTCTAATTTTATGGGGTAACGTAATAAATTTACAGTAAGATTTAAATAAGCGTAGATGAGAATAAAAAATAAGGCAGTCTTATGATTGCCTTATTCTCTTTATAGTGTATAGTATTATTGTTAATTTATTGTTTTATAAGTAATTAATTTGGTTTTGTGCATTTGCTACATAATACCG
>NZ_NRJF01000140.1 GCF_003585965.1 Psittacicella gerlachiana | reverse complement strand
GTAATAAAATAGGCAATTTAAAAAGTTTGCTAAAGAAGGGAAGAAAATTATTGATAACCTACACTAATAAGAAAAAAACTAATAATAAAAAAAACAGAATTTAAATACTTTTAGGAGAATCATAGACATATGTCTCGTTCGATTTATCTAGACTATTCAGCAACAACTCCAGTAGATCCACGTGTAGCTGAAAAAATGATGCAATGCTTAACCATTGATGGTAACTTTGGTAACCCAGCTTCAAGATCTCATAAATTTGGTTGGGAAGCTGAGAAAGCTATTGATGAAGCTAGAAAAAACGTTGCAGATTTAATCAATGCAGATCCACGTGAAATTGTTTTTACTTCAGGAGCTACAGAGTCTGATAATTTAGCTATTAAAGGAACTGCTTTATTCCATAAAACAAGAGGAAATCACTTAATCACTGTTAAAACTGAGCATAAAGCAGTTTTAGATACTATGCGCCAATTAGAGCGTCAAGGTTTTGAAGTAACTTACTTAGATGTTGACGAGCATGGTATTGTGAGTTTAGAAGATTTCCAAAATGCTTTACGCCCAGATACAATTTTAGCTTCAGTGATGTTAGTTAATAATGAGACTGGAGTGTTACAACATGTAGCAGAAATTGGTAAAATTTGTCGTGAAAGAAAAATTGTGTTCCATTGTGATGCAACACAAGGCGTAGGAAAAATTCCCGTAGATGTAAAAGAGTTAAACGTTGATTTAATGTCTTTCTCAGGACATAAAGTATATGGTCCTAAAGGGATTGGTGGTTTATATGTATCACGTAGACCTCGTGCTCGTCTAGAAGCTTTAATTCACGGTGGTGGTCATGAGCGTGGTTTACGTTCTGGTACTTTACCAACGCATCAAATTGTAGGTTTAGGTGAAGCTTACCGTATTGCTAAAGAAGAGTTAGCTGATGAGATGAAACGCATCGGAGCTTTACGCGATCGTCTTTGGAATGGGCTAAAAGATATAGAAGAGATTTATTTAAATGGTAAGTATGACTTCTCTGCTCCAGGAATTTTAAATGTTTCATTTAACTATATCGAAGGTGAATCTCTAATGATGGCACTAAAAGATATAGCGGTATCTTCTGGTTCAGCATGTACTTCAGCATCTTTAGAACCATCATATGTATTACGTGCTTTAGGTCGTAATGATGAGTTAGCTCACTCTTCAATTCGTTTTTCATTAGGACGTTATACTACTGAAGAAGAAATTGATATTACGATTGATTTAGTAAAAAGTGCAGTGAAAAAATTACGTGATTTATCTCCTCTATGGGATTTTTACAAAAAAGGTATTTCACTAGATTCAATTTCTTGGACTGCACACTAATTTAAAGGAAGTTAATTCATGGCATATTCAAACAAATTATTAGATCATTACGAAAATCCACGTAATGTAGGTTCTTTTGATGCAGATGATTCAAAAGAAATCGGTACAGGAATGGTTGGTGCTCCAGCTTGTGGAGACGTAATGAAGTTAGAAATTAAAGTAAATGATCAGGGGATCATTGAAGACGCTAAGTTCCGTACTTATGGATGTGGAGCAGCTATAGCTTCATCATCTTTAATGACTGAATTAGTAAAAGGTAAATCTCTAGATGAAGCTTTAGCGATTAAAAATGAAGCTATTGTTCAAGAGCTAGAGTTACCTCCAGTAAAGATTCACTGTTCTTTACTAGCTGAAGAAGCGATTGAAGCTGCTGTAAATGATTACCGCAGCAAAAATAAAAAATAATTCTTATGATAACTTCCCCAATCTCTGTGTGTTTTAACCACAGGGATTGGGTTTATTTTATAGTGCTATATAATATACTTATATATCAGTATAAAATATAAAAATAATAGTGATGTTTAAGGAGCTAGTCAATGGCTATTACACTAACCGAAGCGGCTGCGCAAAGAGTAAAAAAATTTCTTGAAGGTCGTGGTAGAGGAATAGGTTTACGTGTGGGCGTAAAAACTTCTGGTTGTTCTGGAATGAGCTATGTTTTAGAATTTGTCGATGAGTTAAATATTGACGATGTAACTTTTGAAGATAAAGGGGTTACAGTAGTGGTAGACAAAAAAAGCTTAGTTTATCTCGATGGTACCCAGTTAGATTATGTTCGTGAAGGTTTAAATGAAGGATTTAAATATTCAAATCCAAATACCAAAAACGAATGTGGTTGTGGAGAAAGTTTTAATGTTTAATCCGTTTCAAGTTATAGGGATAGAACAGAAATTTTCTTTAGATCTAAATGAGCTAGAACAAAAGTATTTAGATCTGATGAAAACCTATCACCCTGATAAAGTTGTAGGTGTTGAAGATCCTAATCAAAGAATTAGTTTTATTTCAAAATCTACCCAAATAAATGATGCTTACAATATCTTAAAAGATGATTTAAAGCGTGGGCAGGTTATTATTGATCTAGAAAAAGATCACCAACATTTCAATGAAAATGTAGTTAAGCAGGATGCTGAATTCATTTTTCTGCAAATTCAAATGCGTGAGCAGATAGATAAGTTATCACGTAATTTTGTCGAGCAAGAATTTAATAATTTAAAGACTAAAGCTAAGAGCTTAGTTAATGAGAATAAACAGGCTTTAGAACAAGCTTTTATAGAGAATAATTTAGAATTAGCACAGAAATTAGTTTACCGTTTACAGTTTTTAGCTAAGCTAAAAAGTGAAATCGAAAAAGTAGAAGATGAGCAACTAATTTAAAGTAGATTTAAATATTTATGGCATTATTAACGATAGCTGAACCTGGTCAATCGGCAGCTCCGCACCAACGTAAGGTTGCGGTAGGAATTGACTTAGGGACAACAAACTCTCTAGTTGGTGTTTATAGAAATGGCTCTTTAGAAATTATTGAAGATGAGAAAGGGAGAGCTTTATGTCCTTCTGTAGTTCGTTTTCATAAAGATCAAGAAGCTGAAGTTGGATATCAAGCTTTAGAAAAAGCGAATTTAGATCCACAAAATACAATTATCTCGGTAAAAAGATTTATTGGTAAGTCTTTAGACGAGATTAAAGAAAGTGTACATAAAATACCTTATGAGTTAACGGCAACAGCTAATAATCTTCCGGTGTTTAATACTGTAGCAGGTGGTAAAAATGCTATTGAGGTATCAAGCCTAATTTTAAAAAAATTAAAACAACAAGCTGAAGCAAATTTAGGCGATAGTTTATATGGGGCAGTGATCACTGTGCCAGCCTATTTTGATGATACACAAAGACAAGCTACCAAAGATGCAGCTAAGTTAGCTGGAATTAATGTTTTACGTTTACTTAATGAACCTACTGCAGCCGCGATTGCTTATGGGATTAAAGCTGATCAAGATGGTTTAATTGCGGTCTATGATTTAGGTGGTGGAACTTTCGATGTTTCAATTTTAAAAATTGAAAAAGGAGTATTCAAGGTTCTAGCTACAGGGGGGAACACTAATCTTGGTGGTGATGACTTTGATATTGCTTTAAGTAAAAACTTTGAGAAATTATTTAAGTTAGAAGAGCTTAAACTAAATAAAACAGCACAAAGATTACTTCTAGAGTTAGCAATTAATTGTAAAAAACATTTAAGTCATCAAGAAGCAGTGCAGTTAGAGACTTTAGTTGAGTTTAACTTATTAGAGCAAGAGTTAAATAAAGCTCAGATTCAACTTCCACAAGAAGACTTTACAATTACTCGTGATCATTTTAATAGTCTAATCGAAGATTACGTAAAACAAACTTTATTAATTTGTCGTGCGGTATTAAAAGACGCTCAAGTTGATAAAGAAGAAATTAACGAAGTTATTCTTGTTGGAGGATCTACTCGTGTACCTTTAGTGCAAGAAAAGGTTGAGAAATATTTTGCTCGTAAACCTTTAGCAAGCATAGATCCGGATACGGTAGTGGCTTTAGGTGCTTCGATGCAAGCAGACATTCTTGCTGGTAATCAAAACGATAAGGATTTTTTACTGCTAGATGTTTTACCTTTATCTCTAGGAGTTGAGGTTTATGGAGGTTTAGTTGAGAAAATTATTCCTCGTAATACCGTAATTCCAATTACGAGAGCTCAGGAATTTACAACTGCACAAGATGGGCAGACCGGATTAAAACTTCATGTGGTACAAGGTGAGAGGGATATGGCGGTTGATTGCCGTTCTTTATCTCGCTTTACGCTAAAAGGTTTACCTCCTAGAGCTGCGGGGGCATTGAAAATCCTGGTAACTTATCAAGTTGATGCTGATGGTTTATTAAGTGTATCTGCAAAAGAGTTGACTACGAGCATAAGTGCTGAAGTGCAAGTGAAATTATCTTATGGGCTAACCGAAGATGAAGTACTAAAAATGATTCAAGAGTCAAGTGAATTTGCAGCTTTAGATTTAGCTTTACGTAAGCTTTCGGAAGCCCAAGTCGAAGCTCAGTTATTAGTACAATCAGTTGTTCAACAAGTGCAAAAGTATGGTAGTAAATATTTAGAGCCTAAAGAGGCAAATAACATTGAAAGAAATGTTAACCGTTTACTAACACTTTTAGAAAAATACAAATTAGAAAATTTAAATGTATCTAGCTTAACTAATGATGACTCGCAAAGATTAAAAGAATATGCGAATGAAATTGATTTTTGGAGTCAACAAGTAGAAGTAAGTACTCGTGATTTTGCTGCCAAAATTATGACAGAAAGTATAAAAGAAGTGCTTACAGGTAAAGATATTAATGAAATGAAATAAAGGAACTTAAATGCCTAAGATTACATTTTTGCCTCATGCTGAATTATGTCCAGAAGGATTAGTGGTTGAAGCACAAACTGGAGAATCTATTCTTGATGTAGCTTTACGTAATGGGATTGAAATTGAACATGCATGTGAGAAATCATGTGCTTGTACAACATGTCACGTAATTGTTCGTGATGGTTTTGATTCGTTAGAAGAACCAACCATGGATGAAGAAGATCAATTAGATAAGGCATGGGGATTAGAGTTAGATTCTCGTTTAAGTTGTCAAGCTTATGTAGGTGAGGAAGATTTAATTGTAGAAATTCCTCGTTACACGATTAATCACGCTCGCGAAAATCATTAATTATTATAGGACCATCTAACAAGGATGGTCTTATTTTGTGTATAATGATCGAGATAGAATTTAATGATAAATTAAGATATGAGTGTAAAAAATAGACCTCCAAAGAATAAGGAGAGAAAAATTTCTCAGCCTAGATTGAGTAAAGAAAAGAAACTTAATCATGCGAAAAAAGTTACTCAACTTACGGCAAAGGCTGAGTCGAAAGATCAAGATCAAGAGCATAAAGAGGCCTTTAAAGCTCCACAAGGGGTGGCTATAGGTCAAGAATATAAAACTCCAGTAGTTGAACTTATAGCTAAAGCTGAAGATCAAGAACGAAGAATTGATAATTTTTTAATTAGTATTTTACCGAATATTCCTAAAACAAATTTTTATAAGTTGTTAAGAAAGGGCGAGATTAGGGCAAATAAGAAAAGGATTAAAGCTGATTACAAAATTAGCCAAGGTGATGTTATTAGGATCGCTCCTCTCATCTTAAAAAATACTCTTGATAAAAGTATTGCTTTAAAAGATATAGTTAAACTAAACTCAGTGCAGGTATTAAAGAAGAATATCGTTTATGAAGATGCGGGATTATTTATTATCAATAAACCTGCAGGAATTGCGGTGCATGGAGGTTCTGGTGTTAATTATGGAGTAGTAGAAGCTTTAAGAGTACTATTTCCAAAAGAAAAAAGATTAGAACTAGTACATAGAATTGATAAGGAAACTTCGGGTCTATTAATGGTTGCTCGCAAACCAAGTGTACTCAAGCATTTGCAAGAGCAATTTAGAAATAAAACTATTTATAAGTCTTACCTGTGTTTAGTTCCCGGGATTTGGAAACATGCACGAGTAGAAGCTCCACTTTTAAGATATGAAAAGTTAGGGGAAAGATTTGTTAAGGTAGATAATCAAGGGAAAGAGTCAATTACAAATTTTAAACTCTTGCAGGTTTACGAAGATGAGAATGGGCAAAAATTCTCTTTAGTTGAGGCTAGTCCACTTACAGGAAGAACCCATCAAATCAGGGTTCATGCTTTGCATGCCTTAGCTCCTTTAGCGGGAGATGAAAAATATCAAGATCTTATTGCAAATTCTTATTTTAATAAGTTAGGTTTGCATAGAATGTTTTTACATGCTTATAAATTAAATTTTGTAGATCCAGTTTCAGAAACGAGAAAAGAAGTAGAAATTCCTTTAGATCCAGAATTACAAAAGTTTTTACAAAGTTTAACGCCAATAGAATAAAGATCAACCTCTGCTTATTAATAGTAGAGGTTTATTTTTATCGATAAATTTTTGAATTTTTGGGCAATTTAAAGTAAAATATAGAAGAAATAGTCTAGATTTTTAATAAAGAATTATAATTTGAGTAACTTTTTGATAATTAGATCTAATTATCATTGTGAAATATTTAATTAAAAGTAAAACCTAGCTTTTTAGTTTTTTAATCATCTCGGTATGATGAGAAAACAGGTGTAAGATTTTAAACTTCGGTTTAAGATATTAGAATTCAATTTTTCATAGCATAGTATAAGAAATTAAACTTATGTTTTTTTATCACAAGAATAAGGAGTTATTCCTCTGTGATTTTTGGGTATGAATACAAAGTGCTCAAATTTATAATTTTTATGCCATTTTTTTTGAGCTTTGATCAGACAAAAAGGTCAAGCTCAAATGGCGTCTTTACTCGAACCTTCATACACTATATGTATTTAAATTAACGTTTTCAGTAAATGTTATACATTGAAGTTAAAGGCTATTTGTTTAGGTTTTTAGAGAATTAATTAAAATAATATAGATAATTGTAAATTTATGGGGTATTAATTAGATTCACAAGAAGCAGGATGTTAATGGACGTAAGACTTTTGTGATGGGTTATTACAGATAAATTTTAGAATTAGTATGAACTCATGTTTTTCTTGGAATTAAAAGTTTTTAAAGATCTAGCTTTACTTAAGTTCAAAGAACAGCATGCATTGAATATTTTTGATTTGGATGGTTAACATCGGATTAAAAGTAGATCTATAAGAACTGAGTTTGTTTCTTATACTATAAAATAGTTTTTTTAGATTATAAGAAATGAAGAAAATGCTCATAAACGCAACTCAAGAAGAAGAGGTGCGTATTGCTCTAGTCGATGATAAAGAATTATTAGATCTAGATATAGAGCAAAGAAGAAATGATAATAAAAAATCAAATATTTATATTGGGAAGATTTCTCGTATTGAATCTTCATTAGAAGCTTGCTTTGTTGATTATGGAGAAGGACGTGATGGTTTCTTACCATTTAAAGATATCCATGAATCATATTTTTTACGTAAAGGCAGTGAAATAAAAGATCGTTTAGAGGTTGGGCAAAAATTAATTGTTCAAGTAGCGAGAGAAGAAAGGGGTAATAAAGGAGCGGCTTTAACTACTTATATCGCCATCGCTTCAACTTTTCTTGTTTTAATGCCAAATAGCCCTGAAGTAGATGGGATTTCAAGACGTTTAAGTGCAAGTGATAGAGATAATCTTCGTGCAAAATTAGCAGAATTAAATGTTCCAGAAGGGCAAGGTTTAATTGTTCGTACTGCTGGAGTAGGTTGCTCTTCTGAAGAATTAAAGTATGATTTAAAAATTCTTCACTTTATTTGGGATAAAATCCAAGAATATGCTGAGCAACATGATGAAGTAGGAATTCTTCATCACGAATCAGAAACTATTATTCGTGTAATCCGCGATTATCTAACTAAAGATGTCGGTGAAATTGTCGTTGATAGTCAAGAAGCTTATGAAAAAGCTGAACACTACTTACGTTTAGTAAGACCAAAATCAAAACCTATCTTAACTTTATTTAGACCGGATAAAAGTAAAAGTCTTGGCTTATTTGCTGCTTATGATATAGAACGTCAAATTGATACAGCATTTGAGCGTACTGTTAAACTAAAAAGCGGTGGAGCAATAGTAATTGATACTACTGAAGCTTTAACTGCAATTGATGTAAACTCATCTCGCTTTACCCAAGGTGGAGATATAGAGTCTACCGCTCTTTATACTAACCTAGAAGCGGCTGAAGAAATTGCTCGTCAATTAAAAATTCGTGACCTTGGTGGATTAATTGTTATCGACTTTATCGATATGTCTCATTCTGCAAATCAGAAAAAAGTAGAAGAGAAGATGCGCCAAGCTACCGCTGATGATCGAGCGAGAATCCAAACCTCAAGAATTTCTAAGTTCGGCTTAATGGAGGTTTCACGTCAACGTATTCGTGGCTCTATTGCTGAATCTAACAATCATTTATGTCCGCGTTGTAATGGTACTGGTTTTATTCGTGATAATGAATCTTTATCTTTACATATTCTGCGTCAAATAGTTGAAGAGGTAAATAAACGCACCGGTCGTTTAGCTAAGTTACACGTAGTTGTTCCTAATGTAATTGCCGCTTACTTATTAAATGAAAAGCGTGAAGATTTAACTAAGATCCAGCAAACAAACAATGTAGAGATTATTGTTGTTCCTGATGCTGATATGCAGACTCCACACTTTGAGATTCATCGTGTAAGACGTGGAGATCAAGTAAAAGATAAAGTAAGTTATTTCTTAGTTGATCATTATCAAGAAGTTAATAGATTAAATCAACGTAAGCAAAATGCTAAAGAAAAAAATGAAGAGAAAAGTTTACCACATAACTTATCTTCAGTTCCTGATGCTTATGTTGAAAAAACTTTTGAATCTCGTTTAGGAAAAGCTGATTTTATTCAAGAAGCCTTAGAAAGAGAAGAAAAAGAGAAAACGTTTGTTGGTAGAATTAAACGTTGGTTTGTAAATTTATTTACATTCAAGAAAAAAGAATCTTCTGAAGAAGTTTCTGGCGAAGATAAACAAGAGTTACGTCGTAGAAAACGTCGTAAACGTGAAAATAATAACGTAAATCAAGAAACGCAAGAAGCAAAAGACAGTAAATCAACTAGTAATAATGCTGATAGCGAAAAACAGTTATCTAAACGTCAGCAACGTCGTTTATTACGTGAGCAAAAAGCAAATGCTCGTGCTAATGAAGAAAACGAAGTTGCTAAGACAGACAAGGAAACTGGAGCTGATAATTCTAATGAGAAGAAAGCTAAAGTACTTGCTGATGGGCATATTACTGAAGAGGTATTTACTTCCAATAAAGAGCGTAAGCGTAAAGCGAAGAAAGTTATTGAGAAGAGTCGTGGTGATATAAACCCTGCAGAAATTAAAGCTCAGGTTGAAGCTCAAGAAAAAGAAGCTAATAAGCAAGAAGATAAAGTAGCTCCTACGATCGAAAAATCTCATCAAGAAGCTAAAACTTTAGTTAGTAAAGCTGAGGAAGCAAAAACTAATGTTAAAGCTGAAACTGAAGAAAAATCTGAATCTCTTCTAACAAAAGCTAAAACTAAAGCGAGAGTTGTAGAAAATGACTCTTCAAAAGAGGAGTCAAGAAAAGAAAAACGTAAAAAAGTAGTTGATGTTTCTGAACGTTATGTTTTACGTAATCAAGAGTTTGCTTTAGATAAAGATACTTATGCAACTTGGTTAGAAGAAGATAAAGAGCAAGTGACTTTACCTAGTTCTTATGAGGTTTTAGCTACCGATAGTGAAGAATTTGGGTTCTCACGTAAAAAAGATAAAGCTTTTGAGCCATCAAATAGACTAAATAGTTATATGAAAGTGGCTGAGGGTAAAGCTCTTAATAGTGAAGACTATGTTCAAGAAGTTAAAACTAAGCATGAGATTATAGTTAAAACTGAGTTATCTCCTGAAGAGAAAGTTACAAAACTAAGAAAAATAGTTTTCCAAGCTCCACAACCTTGTGTGAATTTTAAACATTCTTATAAAGAAATTCAGCAAGCAAAAAGAGCATTAAGGGAACAAAGAGCTAAATTGATTAAGTTACAAAATCAAGAAGAAAAAAGAAATAAAGGGGCTGTTAAGTCAGTTCCTGTAGGCTCGATTCCAGGAAAGCTTAAAAACTCTAATAAAGATGTTTTAGAGTCTGCGACTAAAGTCAAAGAAAGTTCTATTAGTAAAAACTTGAGATCAGTGGTTAATACGATTCACACGCCGTTAGAAATCACAAGTATTAATTCTAATGTAGCAAAAGAAATTTTAGAATCTAAAACTCCTGAAGTAACTAAGGAACAAGAGTCTAATTCTTTAGCTAGTGCGAAAGTTAAAACACAAGTTAAAGATGTGCATAACTTACAAACATCAACAAGTAAATCTCATAAAGAAGTTGGGGTTAGTGAAGTTAAAGCTAAGACCGAAGTTGTAGTAAATCAGCCTGCTCAAGAGCAAACAAGAGAGTTAGTTTCGCCTCTAAAAACGGTAGTAGAAATAAGAACAGACAATCTTGAGAAAACAGCTCAAAAAGCTGAAATACAAAAATCTGAAGCTCAAAGAACAGAAGTTCAAAATTCTCTATCTCAAAAGGAAGGTCAATCTGAGGAAAAAATTCAGACTGTTTCTTCTAAACCAGCTGAAACTTCTCAAAAAACAAATCTGTTTGCTAATTTAGAAGTTGGAGCAAATGAAGACTTACAATATCTTAAACAAGCTTTAGAAGCTAAATATAATGAATATTGTGCGGATAAAGACTTTGGGCAAGAGTTTAATATTCAGTCTGCAGAAGAAGCTAAATCTGAGAGTTTAACTTCTTATCCAACTTATAAAAAACTTGTTTCTGAGTATTCGGTGAAGAAAAAAGATGAAGTAGTTGCAACAATTGAAAATATTAGAGATTCATTTGTTGAAATTATGGTAGATGCTTTAATGAGTCGAACTACTTATTTAGGTGCTTTCTTTAATACTTATCTTATAGAGTTAGTAAGAGATAAAGAAAACATTACAACAGAGTTTTATGAAAAAGAATTAGAGTTTTATAATCATTATCTTGTAATCATTGATGAGCAATTTAGATTTGAACAAGGTGAAGCTTTAAAGAACTTTAATCAAGCTTTCGTTAAAGCATGGTTCTTATATAAAGAATTAGTAAACTTATATCCAGAACTAGTTTTACATGTAAGAGTTCATTACTTTGTTGAAGAGCAATATATTCTTTATTTAAAGAGACTTGCAGCTCAAAATCAAAGTGTTGCTCTAGCTTCAAACCCATTTGCGGATGTCCTTCAAGTAGAGAGAAATCGCAAAGTTGAAGACTCCTTTATTGGAGTTGGTGTTGATGATTCATTTCATCCTTTCTACCGAGGACATGATAAATAATTAGTTTGCAAAAGCAGACAAATTCAATCATTTATAGGGTCTGTATAGTAATATACAGACCTATTTTTATAACTATGGAAAAATTAATCTTATCAGCTTCACCAAAAGCTTATGGTGAAATAACTATCCCAGGTTCAAAGAGCCTTTCAAATCGAGTTTTATTATTAGCAGCCTTAGCACAAGGACAGACAAGAGTAGATAATTTACTGGATTCTGATGATGTATCATGGATGCTTAAAGCTTTAGAGAGTTTAGGAATAAGTTATCAAGTTAGTGCAACTAAAGAACAAGTAGTGCTTAACGGCAATGGTGGACCTTTTAGTTTAGAGGGGGACTATGATCTCTATCTAGGTAATGCAGGGACTGCTTTTAGACCTTTAATTGCGGTTTTAGCTTTTAACAAAGGTGAAGCTAGTTTTACGATTCATGGTGAACCGAGAATGCACGAGCGTCCAGTCTTAGATCTAGTTGAAGCTTTAAAAACTCTAGGTTGTGAAATTGAGTATTTAAATAATAAAGGTTATCCTCCGCTTAAAATTACTACTCATAGAGAGCAAGAATTTGCTAAAGAATTAACCGTAAATATTCCAGGAAATATTTCTTCGCAGTTTTTAACCGCAATGTTAATGGCTTCTCCTTTAATTGGTTCGCTAGTGAAAATAAATATTGTTGGAGAATTAGTTTCTAAACCTTATATCGATATAACTCTAGATTGTATGCGTAAATTTGGGGTAGAGGTAGAGGTGGTTGACGCTTATAAAAGCTTTATTGTTACTCCACAAAATTATAAATCTCCTCAAGAGTTTTTAGTGGAAGGCGATGCTTCTAGTGCTTCATATTTCTTACTAGCTGGAGCTATAGGGGGCGATGTTACTGTTAAAGGAATAGATATGAGTTCTATTCAAGGGGATAAAGAATTTGTTTATGCTCTTGAACAAATGGGAGCGATTATTTCTTCGGGTAAAGGATATATTCGTGCCCAATGCAATCAGCAACTACTTGAAGCTACAGGTTATCCTTTAAAAGCGGTAGACTTAAACTTAAATCATATTCCTGATGCTGCAATGGGAATTGCAATAGCTGCTCTTTTTTGCCCTCCAGGAGAAAAGACAGTAATTAGAGATATTTATAATTGGCGGGTTAAAGAAACTGACCGTTTAGCAGCCATGGCTACGGAGTTAAAAAAATTAGGGGTTGAAGTTGTGGAAGGAAATGATTATTTAGAAGTAACTTCCCCTCGTGATCTTAAAGAATCTGAAATTGCTACTTACAATGATCACCGTATTGCTATGTGTTTTTCTTTAGTAGCATTAAATAATCTTGGAAAAAATATTACAATTCTTGATCCTAAGTGTACGAGAAAAACTTTTCCAACCTATTTTAGCGAATTTGCAAAAATTCATCATAAATAAGAGGTTAAAGTATGAAACAATTACTAATTGCGATTGATGGTACTTCAGGGGTAGGTAAGGGTACTATGGCAAGACTTATTGCTCAAAAGTATAACTGCCAACGTTTAGATTCAGGAGCGATTTATCGTGCTTCAGCTTTATACCTGCAAGGTTTAGGTTATAATTTAGAGCAAGTTGTTAATGATCAAGAAAAAATTGAAGAAGTGAGTGGTAAGTTAGAAACTTTACCTCTAAGCTTTATCGAGGATCAAGAGCAAGTATTGCAAGTAATTTTAGACGGAGAAAATGTAACGGCAAAAATTCGTCTTGAGACTACGGCTGCTAAGGCTTCTTTAATTGCAAAAATTCCTGAAGTAAGACAGGCTTTATTAACTAGACAAAGAAAGTTCGCTCAAGAATATTCAAGACTAGTAGTGGAAGGTCGAGATATGGGAACTGTAGTTTTTCCTCAAGCAGATATAAAGTTCTTTTTAGATGCTAGTCCAGAAGCTAAAGCTCAAAGACGTTATAAAGAGCTATTAGAAAAAGGGGAAAACCCAGACTATCAAGAAATTTTAACTTTACTTCAAGAACGAGATTTCCAAGATAAAAATCGTAAAGTAGCTCCATTAGTGGCTGCTGATGATGCAATTGTTATAGATACAACAGCATATAATATCGAAGAAAATTTTGCTCTAATGGATAAAATTATCCAAGAACGACTTGTTAAAGATTAACCAAAGCTTTAATTTATAATAAAAAAATATTTTAAAAATTCATTATTTATAGTATAATTAATTACTGTTTTATTATGCATACAGCATGAGGCTGTATTTCTGTTTTCAACCCCATCTTGAATGAATCAAGTTGGATGTTTTTTATTAAATTTTTATTTATTTATAACCATGGAAAATTTTGCTCAACTATTTGAAGCTCAAGTTCTTAACACACCAAAAGTAGGTGACGTAGTAGAAGGTATTGTAATCGGTATTCAAAAAGGTTTTGTTATCGTTGATGCTGGTTTAAAATCAGAAGCACAAATCGATGAAGATGAATTCAAAGATGCTAATGGTGAACTAACTGTAAAATTAGGTGATAAAGTTGAAGTTGCTGTTGAATCATTAGAAAATGGTCAAGGTGACGTTTCATTATCACGTAGAAAAGCTAAAACTTTACAAGTTTGGAAAAAATTACACGAAATCTACGAAAACAAAGAAACAATTACTGGTCACGTATCATCTAAAGTTAAAGGCGGCTATACAGTTGAGATCGATGGTATGATTCGTGCATTCTTACCAGGTTCTTTAGTTGAATTACGTCCAAGCCGTGAAGGTGCAAACTTAGAAGGTAAAGACTTAGAATTCAAAGTTATCAAATTAGATCAAAAACGTAACAACATCGTTGTATCTCGTCGTGCAGTACTTGAAACTGAAGATAATGCTGATCGTGAAGCATTAATTGAAACTTTAGAAGAAGGTAAAGTAGTTAAAGGTACTATCAAAAACTTAACTGAGTACGGTGCATTCGTTGATTTAGGTGGCGTTGACGGTTTATTACATATCACTGATATGTCTTGGAAACGTGTTAAACACCCAAGCGAAGTAGTTTCAGTTGGTGAACAAGTAGAAGTTGTTGTATTAAAATTTGATAAAGAAAAAGTTCGTGTTTCTTTAGGCTTAAAACAATTACAACAAGATCCTTGGGAAGAAGTAATCGCTAAGTATCAAGTTGGTGACAGATTAACTGGTAAAGTAACTAACTTAGCTGAGTACGGTTGCTTTGTTGAAATTTTAGGTGGTGTTGAAGGTTTAGTTCACGTTTCTGAAATGGATTGGACTAACAAAAATGTACACCCATCTAAAGTAGTTTCATTAGGTGATGAAGTTCAAGTACAAATCTTAGAAATCGATGAAGTTCGTCGTCGTATTTCTTTAGGTATCAAACAATGTAAAGAAAACCCTTGGGCTAAATTCGCTGAAACTTACACTCGTGGTCAAAAAGTAACAGGTAAAATTAAATCTATTACTGACTTCGGTGTATTCATTGGTTTAGAAGGTGGCATCGACGGTTTAGTTCACGTTTCTGA
>NZ_NRJF01000014.1 GCF_003585965.1 Psittacicella gerlachiana | reverse complement strand
ATTGGGAAAAATTTAATATTAACTCAAATGAGATTGTAAAATTCTTGCAAGAGAATTCGAACTCAGCTGTACTAAACCGTGTTCTAGGTGGTGAAATTTCACAAATCCTAGGTACCTTACAATCTAATGGTAAAGTATTTATCGTTAACCCAGCTGGTATCGTGTTTGGTGCTAATGCGGTTGTAGATGTTAACTCTTTAGTAGCTTCAACTTTAGATATCTCAAATGAAGATTTCTTAAATGGTAACTACGTATTTAATCAAGATAAAGATCAAGCTATTGCTTCAGTACTTAACCAAGGGGTTATTAAAGTAGAAGACAATGGTACTTTAGCTTTAGTGGGTGGTAAAGTAGTAAATACTGGAGTATTAGAAGCGAAAAACGGTACAGTATACCTTTTAGCTGGTAACTCAATTACGATTCAAGATTTAGAAAATCCTCTAATCTCTTATAAAGTAACTGCAGACAACAAAGCAGTAAACTTAGGGGAAATTGTTGCAAAAAGAACTTATTTATTAGCGAATAAAGTAGCTAATGGTTATACTACTGCAGAACAATTTGCAGATGTGATCTCTGCTCAAGATTCAGCACGTAAAGCTACTATTACTTCAACTGGTGAAGTAGTATTATTCGGTGCGGCAGAATCTAATACAGTGCAAAATATAACTGTTAACAACACTGAATATGCTGCAAACATCTCTAACCAAACTGGTGTAGTTGTCGTAAACGGAACAATTCAAACCGCTAATACAACAGGTAAAGCAGGTAATGTTGCGGTTTATGGTGACTATGTTGCTCTAGAATCTAATGCTGTAATTAACGCTTCTGGAGCTCAAGGTGGCACTGTTAATATTGGTGGAGACTACCAAGGACAAGGAACTAAAGTATTAGCTGCAGTTTCAGTTGCTGATAAAGAATCTGTAGTTAATGTTGCAGGGACTTCAGGAGATGCTGGTTCAATTTACTTCTGGGGTAATACTGCTCAAGTTGATGGTAAATTATATGCTACCTCGGTAAATGGTAACGGTGGTTTCATTGAGACTTCAGGTAACAATTTACAAATTGGTAATAACATCGACGTAAATACCACTTCTACTTATGGTACTTGGGGTAATTGGTTAATTGACCCAGATAATATCGTAATTGTTAATGCTACTAGCTGGAAGAGTTTAAATGAAACAGAAAGCTCTTATGTAAATACTCGTTACTATGGAGTAGGTATTGTAGGTGGAACACCTAGCAATATGTCATCTAGCACGCTTACCGCAAATGCTGGAGATTATCAATATACTTTACTTTCTGATGCCAATGTAAGTGATTGGTTAAGCAAAGGTGCAGTTACAATTACTGCAAAATACAGACTAGATTTCTTTAAAGCTAATATTTCAGCTTCAAATGATACCGCTAATTTCACTATTACCGGTGGTTCAATTTTAATGAACCATACCAACATTAATATTGGTGGTACTTTTACCGCAACTACAACTAACAATACTGTAGATGCTGGTGCTTCTTTACTATTATCAAACTCGACAATTAGAGCAAATGGAACTATTAGCTTAACCGCTGCTGATGCTATTTCTCTTGGTGGTTGTTCAACACTTTACTCAAGAACCAAAGTAGTATTAAACACAACAACAAACAACTCACACTACTCTTTTTCAGAGTATGGAAACCACTTAATTTATGGGGTGTTTGTCCTCAACTCTAATATTACTGTAGAGAATTCTAGTGCTACAGCAACAGATTCTCAAATTGAGATTAAAGGTTCACGTTTAATCTTCTCTAATACTACAATTAAAGCAAATGCTAGTGTAAATATTAGTAGTAATTATTCTACAAACTTCTCATGTAACACTAATATCAGTGGTTACAATGTAAATGTTACTCAAGTAGCAGCAGGTACTGCTCAAACATTAACTAACGGAAGCAGAAGTGCTTATGATAATGGTGGAGTTAATTTCACAGATGTGCATATTAACGCTACAAATAGTGCAAATGTTAATGTTAAATCTGTAGCGGATGTTACTAACTCGACAATTCTTGGTGTTACAGGCGTAAATGTTACCTCTGCAGGAAATACTACTTTAAATAACACTACGATCCTTGCAAATACTGGTTTAATTAATGTAACTGCAAGTGCTGGTAACGTAGCTCTATCTAACAATAGCAATTTAACTTCACAAGATTCTATTGTAGTTGAAGCTAAATCAGGTAATCTAAGTGTAACTGATACAAAAGTAAACTCTACTCAAAGTACCGTAAACTTAACAGGGGTTACTAATACTAACTTAACCAATACTACAGTTAATGCTAATAAAGCCTTAAGAGTTCGTGGTCAAGAGATTGCCTTAGATAATGCTTCACTAGTAGCTACAAATGAAGAAATCTCAGTTGGTAATACTTCAACACAAAATGTAAGCTTTACTAATAGCTCTTCATTGACAACCTCAAATGCTACAGATGGTGATGTTGGTGTTTATGGAGCAAAAAATGTAAATGCTACTTCATTAACTGTAAGTGCTGGTCGTGACTTAAATATTTCTACTCAAGCGGGATCAGTAAACTTATCAGCTAATACTTCTAATGGTATCTCATTTACAGTAGGTCGTAGTTTAAATATTACTACCAACAGCCTAACTATGGCTAATGTAAGCCAAACAGTTGCTGGTAATGCGACTTATGAAGCAGGAACTATTAGTGCGGCAAATACAAGTTTAGCAGCTGATAATGTAACCTTAAATGCTACTTCAGGTGATATTACTTTATCAGATGCTAACTTTACTTCAAATACAAGCTTAACCGTAAACTCAAGTACTGGTAATGTAGTTGCGAATAACACTACCTTAGAAGCTAAATCAGGTACAGCTAATGTAGAAGCAGCAAAAAATGTAACTTTAGGTAATGGTACAAATGTTACCGCTTCAGGAGCAGTAACTGTAGAAGCTAAAAATGGTAATCTAACTGCTAATGGTACGAATATTACCTCTACAACTGATAAAGTAACTGCTACGGCAAGTCAAAACGTTACTCTAGATAACAGTAACATCTCTGCACAAACAGGTGCAACTGTAACTGCAACTAATGGTAATGCAACTTTAGCAAACGGCTCAGATATAGTTTCTGCTGGTGGTGATACTAGCTTAACTGCAAATGGAGACATTACTCTAAGCAATGGTTCTGATGTTAAGGGTGCTGATTCAGTAACAGTTAAATCTTCTACTGGTAAAGTTGAAGGTCAAGGTAACAACAATATTTCTGCAACTTCAGGAGCTGCTGAAGTTTCTGCACAAACTGATGTTACTTTAGGTAATGGTTCTACAGTTGAAGGTACGACTGCAACTGTAACTGCGACTACAGGTAATGTTGCTTTAACTGGTACTAATGTAACTGCAACAACTGGAGCAGCGACTATTACTGCAAGCCAAAATGTTACTTTAGATAATAGTAATGTTTCAGGGCAAACTGATGCTACAGTAAATGCACAAAATGGTAATGTAGATTTAGCAAATGGTTCTGATGTAACTGCAACTACAGGGGCAGCTAATGTAACCGCTAAACAAAATGTTACTTTAAGTAATGGTTCAGATGTTACAGCTGCTACTGGAGTAACGGTAAATGCTACTGAAGGTAACTTAACAGCTGCAGGTAACAATAACATTACGACTACTTCAGGTGATGCAACCGTATTTGCAAAAGGTGACTTAACAGTTGGTAACGGTTCTAACATTTCAGGTTCAGGTGCAGTATCTGTAACTTCTGACTCAGGTAATGCAACTCTAAATGGTACAAACGTTACTTCTACAGATGGCAAAGTTGCAATTACCGCTGCTGAAAATGTTGCTTTAACTAACTCTAACATTAGTGGTACAGATACTACAGTAACTGCAACTAATGGTACAGCTGATTTAGCTAACACTAAACTAAATGCAACTACAGGTGATGCAAGTGTAACTGCAAAAGGTAACGTTACTTTAAGTAATGGTTCTGAAGTTAAAGCTGCTCAAAATGCAACTGTAACTTCAACTGAAGGTGCTTTAAGTTTAACTGGCTCTAATGTAACTGCAACTGCAGGTACACCAACTATTTCAGGTAACACGGGCTTAACTCTAGATAACGCTAATATATCTGGTGCTAAAGATTTAAATGTAACTGTAAATCAAGGTGATTTAACCGTAACTAACTCTTCATTAACTTCAACTGCAGGTAATGTAAGTGTTACTGGTCCAAAAAATGTTACTTTAACTAATGGTACAAGCATCTCTGCAAAAGGTAATGCAACAGTTGAAGCTAAAGACGGTAATGTAACTGCAGAAGGTACAAATATTACCGCAACTGATGGTAATGCAACTATTACTGCATCTAAAGATCTTAACTTAAACAATACTAATGTTTCAGGTGCAAGTGTAGACGTAACTGCGACATCAGGTAATGCTACATTAACTAACACTAAAGTAAATGCTACTTCAGGTGATGCAAATGTAACTGCAAAAGGTGATGTTACTTTAGGTAATGGTTCTGAAGTTAAAGCTGCTCAAAATGCAACTGTAACTTCAACTGAAGGTGCTTTAAGTTTAACTGGCTCTAATGTAACCGCAACTGCAGGTACACCAACTATTTCAGGTAACACAGGCTTAACTTTAGATAACGCTAATGTATCTGGTGCTAATGACTTAAATGTAACTGTAAATCAAGGTGATTTAACCGTAACTAACTCTTCATTAACTTCAACAGAGGGTAATGTAAGTGTTACTGGTCCAAAAAATGTTACTTTAACTAATGGCACAAGCATCTCTGCAAAAGGTAATGCAACAGTTGAAGCTAAAGACGGTAATGTAACTGCAGAAGGTACAAACATTACTGCAACTGATGGTAATGCAACTATTACTGCTTCTAAAAATGTTAACTTAAGCAATACTAATGTTTCAGGAGCAAGTGTAGACGTAACTGCAACAACAGGTAATGCTACTTTAACTGACACTAAAGTAAATGCTACTTCAGGCGATGCAAGCGTAACTGCTGCTAACAACGTAACTTTAGGTAATGGTACAGATGTTACAGCTGCTCAAAACGCAAGCGTAGTAGCAACTAATGGTGCATTAAGCCTAACTGGTTCTAATGTAACTGCAACTGCTGGTACACCAACTATTTCAGGTAACACAGGCTTAACTTTAGATAACGCTAATGTATCTGGTGCTAATGACTTAAATGTATCTGTTAAAGAAGGTGATTTAACCGTAACTAACTCTGCATTAACTTCAACTGAAGGTAATGTAACAGTTACTGGTCCTGCAAATGTTACTTTAACTAATGGTACTACGGTAACAGCGAAGAAAGATGCGAATGTAACTGCTCCTAATGGAAACCTTTCGGTTGAAGGTGCAAATATTACAGCACAAGAAGGTACAGCTACAGTTACTGCAAAAGATAACGTGACTTTAACTAATGCAAATATCTCTGGTGCTGATGTTACTGTTGATGCTGAAAATGGTACTGCTACTTTAAATAACACTTCAGTAAACGCAACTGCAGGTAATGCTACGGTAACTGCAAAAGAAGATGTTGTTCTTGGTAATGGTACAACTGTAACCGCAACAGAAAATGCAACTGTTTACTCTGAAAATGCGAGTGTGGCAGTAACAGGAGCTAACGTAACTGCAACTAATGGTGTTGCAAATGTATCTGCAAAAGAAAACGTTACTCTAACTAATGCAAATATTTCTGGTGCTGATGTTACTGTTGATGCGGAAAATGGTACAGCTACTCTAAATAACACTTCAGTAAATGCAACTGAAGGTAATGCTTCAGTAACCGCAAAAGGTGATGTAGCATTAAATAATGGTACTACTGTAACTGCAAACAAAGATGCAAATGTAACTTCTGAAGAAGGATCATTAAGTATTACTGGGGCTAATGTAACCTCTACTTGTGGTACAGCAACAGTAAGTGGTAATACAGGCTTAACTTTAGATAATGCAAATATTACTGGTTACAATGATCTCTGCATTACAGTGCCTCAAGGTGACTTAACTGTAACTAACTCTGCTTTAGAATCTACAAATGGTTCTGTAGCAGTAACTGCTCCAGAAAATGTTACTTTAACTAATGGTACTACCATTAAAGCTAAAGAGAACGCAACTGTAACTGCAGTAAATGGTACAGCAACAGTTGAAGGAGCTAACATTACTGCTGCAAATGGTACAGCTGCTGTAACAGCAAACCAAGGAGTTACTCTAACTAACAGTAATCTTTCAGGTAAAGCAGCAGTTGAAGTATCAACAACTTCAGGTGACATTGATTTAAACGGTACTACAGCTAACTCAAGCAATGGTACAGTTAATATTACAACTCCTGATAACATTAACTTAACAGACTCTAACCTAAGTGGTGATAAAGGAGTTAATGTTAACTCTACAACAGGTAACGTAACCGTAAATGGTACTAATGCAACCTCTGCAAATGGTTCTGTAAACATTTCAGCAAAAGAGAATGTTTCACTAAACAACTCAAATGTAAGTGGTAACCAAGGCGTTAACATTACCTCAGCAAATGGTTCAGCTGATGTAGTTGGTACTAACCTAACTTCTGCTAATGGTTCTGTAAACGTAACAGCTCCACAAGACGTTAACTTAACCAACTCTAACTTAAGTGGTGATCAAGGTGTTAACGTTAACTCTACAGAAGGTAATGTATCTGTTAACGGAACTAATGCAACCTCTGCGAATGGTTCAGTGAATATCTCTGCAAAAGAGAATGTTTCATTAAACAATTCAAATGTATCAGGTAACCAAGGTGTTAACATTACTTCAGCAAACGGTTCAGCGGATGTTGTAGGTACTAACTTAACTTCAGCAAACGGTTCTGTAAACGTAACAGCTCCACAAAACATTACTTTAGAAAACTCTAACTTAAGTGGTGATAAAGGTGTTGATGTTAACTCAACTAACGGAAGCGTAACGGTTAATGGTACTAACGCAACTTCTGCGAATGGTTCTGTAAACATCTCAGCGAAAGAGAATGTATCAGTTAACAACTCTGTTGCTGAAGGTAAAGAAGGTGTGAATATCACTTCACAAAATGCTTCTGCTACCGTGACAGGATCTAACTTAACTTCTTCTAATGGTTCAGTTAATGTAACTGCTCCTGAAGATGTAAGTTTAACCAACTCTAACTTAAGTGGTGATCAAGGTGTTGATGTTAACTCAACTAATGGAAGCGTAACGGTTAACGGTACTAATGCTACATCTGCTAATGGTTCAGTTAACATTTCTGCTCAAGATAATGTTTCATTAAACAATTCAAATGTAAGCGGTAACCAAGGCGTTAACATTACTTCTGCAAATGGTTCTGCGGATGTTGTAGGTACTAACTTAACTTCTGCGAACGGTTCTGTAAACGTAACTGCTCCACAAGATGTTAACTTAACCAACTCTAACCTCAGTGGTGATCAAGGTGTTAACGTTAACTCTACAGAAGGTAATGTATCTGTTAACGGAACTAATGCTACATCTGCGAATGGTTCTGTGAATATCTCTGCAAAAGAGAATGTTTCATTAAACAATTCAAATGTAAGTGGTAACCAAGGGGTTAACATTACTTCTGCAAATGGTTCAGCTGATGTTGTAGGTACTAACTTAACTTCTGCTAACGGTTCAGTTAATGTAACTGCTCCTGAAGATGTAAACTTAACCAACTCTAACTTAAGTGGTGATCAAGGTGTTGATGTTAATTCAACTAACGGAAGCGTAACCGTAAATGGTACGAATGCTACTTCTGCGAATGGTTCTGTGAATATCTCTGCAAAAGAGAATGTTTCATTAAACAATTCAAATGTAAGTGGTAACCAAGGTGTTAACATTACTTCTGCAAATGGTTCAGCTGATGTAGTTGGTACTAACTTAACTTCAGCAAACGGCTCTGTAAATGTAACAGCTCCACAAGATGTTAACTTAACTAACTCTAACTTAAGCGGTGATCAAGGTGTTAACGTTAACTCTACAGAAGGTAATGTATCTGTTGACGGTACTAATGCTACATCTGCAAATGGTTCAGTGAATATCTCTGCTCAAGATAATGTTTCATTAAACAATTCAAATGTAAGTGGTAACCAAGGCGTTAACATTACCTCAGCAAATGGTTCAGCTGATGTTACAGGTTCTAACTTAACTTCTTCTAACGGTTCTGTAAATGTAACAGCTCCACAAGATGTTAACTTAACTAACTCTAACTTAAGCGGTGATAAAGGTGTTGATGTTAACTCAACTAACGGAAGCGTAACTGTAAATGGTACTAATGCTACTTCAGCGAATGGTTCAGTGAATATTTCTGCTAAAGAAGATGTTTCATTAAACAATTCAAATGTAAGTGGTAACCAAGGTGTTAACATTACTTCAGCAAATGCTTCAGCTACTGTAACTGGTTCTAACTTAACTTCTGCGAACGGTTCAGTAAACGTAACTGCTCCTGAAGATGTTAACTTAACCAACTCTAACTTAAGTGGTGATCAAGGTGTTAACGTTAACTCTACAGAAGGTAATGTATCTGTTAACGGAACTAATGCTACATCTGCGAATGGTTCTGTGAATATCTCTGCAAAAGAGAATGTTTCATTAAATAACTCAAATGTAAGTGGTAACCAAGGGGTTAACATTACTTCTGCAAATGGTTCAGCTGATGTTACAGGTTCTAACTTAACTTCTGCGAACGGTTCTGTAAACGTAACTGCTCCACAAGATGTTAACTTAACTAACTCTAACCTAAGTGGTGATCAAGGTGTTAACGTTAACTCTACAGAAGGTAATGTATCTGTTGACGGTACTAACGCAACCTCTGCAAATGGTTCAGTGAACATTTCTGCTAAAGAAGATGTTTCATTAAACAATTCAAATGTAAGTGGTAACCAAGGCGTTAACATTACTTCTGCAAATGGTTCAGCTGATGTAGTTGGTACTAACTTAACTTCTGCGAACGGTTCTGTAAACGTAACTGCTCCACAAGATGTTAACTTAACTAACTCGAACTTAAGCGGTGATCAAGGTGTTAACGTTAACTCTACAGAAGGTAATGTATCTGTTGACGGTACTAATGCAACCTCTGCAAATGGTTCAGTGAACATTTCAGCTCAAGAGAATGTTTCATTAAACAATTCAAATGTAAGTGGTAACCAAGGCGTTAATATTACCTCTGCAAATGGTTCAGCTGATGTTACAGGTTCTAACTTAACTTCTGCAAACGGTTCAGTAAACGTTACCGCACCAAATAATATTAGCTTAACGAACTCTAACCTAAGTGGTGAGCAAGGTGTTAATGTTAATTCTTCAACTGGTAATGTAAGTGTTGATGGTACTAACTTAACTTCATCTAATGGTTCTGTTAACATCTCTGCACAAGAGAATATTACGTTAAATAATTCGAATATTACGGGTAACCAAGGAGTGAACATTGTTTCTCCAAATGGTAGTCTAAATGCTAACGATACGAATTTAGATGCACCTAATGGTAATGTTTCGATTGATGTACGTAATGATGTAAACTTAACTGGTAATACTTCATTAGATGCAGGTAATAATTCTGTAGTTATCAATTCATCTAATGGTAGCTTCAATGCTGGTGAAAACACATCTGTGAATGCTACGGACAATATTACTATTAACGTTTGGGGTGATATTAATAACAATGGTACTCTAGACGCACCTAACATTACAGAACGTAGTGTGAGTCAAGAGCTTGCAAGTTCGAGAATTACTGAAGATCTTGTTTATAGAGAAGCTATGGAACGTTCAGACATCACCAACGAAGTTGATAAGGTTGAACCTTATAACGATCAAACAGTAAATGATGAAACTCGTAGTGATCAAGCTATAGGTGAAAGCACTACTCTTTCAGTTGAGTTTGAAGGTAGCAACGAAATTCAAGTTTGTGTACTGAACAATAGTAATCTCAATGCTAAGTATGGAGTTACTGAAGCTGACTTAAGCAATTTAAGTCCAGAAGAAATCACACGTAAATACGGTTTCACTCCAGAAGATACAAATTCTTATCTGCAAAACTGTGAAACTATTGGTGGTTCTTCACAATCAGTAAGAGCATCAAGCGGTACAAGCAGAAATTAATTTCTGTAATAAGTTAACAACTGGATAATAGTAGATTGGATTCATGTCAATCTTCTGCAAAGAGTTAACTTGAAGTTTGTTGTAGTTTCAAACTGAAACTTATATTCGAAAAAATAAAATCCCCTCTAGATTTCACTCTAGAGGGGATTTTATTTATGCTTTATTTTAAGTTATTAGAATTGTTGTAAGTTTGAATGTAGGTGTAAGAGATAAAAGCATTTTTATTTTCCGATTCATTCTTGGAGAACAGATATATGATTAATAAATATTATGCTTAATCTATAAAGATAGGTAAGTTTTATATCTAGCAAAAAAATTGGTGGTAGTTTGTAAGAAACATTGTGAAATTTTGTTAGAGTGGGGTGATTATTATGGAAAGTTTTATCAAGGTTTATGAGTATATTTATCTTTTATGCTCTGACTTAGTGATAATAAAAGATAACTTTTGATAAAAACGTGGTAAATATTTTCAGTTTAAGGAGTAAATATCAAATAGTTAGGTTTATGAATAAATATGTCAAAAGTTATCAAGTTTAGAGAAAAATTTATTAACAAATGACACTTAAAATAATAAATAAATCTAACATTTTGTATTTAATCTATCAAAAATCTCAACATCAAGAGCTATATTGTTGTTAGCTCTTAACAGTAATGAACATTATTGATATAATAAGAGTTCGAATACAAAATGTATTGAATGTATTGTTTATAAACGATACTTTGGTCATCTATATTTAACGATTTATTGTTCCAAATATATTTTATTTGTGAGTAATATTTTTTAGTCGCTACTGAAATTTATAGCAAAATAAAAAGAGGCTAGCCTCTTTTGCTATG
>NZ_NRJF01000139.1 GCF_003585965.1 Psittacicella gerlachiana | reverse complement strand
GCTGAAGATCCACGTAGTGGCATGAAAATTATCAACGGACAAGTTGATATAGTTACCAATGGCTTAGTAACCACAATTAGTAACAGCCACAATGCGATTCTTGAGTGGAACAAATTCAATATCAATCATAATGAAATCGTAAAATTTATCCAAGAATCTTCTAATTCAGCCGTGCTCAACCGCGTGCTGGGCGGAAGCGTGTCACAAATTCTTGGTCAATTACAATCTAATGGTAAAGTTTTTATTGTTAACCCTGCGGGGATCGTATTTGGAGCAACTGCCCAAGTTAATGTGGCAAGCCTAGTAGCTTCAACTCTCGATATTAGCAATGAGGACTTTATCCAAGGTAACTATGTCTTTAATCAAGATAAAGACAAAGCAATTGCTCAAGTTCTGAATCAAGGTTTAATCAAAGTAAATGATGACGGTACCTTAGCTTTAGTAGGGGGACAAGTAGTTAACTCGGGAACTCTTGAAGCTAAGAACGGTACTGTATATCTCTTAGCTGGGCATTCAATTACCATTCAAGACCTTGAGAATCCGTTAATTTCTTACAAAGTTACTGCTAACAACAAAGCAGTAAACTTAGGAGAAATAGTTTCAAAAAGAACTTACCTCTTAGCCAATAAAGTTGTTACCGGTTACACCACAGCCGAGCAATTTGCGGATGTGATTTCCAGTCAAGATTCTGCTCGTAAGGCAACCATAACTGCCTCAGGAGAAGTAGTGCTTTATGGTGCAAGTGAATCAGAGTTGGTACAAGATACCAGTTATAACGATGCTATGTTAACTGCTAACTACACTTGTCAATCAGGTTTAGTGGTAGTGAACGGTACAATTATGACTGCAAATGAGACTGGCAAAGCGGGCTCGGTAAATTTATTAGGTGATGTTGTTGCTTTAGAGAATAATGCGGTTGTAAATGCAAGTGGCAACCAAGGTGGTGAAGTGTTTATCGGGGGAGATCTCTCAGGGAAAGGGGAGAAAAAACTTGCTGCTAAAACCATTATGCAAACCGAAGCGGTAGTTAATGTTTCTGGTACTGAGGGAGATGCAGGAACGGCTATTGCATGGGGTAATATTGCCTATTTTGACGGAACTTTTTATGCCAAATCTGTCTATGGTGATGGGGGATTTATCGAGACTTCAGGGGATGACTTAAATCTTTTTGATAACATTTATGTAGATACTAGTTCGAATTACGGATCAGCTGGTAATTGGCTCATTGACCCTATGGGACTTTTAATTGTTAATAGTACGGTTGGTGCAGGTAATGTAAACTCTTTAAATCAAGATACTTACGTTACAGATAGAGCATGGGATGGAAGTATTTGTAGCTCTAATCATGCAACTTATTATGTTAATGATTTAGCAAGTATGACTTCGTCAACCACTAATTACACTGTAAATCCTGTACGTAGTGGTAAATACTTTTCTCTACTTAGAGCTACTAGTATTAATGAATATTTAAACCGTACAAATGTAACTTTACAAGCACGTGGGGAAATTCTTTTCTATTACCTAAATAATGAAATTAATACTACTAATGGTGCTACAACTTTAATCCTAAATGGTAATATTTCTGATGCACTTGGATTTGGTTATACTTTCTTAAATAGTAATGTTACTTTAAAAGGGAATATTGAGTTCCAAAATCCAAAATCAGGTTCGAAAATTAGCTTTATCAATTCAACGATAACAGCTAACTGTTTTACTTTTAATACCGCAAATAGTACCTCACCAACAGAAAATCCTGTACAATCAAATGTATATATTACCAATTCTACGTTAACTGCAACCAGTAACTTAAGCATATGTGTAACAGGGCATATTTATATTTGTGCTTCTTCTACAATTAATGGTAATCATGTTTTAGTAAGTGCTTATAGTCAAGCAAGTAATGTGACTATTAATGGTAGTGGTTTGTATGCGACACACAACTTAACTATAGGCGGAAATAGAGCAATCAATATAAGTAATAATGATACAAAAGAGTCAGTATTAAGAGGAAATTATATATCAGTTGAGTCACGTCAAAATAACACGACTATTCTAATTAATGGGACTGTTTTAAATACTTCAACCACTGCGGGAACAAGTATTAATATTGGTGGAACAGCGTTTACTGGAAGTAATAGATATGGAAATATTTCTATTGAGAATACTACTTTTAGAGATGCTGGAAATGTAAATATTAATGCATTTAGTTTAAATGTCACTAGAAGTGTTTCTTACAGCGTAGGAGATGTGAATTTTAAAGTTGTAGGAAATCAAGGTGCAAATGTAACTAATAATAGATTTGAAGCTAGAAATAACATTAATATTACGATTACTCCAAATGTTTCTACGAGTGTAAATGGTATAAGTAATAGTTCTTACGCCTTTAGTAATACAAATCTTACAGCAAAAACTATAAACTTCTATAACAAGTACGGTAGTTTAAATGTTACAAATGTAAACTTCAGTGCTAGCGATAACTTTAATGGCAATATTACCACTGGTTACGCAGTTTATGATGGGGGTACTAATGTTGGTGCTTCGAAGTTTGTAAATTCTATCATTAAAGCTAATAATACTTACTTTAACATTAGTTGTAGAACTGATAATGGTGTTAGTACAAGTAATGTAAATCAAGACACAGGGTATTATTTTAACTGGTTTGAAATTGATGGCTTAAATGTAACCGGTACAAACGCAACCTTTAATGCTACAAATACACGTTTAAATATTAATCGTCTTAATGCTAGTTTAACCGGAAATGCTTCTTTCAAGTCTTCAGGAAATGTTGTTGTTTTTAAAGACAGTGCAACAAATCAGGGAACAAAGATTGTAGTAAGTAACAGTACTGTAAACGCAAATTATATATTGGCTAATAGTGGATCTTCTGTTGATGTATGTAGTTCTAATTTCTCAGCTACTAATACAGTTACCTTATGGGGACAAAAAACTTATGTAAGTTCTTCTAACCTTAGTGCCAACAGCATTAATATTTCAATTGATCAAGAAGTGTCGATTTCAGGAAGTAATCTCTCTGTAACTACAGGTGATCTATTAGTTACAAACTCTGGAACTGCAGGATCAAACTTTTGGATAGATATTAGAAGTTCTAAATTACAAAAGTCATCAGCGGGTAACATTACTCTAAGGTCTCTAGGTCGTGTATATTTAGAGAACACTGAAATATTAGGTACGAATGATACTGTAGATTCTACTTCGGGAGTTTCTGTAAATGTATATAGTGGTATAAACTTAACTGCTACTGGTGCAAATATTGCTAGTTATTTTGTAAATCTTACTACTAATCCAACTAACTCAAGTGAAAATATAAGTTTATTTAACTCTTGTGTTACGGCTTTAGGGTCTAATGCAAGTAATAGACTAGTATTGTCTACAAACGGAGTATTAAACTTAAATAACACTAATATAACCACACAAGGTAACATTACTTTAGGTGGAAACAATAAAGTAAAAGACGTTAATATTACCAATGGTTCTTGTGTAACCTCAGTACATGATAACGTTACTTTAACTACGGGTAATTCATCTAACTTAAACTCTTTCTTCTTAGAGAGTTCTACCTTAAAAGCGAAGAATAATGTTAGTGTTTATCAACATACCACTTGTTCTAGTGCGGTAAATATCAGTCGTGCGAATTTACTTGCTACTAAAGATGTAGTGGTAAATATTACCAGTGGTGATTTAAACTTTAACAACTCGAATTTAACGGCTGGAGTAAGTGTTAATGTAAAAGCTAACCAAGGTAATTTCAGCTTTAAAAACTCTAATGCGACTGTTGCTAATACTCTTACTTTCTATCAAGGAAAAGCTCTTGGATTATTGGATATAAATAACTCTAACTTAACCTCAGGTACAGGTGATCTAAATCTTTGCACTTCAAGTGGTACGATAAAAGTTACCGATTCTAATGTTACAAGTAACGCAAAAATTAATTTCTCAGCTTTAGTAATTGAGATTGAGAA
>NZ_NRJF01000138.1 GCF_003585965.1 Psittacicella gerlachiana | reverse complement strand
ATATTATTATAGGTAGTAATAATTAAAAAAGTGTAACCTCTCTGAGTTAGCCATGAATTTATTATAAAATACATGGCTATTTGTGATAATATAAAAGCGAAAAAGTAGTAAAACCCAAAGTACAATTTGCCCTTATTAGAATCTGATTTTAAGGTTAAATTTACTCATAAAAAAGGACACTTAACTAATGTCTAATAACATCTTAAATCAACCAGAGAATTTACCTATTTTATATGCTCTGGGTGAACCTTTATACGAGAAATTTTACACTAGCAATGATGATGTAGTTGTCGTACATGTTGAAAGTACGGCAAGTAATGTTGACTTAGCTAATTTTTTAGCAAATGAAAGTATAGAAGACAAAAGACTTTTTGTTTCTACTGATAATGCTACTCTACCGAATACTATGCAAGAGTTTCATAAAGAAAGAAACTCATTAAAAGATACGCTAAATAGTGTAGGTTTTATCGCTGAATTTGTAAAAGCTTATCCTGTAAATGAAAATTTAAAAAGAAGTCGTAAAGATCAGGAAATTGATTTTTTAGCTTTTGAGTTAAAACTTACAGTAGAAGCTGAAGTTGACTTAAGTTCAACGAATATAGATGAAGTTAAAGTAAAAAGATCTAAATTCCTAGTTTTAAAAGCTCTAATTTCTAAATTACCATATGCATATAATATGGAAGTAATTGGAGATTTAGATAATAAGAACTCAATTGTAAATAGTAAAACTCAGCAATACGCCGTTGATAAATTAAGACAAAGTATTTATGCTTTAATTCGTTCAGGAATATATGAGCATGTATCAATAGAGAGTATTGTTTCAAAAGAAGCAACTTATCAAAGCTTTGTGTATATTGCGGTTAGTAATTTAGGTTTTTCAAATCGAGTATTATCTGCTTTTGCTCATGAACCAAACCTATATTATCGTTATATTTTCTTGATTTCTCACATAGAGTTCATGTTAAAACGTGATACTTTTGATGCAGAACTGCAAGAAGCTGTGCGTAAGAATATGGAAACAGCACAGAGAAAGTACTATTTAAATGAGCAGATTAGAGCTTTAAAGAAAGAGTTAAATCCTGAGGGAGCGTCTGATGAGTCTGACGTAGAGCGTTTACTTAATCAGTTAGAAAAATTACAGATTGAAACTACGCACCCTGAAATTTACAATAAAATTAATACCGAAATTCATCGACTTGAGATAATTCCATCTAACTCTCAAGAATATTACATGCAACAAAACTATGTAGATTGGTTGCTAAAAGCTCCGTATCGAGGAGATGCTCTAAGTGATATAGATTTAAGAAAATCTAGAAGTATTTTAAATAAAGATCATTTTGGATTAGATGATGTAAAAGAAAGAATCTTAGAGTACTTAGCTGTACTATCTCGTGTTGATGTGGTTAAATCTCCAGTGCTTTGCTTAATAGGTCCACCAGGGGTAGGTAAAACTTCATTAGGTAGATCTATTGCCGAAGCTACAGGAAGAAAGTATACTCGTTGGGCTCTAGGTGGTATTTCTGATGAAGCAGAAATTCGTGGGCACAGAAGAACCTATATAGGTTCACAGCCAGGTAAGATAATTAGTCATCTTTCAAAAGTAGGGGTAAATAATCCTTTATTCTTATTAGATGAGATAGATAAATTAGCCTCAAGTCATAAAGGTGATCCGGCAGCTGCTTTGTTAGAAGTATTAGATCCAGAACAAAATAATAAATTTGTTGATAACTATTTAGAGATAGATTATGATCTCTCTGAAGTGTTGTTTATAGCGACTGCAAATAGTTATAATATCCCACCAGCACTTTTAGATCGTATGGAAATTATCGACCTAGGATCTTATACTAGGGATGAGAAATTCCAAATTGCAAAACAACATATTTTAGGTAAGTTATTAAGACGTAATGCAATTAAAGAAAATGAAATAGATTTCCCAGATCGCATGATTAACTTAATAATTGATGGTTATACTAATGAACCTGGGGTTCGTTCTTTAGAAAGAAGAATTGAACGTATAATCCGTTTTGCAATTAAGATGATCGTTGAAGAGGGAGTTAAGCAAGTAAAAGTCGACAAAGATTTAGTACAGAAAATCTTAGGTCCTGTAATTAATGAATCGAATATTGAACAGGCAGAGTTTAGAGCTAAATCTTTTGTAGGACAGATTACGGGCTTAGCTTGGACTCAATCAGGTGGTGATGTATTACCAATTGAAGCAGCAACACCTGTAGGTAAAGGTGAAATTTCTGCTACTGGTTCTTTAGGGAATCAAATAAAAGAAAGTATTCGTGCTGCGATTACAGTAATTCGTCAGAGATATAAGCAATTTGATTTAGAACCAGATTTCTACTCTAAGTATGATTTCCATGTTCATTTCCCTAATGCTGGAATAAATAAAGATGGACCTTCAGCGGGTTCTGCAATTACAACTTGTTTAATTTCAGCGTTAACGAATAAACCTATAGCTATGGATATAGGAATGACTGGTGAAATTTCTCTTCATGGGGATGTTTTACGTATTGGTGGGGTGAAAGAAAAGGTTATTTCAGCACATCGTAATGGCGTTAAACACATTATTTTACCTAAATCAAATGAACCTGATTTATACAAAGTACCTCAAAGTATTAAGGATGAATTACAATTTTATCCTGTAGAAACTATTGACGAGGTTATAGATATAGTATTTGGTGATAAAAAGCGTCCGGCAAAACCAAGTGCAGCTGATTTAGATTTAAAAGATATTGTCGAAGAAGTAAAAGCTACTGAAACAACAAAAGCTAAATCTAAAAAGTCAAAAGCTAAATCAAAACAAACTAGTTCTGCAGTTGAAGAAAGCGAATATTCGGTAAGTAAAACAACTGTAAAAGAAACTAAAGTTGCAAAAGCGAGTAAAAAAGCGAAAACATCTGCAACAGCTAAATCTAAAAAAGAAAATTTAGAAGTGGTTGAAGAAGTTAAAGTTGCTCCTAAAAAACGTGGAAGAAAAGCTAAAGATGTAATCGAAGATCAGGCTACTGAAGCTAAGAAGGTTACAAAAACTCGCAAATCAACGAAAAAAAGTTAAGATTTATGAAAAAAGGGAGCTATGTAGATAGCTCCCGTTATTTTATATAAAAGTAGCAATGAAATTATTTATTTTCCGTCATAGTGCTTTAAGTTTGCAAATCCAAGAAAATCTCTTAAGATTGGAATTATATATTCAGAGAATGTTGCAAGAAGGAAAAAATCCAAAGGATCATTTTGTAATTTTTGTCGAAAATTTAGCATTGCCTTTAGTGATAAATCAAAACCTTCTGCAGTTCTCGCATCAAGTTAGGTTAGTAGCTTTAAAGTTCCAAGAGCTTACAAGAAAGTATGATCTTGAAATAATCTGTTGTTCTCGTAGTTTATTAGAATGGGGATATGCTAATGAATGGGTTATAGTTCCTGAAGATAAAATTGGAGTGCATGATTTATTTAATTTAGAAAAATATAATTTTGAGAAGATTTTTATTTAAACTGTAATTATGAAAAATCCTGCATATTTGCTTGATAAGTTTTATTTAGATAATGCTTCAGATGTAAGACAAGCAGGGCATATGATGCTTAGCTTTATTTTTGCTTTTGAAGATAATTGTG
>NZ_NRJF01000137.1 GCF_003585965.1 Psittacicella gerlachiana | reverse complement strand
TACTTGTAATTACAAGTATGGATTAGAATTAATAAACTTTAAGGTAAATATAAATGAGTGAAATTACAGCAAGCCTAGTAAAAGAATTACGTGAGCGTACTGGCGCAGGCATCATGGATTGTAAAAAAGCATTAGTTGAAACTAATGGTGATATTGAAGCTGCGATTGAAAATATGCGTAAAAATGGTCAAGCTAAAGCTGCTAAAAAAGCATCTCGCGTTGCAGCTGAAGGTATTGTTCTTTCACGTGTAACAGCTGATAACAAAACTGGTTATGTAGTTGAATTAAACTGTGAAACAGACTTCGTTGCTAAAGACCAAAGTTTTAACAAATTTGCAAATGAAGTTGCAGATTATGTTTTAGCAAACAACGCATCTGATTTAGCAGCAGTACAAGCTCATTTCGAAGAAGAGCGTACTACATTAGTTGCTAAAATTGGTGAAAATATCACAATCCGTCGTGTTGTAGAAATCACTGGTTCATTCATTGGTGGTTATACACATGGTTCAAAAATTGCTGTATTAGTTGCAGTTAACCCTGCTTCTGAAGATGTAGCTAAAAAATTAGGTATGCACATTGCTTCTTCTCGTCCAGAATATGCACGTGAAGAAGATATCCCTGCTGACGTTTTAGCTAGAGAATTAGAAGTACAAAAAGGTATTGCAAACGAAGATCCTTCATTTGCTAAGAAACCAGCAAATATCCAAGAACAAATGATCAATGGTCGTATGGCTAAATTTAAAGCAGCTATTGCTTTAGTTTCTCAACCATTTGTTATGGATCCTGCAGTATCAGTTGCTGACTTCTTAAAAGGTGAAAATGTTGAAGTAGAAAAATTCATCCGTGTAGAAGTTGGTGAAGGTATCGAAAGAAAAGAAGAAAACTTTGCTGACGAAGTAGCTAAAATTGCTGCAGCGACAAAATAATTTTCTTAAAATTATTGTAGAGGAGGCCATTATGGCCTCTTCCTATATGTGCAGAATTTTATAAGTAATACGGATTTTTGTATGTCAAATAAGCCTTTATATAATAGAATTTTATTAAAATTAAGTGGTGAAGCTTTACAAGGTTCAGAGGGCTTTGGAATAGATCCACAAGTTTTAGACAGAATTACTTTAGAAGTTAAAAAGGTAACTGATCTAGGTGTACAGGTTGCTATTGTTGTTGGTGGCGGTAATCTATTTAGAGGAGCTCAATTAGCTCAATTAAATATGAACCGTGTGGTTGGTGATCACATGGGGATGCTGGCAACAGTAATGAACGGTTTAGCGATTCGTGACTCTCTATTTAGAGCAGGTCTAAATTGTACTTTAATGAGTTCATTACCTTTAACCGGTGTTTGTGAAACATATAACTGGAGTAATGCAATTAAAGCATTGAACTCAGGACGTGTAGTTGTATTTGGTGGTGGTACAGGTAATCCATTCTTTACTACAGATAGTGCTGCTTGTTTACGTGGGATTGAAATAGGTGCAGATGTAGTATTAAAAGCTACAAATGTAGATGGTGTTTATGATTCAGATCCTCGTAAAAACCCTGAAGCTAAACGTTTTGAGCATATTTCATATGCAGATGTAATTGCTAAAGAGTTAAAAGTAATGGATTTAGCAGCTTTCACATTAGCTCGTGATCACAAATTACCAATCCGTATTTTTAATATTCATAACTTTGGTGATTTAGAAAAAGTAGTGGTTGATTCAACACTAGGAACTTTAATTACAGAAAAATAAGTTATACAATAGTAAGTAGCTATAAGAAGCTTGGCTAGATATAGTATAATAGACTCGGTAATTAGATAATAAATCAAATAATTTTTATATTTACAAGGTTATATATGATTTCTGAAATCCAAAAAGATGCTAAAGAGCGCATGGATAAATCTATTGAAGCATATGAAAATAATATTGCTAAAATTAGAACAGGTCGTGCTCACCCTTCATTATTAGATGGTATTCAAGTAGAATACTATGGTGCTCCAACTCCAATTCGTCAGTTAGCAAATATTGTAGCTGAAGATGCTAGAACACTAAATGTACAAGTTTTTGATAGATCATCTCTTGCTGCTGTAGAAAAAGCAATCTTAACTTCAGATTTAGGTTTAAATCCAAGTAATAATGGTACTTCAATTCGTGTTCCTCTTCCTCCTTTAACCGAAGAAAGACGTAAGGAATTAACTAAAGTTGTACGTGCTGAAACCGAGAAAGCTCGTGTTGCGGTACGTAATGTTCGTCGTGATGCTAATGATAAGATCAAAGCTTTATTAAAAAATAAAGAAATATCAGAAGATGATCAAAGACGTGCTGAAGAGCAAATTACAAAAATTACTGACGCTAGCGTTAAGCTTTTAGATGAGCGTTGCGCAGCTAAAGAAAAAGAATTAATGGATTTTTAATCTAAAAATGATTTTTTATAAAGCTAGTTGTGAAAGTAATTTTGCAACTAGTTTTTTATTTGTAATAATTTATGCAAAGAAAAGTATTAATCCTTGGTTCTACAGGATCGATTGGAACATCCACTTTAAAAGTTCTCGCTTATCAGCAAGCTAATAATTTACAAGCATATAATCATTCTATATCGGGATTATTTGCTAATTCAAGTGTAGATAAACTTGTAGAGCAAGTTAAAGAGTTTAAACCTAAATATTGTGGTTTATTTGATCAAAGCTATGAAAGTGTTTTTACCGAAAAATTAAAAGCAACTTTAAGTGAACAAGAGTTTACAAACACTTGCATTATTTGTGGTTCAGAAAATATTAATAAATTAATTGCTTCGAATTATTTTGATGTTGTTGTGGGAGCGATTGTTGGCTTTGCCGGTCTTGAAACTTCACTTACTGCTTTAAATTCAGGAAAAACTCTCCTGCTTGCCAATAAAGAGAGTTTAGTGGTAGGCGGACATTTAATTAAACAAGCTTTATTAAATAATCCTAAAGCTAAGCTTATCCCAGTTGATTCAGAGCATAATGCAATTTTTCAATGTTTACCAAAAGAAATTCAAGATAATATCTGTGCATGTGATCTAGAACAAGTAGGAGTTAGTAAGTTAATTTTAACAGCTTCTGGTGGACCATTTTTACATCTAGATCTAAAAGATTTTACACAAATATCCCCTGAGCAAGCTTTAAAACATCCTAACTGGGCAATGGGGGCAAAAATTACGATAGATTCATCTACTTTAATGAATAAAGGGTTAGAATTTATTGAAGCCTGTGTACTCTTTAATTGTGATCCTGATAAGATTAAAACTATTATTCATCCTCAATCAATCGTACATTCGGGAGTTGAATATTTAGATAAATCTATTTTAGTGCAAATGGGACCAACAGATATGAAAGTTCCAATTGCATATGCGATAAATTATCCTGAAAGAAATGTTTCTTCGGTCGAGTCTTTAAATTTATTTACCCTACAAGGATTAACGTTTTTTGAGGTAGATTTTGAAAGATATCCTAATTTTCAGTTAGCAATAGAAGCATATAAATTAGGATTTACTTACACCTGTATTTTAAATGCAGCTAATGAAGTTACAGTTGCAGCCTTTTTAAATAAACAAATTAAGTACTTAGATATTTATAAATTTAATAAGTTAACATTAGAAAAAATGTTAGCAATGAATTTTGAACAAGCATACTTTGATTTTGCTAAAATTAAAGAGATTGATGCTCAAGCACGAATCGTTTGTCAAAATTTAATAGAAACCTTATCTTAATTACATGCACGTAGAAAATTCTAATTTGCCTAAGCATATAGCCATTATTATGGATGGTAGTCGTAGGTGGGCAAAAGAAAACAATAAAAGTCGAAAAAGTGGACATAATGCAGGAGCATTAGCCGTTAGAAAGACTATTGAACATGCTGTAGAACGGGGAATTAAATCTCTATCTCTTTATGCTTTTTCCAAAGAAAATTGGAAACGACCAAAAGAAGAGGTTGAACACCTTATGAAGCTTTTTATAAGAGTGTTAAAAAATAACCAAAAGTTCTTAATAAAAAATAATATTAAGTTTACCCCAATCGGTGATTTGGCAGGTTTTTCATTGGATATGCAACATAAGTTGCATGATTTAGTAGAAAAAACTAAAGAAAACACAGGTTTAAAACTAAACATAGCCATAAACTATAGTGGTAGATGGGATCTTACTAATGCTACGGCAAAAGTTGTCTCTAATGCCTTAGATGAATTAAAAGAGAGCTTAGATAGCACGCAAGATTTACTGACTAAAATAGAAGAACTAAAACGTAGGTATGCTCAGGAAGGTTTTTTAGTTAATTTAATTGAAGAAAATCTTTCGGTAACAGATCAAGATCCAATTGATTTGGTTATTCGTACTTCTAATGAACAAAGAATTAGTAATTTCTTTTTATGGCAAGCTGCTTATAGTGAATTTGTCTTTTTAGAAGAATATTGGCCTGAATTTGATGCTAAAGTATTTGATCGAGCAATAGATATTTTTTCTAAACGAGTACGCCGCTTTGGTGGAGTTTAAGATGAAACAAAGAATTATTTCTGGTGTAGCTTTAATTATAGGTCTACTTTTATTAATTTTTGTTGCACCCTTTCCAGTATTTTTTGCTGCGTTTTTAATAATAGCTGGTATTTCTATTTGGGAATATTCAAAGCTTATATATTGCGATAATAATTTAGAACCGAATAAAAAGTGGCGTTGGCTTTATTTAACCGTAATCATAGTTGCAACTTTGTATCCATTTTTACCAGCTTTAATTACTTGGTTAAGTATCGGAACAGATAAGTTTGCGAGCTATAACACTTTACTTATAAATAGTTATGAAACTTTAATGTTTTATGCTACTTTTATGTGGTTATTTTCATTGATCATTTATCGTCGTACTGATACTTTACTTAAAATAATGCACCCACGTTTAGTTGCAATCTTTGCTGCTTTAAGCAATGGGGCATTCTTTGCAAGTATTTTTGCGGTTAGATATTTTGATGGAGCTACTCAAGCGTTTAACGTAGATAATTCTCCAATTTTAATGATCTACATTTTTGCTCTTATTGCTTGTTGTGATAGTGGAGCATATTTCTTTGGTCGAGCTTTTGGTAAAACTAAGTTAAATGCAATTATTTCACCAAATAAAACGATAGAAGGGTTTTTAGGTGGGATATTCTGTGCCTTAATATGTGCAATCATCTTTGTAAACTTTACTTCGTTAAATGACTACATGATGACCAGTAAAAGAATGATTGCATTCTTTATGCTAAGTTTAATTACGGTGTTATTTGCGGTACATGGAGATTTAGTTGAATCTTTCTTAAAACGCAGAGCGGGAATAAAAGATTCATCAAATATTATCCCAGGTCATGGTGGAGTTCTAGATAGACTTGATAGTTTACAGCCATCATTTATGTTTTTAAGTTACTATTGGTTATTCTTAACCTTAAGTAACTTCTTTACTTTCTAAGTACCGAGAAAACTTGAATTTTTCACATTTAAACATATATCTATAGAGGTTACTTATTAAAAGTATCCTCTTTTTTTAGATAATTATTTTTGTAGATTGGTTCATTATACTC
>NZ_NRJF01000136.1 GCF_003585965.1 Psittacicella gerlachiana | reverse complement strand
CCGTCCAGACCGCCACTTTATTAAGAAAATGCACTGCATACATTGCAGTGTTTTTTTATTGAATTAGATAGAAACACTATCTAGTGCTTATCAGTAGTTATTTCTTCTCCCCCTAATTTAGGAATAAATACTGATTTGAAAAAGCGTAATTAAGCAAATTATTCTCAATGTGTAAGATCTTGGGTTTATAAGCCCAAGATCTTTTTTTGTTTTGTGGGTTGGACCCAAAATTATCTTTGCTGATCTCTCATGATCATTTATGAGTTTATAAGTGTGATAGGTGTAGCATTTTAGAACTTTTTATTTGGTGTTAATAATTCTTTGGCGTATGATAAGGGGACATCAAGTAGTAATTTTAAATTTTATTTGATAGTTTATATACTAAAGATTTAACATTGTATCCTTAATAGTGAATGGGGTATGGAAGAAATTCCATGCCTTTTTTCTTTTTGATTTTACTTTTTATTTGGGATTTATTTGGCTTAAGGTATTTATCTGAGTAGTTGCAAAAGTTGGAATTTACTTGAAGATTTTTTTGGTGATAGATAAGTATTCGTAATTGCTGAGTAGAATCTAAATGATGGTTATTGGAGAACTACTTTTTTGTTTTTGTTATTTTGTTTTCTTTATTTCAGTGGTAGTTGGTTTTAATTTGGATTTTCAAGAGTTAATTGTTGAATTTTTTTGTAAAGTCCTTTTAGCAAAAGCTAATTTATCCTTGAGCTTTATTTGTCTATAATGTACTCATAGCAAACAATAAATAACAAGGAACAAATTATGACTACTAATAATTATCCCTATGTAACTTTAAATAACGGCGTAAAAATGCCACAACTTGGTTTTGGGGTATTTCAAATTACTGATCCTGAACAATGTGAACAAGCAGTACTTGAAGCTCTCCAAGCTGGTTATCGCTTAATTGATACGGCTCAAGCTTACTATAATGAAGAAGCGGTGGGTAGAGCTATTAAACGTAGTGGCATTCCTCGTGAAGAAATCTTTATTACCACTAAACTTTGGATTTCTGATGCTAAAGAGGGGCAAGCTTATCAAGCTTTTACGGAATCGGCAAGAAAACTTGGCGTTGACTACATAGATCTTTATTTAATTCATCAGCCAGTAGGAGATGTATTTGGAGCTTGGCGTGATTTAGAAAAACTCTATGCTGAAGGTAAAGTAAAAGCTCTAGGGATTAGTAATTTTGCTCCGGATCAAGTAATGAATCTTATGCTCTTTAATAAAGTAAAACCTGCAGTAAATCAAATAGAGATGCATCCATTTTTTCAACGTGAAGAAGTAAAACAGTTTTTAGAAGAAAATGACATAGTTACTGAATCTTGGGCAAGTTTTGCCGAAGGTCGTAATCATATTTTTACTAATCCGGTATTAGAGCAGATCGCAAAAGCACATAACAAATCTGTAGCTCAAGTAATCTTAAGATGGTTATTGCAACGTGGCGTAGTTGTAATTCCTAAATCAGTAACACCTTCTCGTATTCAAGAGAATTTTAATGTATTTGATTTTAGTTTAACTGAGGAGCAAATGGCACAAATTAAAGAGCTAGATACTAATACAAGTCTATTTTTTGATCACCGTACGCCAGAAGTAGTTAAATTTTTAGCTGAATACAAATAAACTTTACTTTACTAATGATATTCTGTTAAAGCATAGTTTAAGAGAGTTTAGTAACTTTTTGAATAAGTTAAATAGCGAATAACCTAGATATGGAATCAATGAGATATTTAAATGACCAAAGGTTTTATTCATAACAGGATTTACTCAAAGGTTAGAGGAGTTGAGCTAATAAGTTAAGGAGTTAAGCAAACTACTCAAATTCAATTAAGCTAAACTTTTTACAAGTAACAAGTAAAAAATAAATAAAAACGAGTGCAAAAATCTTGCACTCGTTTTTGTTTATTTGGTTGTTTTGATATATTTGTTTACTTTTATTTACTTATGATCTGTACTTGTGAGATACAAAGTTAGATCAAGGTGTTTTATCAAGGAGTTATGAAGTTCTTTCTTAATCCCTAAAACGAGGAGTAAATTCTTTTTTGAATTTAGTTGCTCCAGTAAACATATCTTGGTGATCAGTAACTCGGGCAACATTCCAGTTGCTAAGGTCGCTGTTAAATTTACTTGCAGAAGCGAACATGTATTTCATATCAGTTACTTTACTTACATTCCAGCTACTTAAGTTACTCTCAAAGTTTTGGGCTCGAGCAAACATACCTTGCATATCGGTTACATTTGAAACATTCCACTTGCTCAGATCACTATTAAATTTTGTAGCTTGACTAAACATGAGCTTCATGTTGGTCACTTGACGTACATCCCAGTTACTTAGATCACTAGTAAAGTTACTCGCTTGAGCAAACATAGCCTCCATATTGGTTACTTGAGAGACATTCCAGTTGCTCAGATCGCTCGTAAATTTTGTTGCTTGCGCAAACATATGTTGCATTTGTGTTACTTTACCTACTTGCCACTTGCTTAAGTTACTATTAAAATTGCTCGCTTGTCTAAACATCCCTGCCATATTGGTAACTTGGCTTACGTCCCATTTACTTAAATCGCTGGTAAAGAGTTTAGCACTTGCAAACATGGCAAACATATTGGTAACCTTAGATACATTCCAGTTGCTTAGATCACTATTAAATTTGCTCGCAAATTGGAACATTGAAGTCATATTGGTTACTTGTGAAACATCCCATTTGCTGAGGTCACTATTAAAGTTGTCTGCTTGAGCAAACATATGACTCATATCTGTAACCTTGCTTACATCCCATTTACTTAAGTCGCTGGTAAAGCGGTTTGTAACTGAGAACATACCTGACATATTGGTAACTTGACTTACATCCCATTTGCTCAGATCACTAGTAAAGTTTGTCGCTTTGGCAAACATAAAGTGCATATCAGTTACTTGAGAAACATCCCATTGGCTCAGATTCCCATTAAAACGACTTGCATCACCAAACATGCGAGACATATTGGTAACTTGGCTCACATCCCATTTGCTTAAGTTACTATTGAACTTACTCGCTTTAAGGAACATGGATTGCATATCCGTAACCTTACCGGTATTCCAGTTATCAAGATTACTATTAAAGTTACTTGCTTGAGCAAACATATAGCTCATATTGGTAACATTACCGACTTCCCAAGCACTAAGATCACTGGTAAAGTTGCTTGCTTGGGTAAACATATATTGCATGTCAGTAACATTGTAGGTATTCCACTTGCTTAAGTCACTTTGGAAATTAGTTGCTTGATCAAACATATGTGCCATGTTGGTAACTTTAAAGACATCCCAGCTACTGAGATCGGCATTAAAATTAGTCGCTTGTGCGAACATGGATTCCATGTTAGTGACATTTGTGGTAGTCCAATTGCTAAGATCTTGATTAAAAGTACTCGCTTGTTGGAACATCCCCGACATATTCGTTACTTGAGCTGGATACCATAGACTGATGTTGCCATTAAATCTAGTTGCTCCTGCAAACATTTGTTGCATGTCGGTAACGCGATTGACTTTCCAGCTGTATAAATCCTGATTAAAGCTTTGAGCATGCAAGAACATTTTTGCCATGTTAGTGACATTAGACACATCCCAAGAGTTTAGCGGGCTATTAAAGTTTTGAGCATAAGCAAACATGGACTGCATGTTAGTTACTTGGGAAACATCCCAATTGCTGAGATCGCCATTAAAGTTTTTTGCATAGGCGAACATGCTTTGCATGTTAGTGACTTTACCTAGTTGCCAAGTGCTTAGATCTCGATTAAAACTTTGTGCTTGATAGAACATGTAGCTAGTATCAGTTACCTGACTAAGATTCCATGTACTTAGATCTGCATTAAATTTTTGAGCATGACTAAAGATTCCTCGCATGCTCGTAGCATTAGCTACATTCCAAGTAGAGAGGTCTTGATTAAAGTCTTTTGCCCCTGCAAATAACCAATTAAAATTTTTAACATTAGCTACGTTTAAATTTGCGAGATCATTGTTAAAACTAGTACAAGCAAAAGTTCCTTGGAGAGATTGTACGTGACTTAAATCTAAGCTCGTAAAATCTATATTTAGTGAACGTAATTGCTCGGGGGTTTTACACTGCAGAACATCTTGATTAAACTCATAATCCCCTGCGAACATAAAGTCGAGGTTATCAAGCTGTGGGAAATAGAGAAATCCTAAGTCAAGAGCTTGCTGGGGATTATTAAACTCTGCAATATATCGATCGAGAAATAGTTTTAGTTTTTTCCCATCTGTAAAGGTGATTCTAACTTCTGCCGAATTTAAAGGTTGAGTTTTTAGTTGAGACGGTAGTTGCTCATAACTAATATCTTTATAACGATACTTGTAGTATGAAAGGAGATCAAGGTCTTGGTTTTTTAAGAGGTAACTTGTTAAAGCACCTGCACCCACACTCAATCCAGCAACTAACATAAAACTAATTATTTTTGCTTTACCATTCATATTTTTTTCATATTTTAAGTTGAGTCTGAGAGATATTTTAAACTGTTTTTGGAAAATAACAAAATAAATTGAAAATAAGTTAGCAGTTGGTTAAAAATAAGTAAAAAATATGTTAGAGATTAGAGATTAGA
>NZ_NRJF01000135.1 GCF_003585965.1 Psittacicella gerlachiana | reverse complement strand
ATTCTTTTAAGCGAGCTGTGGTGGTAAAAGTAAGTCTTACTTGGGTTGGATCTATTCTTTGTTCTTTAATTTCATCAGGAAGTTGCTCAAAAGTTACATCTGTAAGTTTGTATTTGTAGTTATAAGCTGGATTTGCACCAGTATCTCTTAAACTATAACTATAATATGCTCCCGCACCTAGAGCTAGAGCCGAAACTAAAACACCTAAGCTGATAATGAGATTTTTCTTTTTCATATGGATATATTTAAGTTGAGATTTTGAGCTAAATTTATGTACATTAACTCGTAGATAACATGTATAAAGAAGTAAAGGTTAAGTAATAATATGAAAAAAGTATAAATCATAACTAACCTATTCAAAGGCAGATTGATCCACTGATTTAAGCATTTTATTTAAAATTATTATATCAGTTATGTTATGGATATAGATTGTTGGAGAAATGAGAAAATTAAATAATTATTTAAAATAAAGTACTCCTTAAAAAGTTAAGAAGTACTTGAAGATTTTTTATAAGGATTTTTATCTAAATCTTGGTCTATAGTTGTTGTTGAAGTTTCTTGCTCCTAAGAACATATTTTGATGGTCTGTAACTTTAGAGACATTCCAAGATCTTAGATTACTGTTGAATTTATAAGCATATGCAAACATATGTTTCATATTTGTAACTTTTGAGACATTCCAGCGACTTAAGTTGCTATTGAAGTTTGTAGCTCTTCCAAACATAGCTTGCATATTTGTAACGTTGGATACGTCCCATCTGCTTAAATCACTATTAAATTTTTCAGCTCCTGCAAACATAAAGCTCATATCGGTAACATGAGATACATTCCAATTACTTAAATTACTGTTGAGGTTTCTTGCCTTTTGGAACATTGCTTTCATATTGGTAACCTTAGCTACATTCCATCGACTCAAGTCGCTATTAAATCCTTCAGCCTCACTAAACATATACGACATGTTTGTAACGTTAGAAACATCCCAGTTGCTCAGATCACTATTAAATTTCTTTGCTCCACTAAACATATACGACATGTTTGTAACGTTAGAAACATCCCAGTTGCTCAGATCACTATTAAATTTATCAGCTTCATTAAACATAAATGACATATCAGTAACATTAGAAACATTCCAACTACTTAAATCGCTGTTAAAGTTTTTTACCATTTGGAACATCGCATTCATATTAATAACATTAGCTACATTCCATTGACTCAAGTCACTATTAAATTTTTCTACTCCATTAAACATAAATGACATATCAGTTACATTAGAAACATCCCAGTCTTTTAAATTACTATTAAAGTTTTTGGCTTCGTTAAACATTCCTTTCATATTTGTAACTTTTTGAACGTCCCAATTACTTAGATCACTATTAAATTTTTCAGCCTGGTAAAACATTGCAGACATATCTGTAACATTTGATACATTCCATTTACTCAAGTCTTGATTAAATTCTTTAGCACTGAAAAACATAGCCATCATATTAGTTACATTAGATACATTCCAATTGCTAATATCTTGATTGAATTTGCTAGCGTACATAAAGATACTAGCCATATTAGTTACATTAGATACATTCCAATTACTAATATCTTGATTAAATTTACTATCACCAGCAAACATACCTACCATATTAGTTACATTAGATACATCCCAATTACTAATATCTTGATTAAAGTTAGTGCCTTTGAACATGAATGACATATCTTTTACATTTGATACGTTCCAGCCACTAATATCTTGA
>NZ_NRJF01000134.1 GCF_003585965.1 Psittacicella gerlachiana | reverse complement strand
AAACAAAATTCAGAATATAGAAATGAAATTATTAAATTCTTAAACAATGTAAAATTTAAATAATCAAGTATGACAAGTAAAGCTAATGTTGTTAAACTATCTGAAGTAGCTAGTACAATAAAAGGTTATAAAGTTAAGCTAAATCAAATCAACTATGATGGTGAGGGTTATCCTTATATTAGAGGATATAAAGCTTTAGGATATTTATATACAGCACCTATTAGCAGATATACAAAGCATTCAACAAGAATAGTAGAAAAAGATACAATAATAATTTCATCTAGAGGAACTATTGGGTTTATCAATTTGACTCATGTTAAATCTGCTTTGAGTTATGGATTTATTGGAATTAATTCTAAGTTTATCCCTAATGTTTTATTTAAATATGTAGTTGAATTTAATTTACCTCAATTAAATTTAGTAGGTTCAGGGACTACATTTGATGAAATTAATGATAGTCATGTTAATGATATGAAATTGTATCTTCCTGAAGATTTTTATCAAGGTGGCAAATCTCTTCAAGTTTTAAGAAATATCGAGCTTTTAATTGAAAATAATATGAAGCTAAACGATAATTTACTTAATCAAATTAAGCTCATTTATAACATGTGGTTTAATCAGCTGGAATTTCCAAATGAAAATGATAAACCATATAAAAGCTCAGGTGGAAAATTAGAATGGAATGAATTGTTAGAAAGAGAAATTCCTAAAGGTTGGAAAGTAGAAAATTTAAAAACTAATCAACTATGTTCAATCATAAAATCAGGTGTACGACCATTTGAAAAGAAAACATTTTATCCTACAAAATCAGTTCAAGGATGTAGTATTGTTGATTTAGGCGAACAGATATTATTTTCAGATATTAAAAAATATTCTATGGCCAATATGAAACCTACTCAAAACTCTGTATGGTTTAGCATTTTAAAAGATAGTAAAAAGTATTTATTTCTAAATCAAGCAATGATAGATGTCATAGAAAATTCAATTCTTTCAGATGGAATGTTTGGTTTTCAATGTACTGAAAGTAGTTTTGAATATCTTGCTTCTTATATTCTAGATCCTTGGTTTGAATTTAAGAAATCGTACCTTTCACATGGAACAAGATTTCAAAGGATTAATACAGAGGATTTAAAGCAATTATATATACTTATTCCTGACAGTAAAACCTTAGAGA
>NZ_NRJF01000133.1 GCF_003585965.1 Psittacicella gerlachiana | reverse complement strand
TTCCTAATCTATCTTCAGTTAATGCTGAGACTACAAAGATTAGTTACTATAATGGAAATTTAGAATATACCCTAACTGATATTAGTGATCAAGAATTTAATAACTTTGTCACAAAGTATAAACAGCATCCAAATTGTGCTTTGTTTGCGACAAACATGAAGAAAGTTTTTGATAATAATTTAAAAGAAGTTTCTGATAGTGTTTCAAATAGCTCTCGTAATGAATTTAACAGTATTTTTAGACAACTACAAGGACGATTAATCAATGCTACTCCTAGAGAGCAAGAGTTTGCTTGTTACTTATTTAATCGAAAACTTGAAACTGTTAAAAATGAAGTTCCTGATGAAGTTGTAGGCGGAGACAATAAAGGATTAGCTACAGAAAAAAGCCCAAGTGCAAAATAACTCTTTTAAAACAAAATTTTAGAAAAAAATTAAGTCCAAAGATTTTATCTTTGGACTTAATTTAAATGAAGAAAGAGACCTCAATGGGTCTCTTTCAAGGTAAAAGAATTATTTAGATTCTTTAGTACCTGTTACATATACATCAACACGACGATCTGGTGCTAAACATGCAGCAAGTGCTTTACGACCTTTAACATCATAACAACCGTTAGTTACAGGTTCTGCAGAACCAACACCTTTAACAGTTAATAATGATTGATCAACACCGTTTTCTACTAAGTAGTTAGCAACAGTTTGTGCACGACGCTCAGATAGTTTTAAGTTGTAAGCAGCAGAACCAGTACGGTCAGCGTGACCAACTACTTCAACTGAGCTTACAGTTGCATTAGGGTTGTTGTAACGAGCTAATACATCTTTGAATGATTCAGCAGCGTTAGGACCTAATTTATCTGAGTTTAGAGCAAATAATACGTCAGATTTTAATTCAAATTTTTCAGTAGTTACAACTGGAGCAACTTCAACTGGTTTAGATTGACCAAATACGTAAGTTGCAGTAGCTTGTACTAAGTGAACATCTGGTCTGTATCTGTTGCTGTTGTTGTTAACAGAATCAGCTAATGTTACAGCGTAGCTACCTGAAGCAGCGTTTACTTTAGAATCGTTGAAAGTTCTGAAGTAAGCTTTATACTCAACACCCACTGCGAATGAGTCTACGAAGTAGTACTCTAAACCAGCTGAAGCGTAAGGAGCTACTTGAGTTTTTTCTGAAACTACATCGCTAGCAGTTACAACTTTGTTAAAGAATACACCAGCACCTAAACCAGCGAATACGTTAACTTTAGAACCGATGAATTGGTTGAATTTCACACCTAAATCTAAAACGTTAGATTTGTGAGTGAAAGTAGTTGTATCATTGTAGTTGTAGTTGTTATTGTGAGGTTTTTGCCAACCTAATTCAAATGCAACGTGGTTGTTTAAACGGTAACCTAAGAATAAACCGTAAGCAACACCGTCACCATCACGGTAAGCATTGTCGTTTGATTTTGTGTTTAATTGTACGTCATTGTGGTAGTTTGTATAACCAACTTTACCAGTAACGTAGAAACTATTTGCTGATGGAGCAGCAAATGCTACTGAAGTAGCTGTTAAAGCTAATAGAGCTGCAGCTGTTTTTTTCATGTAAGACCTCTAAATCTTTATATGTTATTTTAATTTTACAAAACTGATTAAAGTAAAGTAAAATTTTTCGGATTTCAAAATTGAACCTAGAAATCCTATAACAGAATACAATCATTGCTTATTATATCATAGATGAAATTTATATAAATAGTTTTAATCTATAAAGTTATTCATATTTATCAATTAGTTAATGTATTTTATTTTTAGAATCTACATAGATAAGTATGATTTTTAGTAGTATTTGAAGATCTAGGATATTAAAAAAGGTAAGACCTAAAGTCTTACCATTTATTCACCTTTTAAGAACTCATTATAAAGATTTAATAATTCTTTTAAGTTAAACTGTTTTGCTTCCAAGGATTTGTAAATTTTATATTCAATGTCATGACCGTAAAGATGGGCAATGGTCATTTTTTGAGTTTGCCCTGCACGATTAATTCGGTTACATGCTTGAATATAAGTTTCACAACTATGGATAGGTGCAAACCAAATAATTAAACTTGCACTTGTCGCAGTAATCCCATGGGACATGGTTGTAGGAATAGCTAAAAGTACATCTAAATCATCTGTATTTTGTAATTTATGAAAAATTTCGGCTCTTTCTTTTTCTCTTACATCTGAATTAATTTTAGCGACTTTAAACTTAGTAGCTAACTCATCATATAATAGATCAAGTGTACTTTTATAAGGAACAAATACTAAAGTTTTACCCTTATTAAATTCAGTTCTCTCTGATCTTGCTATTTCAATTAAGCGGATAGCTTCTTGTACTCTAGATTTATTATCAAGAGTTATTATTTCTTTGCTATTATCATATACCGCACCGCAACAAGCTTGAATAATTTTTCCAACAATTGCAGCACCATTAGCGGGAGCTATATTAGCTCCATTCTTTAATCTAACGAATTCATATTCACGTAATTGTTTAATCATGTGTTTTTGTTCGTTAGATAACTCGCATTTTGAATATGTTGTTACTAAATCTGGTAGATCTAAGCAATCTTCTTTTTTAATACGGATTGCTGGATTGAAATAACTGTATACAAGATCTAAAGACATTTCTACACTTTTGAAATCTTCGATATTATCTGAAGCTGAATTTAAAAATCGTAAATTTAAATTTAAATTCATGATTCCTTTAAAGTGAGAATAAGTGATGCCGGTTAGATTTTGTGGAGCAACCATTAGAATCTGACCATAAGCTTCTAATGGGCTATTAGGTACAGGAGTACCGGTTATTCCCCAAACAAATGAAGCCTTTTTAGTGATTTTTTGTAGATTTTTCCAACGAGCTGTAGTATGAGTCTTATAAGTTGTTAACTCATCGATAACAATTAGATCGTAATTTTGTTCGAGTAGTTGAGACTGAATTACTTCAACGCCATCAGGATTAATAATATGAATTTGGGCATCGGTTTCAGTAACTAATTCAATACGTTTTTTCTTAGTATTTGCATATAGAATTTGTGATGTTAAACCACAATCCATACTTTGTAATGTACTTTGCCAAGCGTCTCGCATAACGGAAAGAGGGCAAACAATTAGCACTTTTTTAATTTGCTTTATTTTATATAAGTAGTTTATAGCATGTAAAGTAGCTAAAGTTTTACCTGTCCCCATGTCTGCTAAACAGAAGCATGATTTATGTACAGATAAAAACGCAGAAATTTTATACTGATGCTCAAATGGGGTTAATTCTCCTGGCCAATCGTAATCAGATTTTCTAACAATAGGACTCAATGTAGTAGCATTAATACTTGCCAACTTTTGCGCATTGTCAAAAGTCCAATCTACTTCTACAATTGAGTTTTGACTATTAGATGTTGAAGCATCGGGATTATGATGCACTATGGCATCGGGAATTATATCGCATATTTCTTTTGCAAGACGAGTCCAAACATAAAGTTTTGTTTCATCCTCACTGGGAATGACATTATTTTGTCCCATCGCTTGCTTGATTTTCTGAAACGAAATCATAACACTAAAATAAAATTGCTACGAAGATATCTTAACTAATACTATTTTACCAGTGATTACAATTAAAAGTATATAAATTTTGGTGTTTTTTCAAAAAATTTAATAATTTTACTCTAAGAATAAGGATCTCCATCCTTTAAAAAGAATGAAGATCCAAGAAAGTAACATATGAAAAATTAGAATCTAACACGTAGACCTGTTGCAACAGCTGTTGCTGTGATGTCATTTTGAACTTTTGTTGTAGTACCACTAGAAACTGTAGTTACATCTTTAGTTCCTTTAACATAACTACCTTCTAAGAATACAACTAAGTTAACACTGTTATATTTAACTAATGTTGAGCTTGCACCTAAATAGAAGTGTACAGCATGTGCTTTAGTTGTATTAGCTTTATTTGCATACTTATGACTAGCATGTACATAAGAAATACCTGTGTAAGGAGCAAAGTATTGATTTAAAGTATAGCTTACTTTTGCTGCTAATGACCAAGCATCTCCATTGTTGTAAGTAGAGCTACTGCTTACATAGTTTTTAGAGTGTTCATATGTAAATGCAGTGCCATACTCTAAACCATTATCAAAACTTTGATACCAAGCTAAATCAAAAGTATCTAAAGCACTTGTTGTTCCTACAACACCACCACGAGTTTTAGTATCTGTATTATAGTAGATTGCTTGTAATTTTGAGCTATCTGTGAAGTTATAAGCTACTAAAGCTGCTGTTTGTTGTAATCTTGTTGTTGAGGTAGTATTAGTTTTACCCCATGAAGCACCAAAACTAACTTTGCCTACTTTATTAGTATATTGGAATGAGCTATCAAATGAAGTAGCTGCAGTTGAAGCTGTAAATCCTAAATGGTTGTAATCTTTATCCTTATTTGAGAGAACCCAAGTATCATCGCCAAATTTGCGATCAGATAAAACTGCGAATTTACCGTAACGAACTTCACCAAAGTTGTTATAGCTTAAGTAAGCATTAGCATTATTTAGTTCGAAACCTTTACGAGAGTGACTTCTAGACTCACTTACACTTTTAACGCCTGAAGTGTATGTAGTTTCTTTTTTGTAATTATATACCCAAGAGTGGTTACCACGAACGAAGAAACCAAATTTTAAGCCTTGACCATCATTAATTTCACCTGCTAACCAAACACGGGTACGAACTTGATGGTAGCGACCATTTCTTTCGCTACTTAAAGTGCCATCAACTTTATTTTCAGGATTATAGAAATTAATGTGAGCTCGAACTTCACCACCAAAAGTTAATTTAGCGTTGTCACTTTGATAAACTGTAGCCGAGAAAGCTGTAGTTGCAACAGAAGCAAGTAATAGAGAGAGTAGAGTTTTTTTCATAGTCTAAATCATAATTTATGGAACAAATGTTTTTCTTGGTAAGTTTAGGCTTACATTTTAAGTATAACAATAATAAAGAAATAACTT
>NZ_NRJF01000132.1 GCF_003585965.1 Psittacicella gerlachiana | reverse complement strand
ACCAATAAAGGATGTAGCACTTGCTACATCCTTTATTGGTATTGTTATTTTATCGGTGATTTAATTTATTCTTAATAAATTAAGCCGTAGAAAAAGACTACTAAAATAATAATTGGTAACACATATTTTACATAGTTAAACCAAATATTTACTGTAGTTGGTCCGGCACAGTAAGATAACTCTTTTTTTGCTTCGTCTTTTAAGCAAAAGCCAGTAAAGATACAAGTGCCAAGAGCCGTAAGTACAAAGAGAATATTTCCAGAGGTAAAATCAAACCAATTAAAAATATTATCATCAAAAGTTGAAGGAATATTACCAAGAATAAAAGTTCCCACTAAAACTACAGCAATTGAAGCTTGACGATTTAAGCGAGTTTTTTCTTGGAGAGCGGTAATTAATACTTCATATAGAGTTACTGAAGTAGTTAAAGCTGCTACTAAAAGTAGAGTAAAGAAGATTACCGCAAATACTGCACCAAAAGCCATTTTACTAAAGACAATTGGTAGAGTTTTAAATACAAGCGATGGACCTGAATCCGGAGCTAAACCAAAAGAGAAAAGTCCAGGGAAGATCATAAAGCCTGCCATTACAGCAATTAAGGTATTAATAACTGCAGTAATAATAGAGGTTTTTACGAGATCCTCTTCTTTTGAGAGGTAAGAACTTAAAGTAATTAATACCCCAAAGCCTAGACTTAAAGCAAAGAATACTTGCCCTAAAACAAAGATAAAGAGCTGTGGCGTAATTTTACTAAAATCTGGTTTTAAGTAGAAGATTACCCCTTCCATTGAACCTGGTAAACTTAGATTACGAATTACCATAATTAAGAGGAAGAGGAAGAGCAGAGGCATTAAGAATCTTACACTTCGCTCAATACCATCGATAATCCCTTTTGAGAGGATAAACCAGTTAATGGCTACAAATAATGCCGTATAGAGGGTAATCATATACGGAGATCCAGCAATTGCTTGGTCATAGAATTGACTGGTGAACTCTCCAGTTACCTCTTGTCCTATAGGTAAGGCTCCACGAATAATATCAAAAATGTAACTAAAGACCCAGCCACCAATTACCATGTAGTAGGCGATAATCCCAAAACATCCTGCCAGTCCCATGTAGGCTACAATTTTCCACCAAGGAGAGATCTTTTTGCCATTGGCAGTACCACCAAAGGCGTCAACTGAGTTAACTTGGCGACGACGACCAATTACATTTTCAACAAGAATCATCGGAATCCCGATAACTAACATACAAATACAGAAAAGTAGCACATAAGCTCCTCCTCCGTTTTGTCCCACTAAGTAAGGAAAGCGCCAGGTTGCTCCAAAGCCAATGGTAGCTCCTGCCACGGTCAAAATATAAGTAACTCTACTTGACCATGTTTGTCTTTCATTTGCCATATAGAACTCCAGTAGAGTGTTTTATAACGTAAAAAAACACAAGTAAATATTTAATTTTTCTTTGAGATAAGGATTGCTAAAAATAACAACTTTGATTTCTTTAAGGAAAATTTTAAAAAATCGCCTTATATTATATAAAAAGCTGAGGGGAATAATAGCTTTTAAAGTGATTTTACTAGTAAAATCATGGAAAATAATCTTAAAAAAGTAAAGCGAAAGAAAAATTCCGCAAGAAGTAGACATAAAATCCCTTAACCTAAAGAGAAGTACATTTAGGTAAAACCTAAAATAGGTTAAGAGCAAGATTTTATCTCAAAAAGAAATTACCTAAGCGTGTTGCTAAAGAATAGTGAGCTTTTGCTTGAAAAAGTCTAAGATTTTTAGATTGAAGTTTTGAAATTGATTATTGATTTGGGCTACAGAGGGGTAGCCAGAGATAACTTGTCTTTTTGTACGACAAGAATAATTTACTTTGGAAAGGAGATTGGGAAGAAAAAATCTTTAGCTGTATAGTCCGCCGATTAAGAGAAAAAAATTATCCACAATGTATGTGCTGAACCTGTGATAATAATTTTCTGATAACTAAAGCCAGAATAACGTTTTCCCTACATTATCCCTTATTTAGTTATCCAAAACCATACAGCTAAAGTAGCGGATCGGAAGAAAAAAGGACGCATGATAGGCAAGCCTATCCAACTTCACCCTTGTAGCTTTGGTTATCTACTATAGGCCAGATACAGTAGATTACAAGGACTTAAGCCCCGAAGTTGTTGCGTCCTTCAACCGATGGGTACAAATCTAAATTCCTTAAGGAATTAGGTTCTTTATTGCTAAAGAACTGGTTCTCGTACCAGGACTGCATAAAATGGAGTTCTGATACTCTAGAGAGAACGAATTTGTACCTAAGAGTTGCATAAATCCTTTTGCAATCACGTATCTGACCTTTGGTCATGCAAAAGAGATTTATGATTGGAGAGTGAACTCTCCTTTGAGCTTTTAGCAATACTTACCTTTTTGGGGCTTAATAAAAAAGAGTATTACTAAGAGCAATCGGTAGTCCCTAACCACAAAGTAAATTATTCATAAAAAAGTAAATAATTTAAACTTATGAGGCTAGAGCTTGATCAGCTTCCACATAAGGGAGAGCAAAGGCTTGTGCTACTCCTGGGAAGGTAATATGACCTTGATAAGTGTTTAAGCCAGCTTTTAAAGCGGGATCAAGAGTACAAGCTGCGACTACGCCTTTAGAGGCTAACTCTAAACCATATTTTAAGGTAGAGTTAGTAAGAGCAATAGTTGAAGTACGAGCAACACAGCCTGGCATATTTGCCACACAATAGTGTACAACTCCATCTACAATGTAGACTGGGTCATTGTGTGTAGTTGCTTTACTAGTTTCAAAACAGCCACCTTGATCTATGGCAACATCTGTAAGAATCGCACCTGGTTTCATGAGTTGTAAGTCTTCACGACGTACAAGTTTTGGAGCCTTGGCACCTGGAATTAAAACTGCTCCGATTACGGCATCGGCAGTAGGTAACTCAGCAAGAATGTTTTCGCGCGTAGAGAAGAGAGTTTTTATACGCATATCAAACATTTGATCTATATAGGCAAGACGATTAGCGTCTACGTCCATAATGGTTACATCTGCTCCCATGCCCATAGCAATTTGAGCTGCATTTAAACCTACAACCCCGCCTCCTAAAATCAGTACTTTACCTTTAGGAGTACCTGGGACGCCACTAAAGAGAACTCCACGTCCGCCAAAAGTAATTTGACTAAATTTAGTAGATTCTATAGCAGCTAAACGCCCTGCAATTTGGCTCATAGGTTGTAAACAAGGGAGACCTTGAGGAGTTTTAATGGTTTCATAAGCTATAGCAGCAATGTTTTTGGCAACTAACATTTCTGTTAATTCACGATCAGCTGCTAAATGAAGGTACGTATATAAAATAGTATTTGGCTTGAAGTAATGATATTCTTCGGCAATAGGTTCTTTTACTTTAATAATCATTTGCGCTTGTGCAAATAATTCAGCTTTAGTAGCGAGAACTGCCCCTGCATCGAGATAATCTTGATCGGTAAAGCCAATGGCCACACCTGCTTGATGTTCAATATACACCGTATGTCCAGCTTCAACATAAGCTCTTACATTATCCGGAGTTAAACCTACACGGTATTCTTGAACTTTAATTTCTTTTGGGCAACCGATAATCATACTTATTCCTCACTTAATCAAAAAAGGTAAAAGTTAAAGTCCCCTAACTATTCTTAAACTCATAACTCTATGCAAGCTAATCTCATTAAAGCAAGTGATGAGATCTCATCTTTAATTAAACTATTAATTTGCGGATAGAGGTAGTATGGCTTTATATAAAGTTCTTATATAGTGTTTCTATATAAAGATAAAGTTAAGAAATAACAGTTAGTTTTCAATCATCTAGTATAGTTGGCGGTGATTTAAATTGCTAGGGCTTTAGGAGAGCAAAAGCTCAAACTGAGAAGCCGGTCACAATAAAAATTATCGTTTGTCCTTTTTTTGATCTTTTTTGATCCTTTCTTGATCTAAGTAAGAACATTTTTGGCAATTAAGCACAAAAAATGTGGATGAATTCTGTAAAAAATTTATGTTTGGTTTTAGGAAAGCTACAAACCTAAAAGTTCATAAATTTGGTTTATAAATATAGTATAAAAATTGGCCTAAATTTTATCTGAATTGCCGGTCCTGTCGGCGTAGGAGAAGCTTGGATCTCCCCAGACAAAACATAAGAATACCAAGAATTAAAGCAAATTGCAAGGGGAAAAAATCGAATCATTTGAGCTTTTTTTGATCAAAGAATAGACATTTTTCTAAAACTCGGGATAATGTCCTGTAAAAATGAATTTAGCTCTTATTCTTTCTGAGGTTTTTTGAGGTAAAAAAGCTGAGATAATTTTGTATCCGCTTCGCAAAAACTCGCTTTGCAAGTTAGATTTTTTACTAGCTTCTAAATTTTTTGTAATTTTAAATTGAGATGTTTTAAATTTATTTTATGGTTAATTTAAGAGGTCAGATTTAAAGAACTTAAAAAATTAGGTGGAGAAAAAAAGTAACTAACTCAGATTTAGATTTGTAAATAAAGGTGAGTATAAAACGAGATGATCTATATCTATACTTATACATTATCACAAATTTCCAAGATTATTGAAAAATCAGCAAAATACTATAAAAATTGTTGTTGCCTACTAACAGTTTTTCCAAGTTTTTTCACTAAATCCTTAGTTAGTTGTGTGGGATCTCATAAAATTTGTCATCTTATCTAAGAGGAGTAAGCTTTTGTTTTTTAGAAGTTTGAAAAATAGTAAGAAAATAAAGGGGGAGAAGTTGTAAGGAAAGAGAAGTAAGTAGCAAGATAGGTAAAGAATTAGAAAAAGTAGCAAGAGGCATTAAAAAAGCCCTAAAAAGCACTAAAAAAGCCCCAAAAAGTTTAAAACTTTAGGGGGCTTAAAGATAGGATACTTAAATTATGGTTATAGCGCTAAGCCATAACTAAGGAAATTAGTATAACTAAGTCCCTATCTTTATTTTATCAAAAACTAAGCAAAAAATTCATCGATATTTGCAGTAAATAAAGAAGCAGCGGTTAAGTCAGGCGTAAAGTCTTCAGAGACGTCAATTAATAAAGGCTCAACTAGAGGTTGAAGATTCTTTTGCTTAAAGACTTGAGCTAGTTGTTTAATTGCTCCATTGTAAGTGTCATAATCACTTGAACCTATACCTATAAGGAGAAGTTTCTCTAAGTTTGGTAAAGGTTGCTCACTTGCTTCGAGAGCTTCAACAAAAGGAACAAAGCTATCAGGATATTCACCAGCTCCATGGGTACTACAAACAATTACTAAGTGACTAGCATCCTGAATTTGTTCTAAGCTTGGCGAATGTAATAATTGAGCTTCAACTTGCTCTCCTTGTGGGAGTTTTGCAAATTCTTCAACTATAGTTTCAGCAGCTACTTCTGCTGTACCGAGAGTTGAACCAGAAACAACATAAAATTTCATAATTTTTTATAAGAAAAGATAAAATTTGTGAATGGGAGGAATAACTAGAATTATAGCAAACTCGAGATTAGAAGTTTTAAAATCTTTGTTCCTCTCTTAGTAATTAACTGCTGGTGGTGTATCTAGATTACGTTTAGCTAATTGATTTTGTAAAATTTGGTAAATAGTTGCGGTGGTTGGACTTTTAAAGCCTTGTTCTCCTAGCGACAATTTACCATATACTTTTTTACTATCTTTACCTATGAGTAAAGGGGGATTAGTAGCTTGAGGATTAGTAACGGAATATTCACTATTAGGGTTACCATATTTGCCACGTAGATTATAAATCGAATTAGTTTTGATTTCGCTATAGTAAACCGAGGCATAATTTAAAATTGAGTTGGAAGCTCGTGTTGAACAGTTTAAGCAGCCAAGAAAAGTATTCTTGCCATCATCACTATAGATATACATAGCTTCGAGACCATCAAGCGTATTATTACGAGCTTGAGCTGGTAGACTACTTAGGAAACCACAAGTAATTAAAGCTACGAAGAAAACGTAAATAGATTTAGGTAAGTGCATATGCAAAAAATTAGTTGAGGTTATAAGGTTAAAAAATGATCTAATGATACTTGATAAAAGCTTACAAACAAGTAGGATAAAAGTTTACAAACAAGTATGAAAACAGTTAGATTTAATTTTTAAAGTTCAGCTCAAAGTTTATTCTGAAAACTTTTTTATAAAACTTTGGAGATTTGCTGGAAGTTGAGAAAAACTCTTCCCTCGAATTTTGTGTTCGTTTTCACGTAAAAACGTTAGTACTTTACGATAAGCTTGAGAATTATTGCCTACAGGAATTCCTTTAACACAAAAGCGTCCATAGTTGAGTTTGGTATAACGTCCAATTACCACGGGAGCTTGAGGATTACAACCGGAAGCAAAAGCGGAGCGAGGACTAGAAACACTTCCGTAAGCACTCATGCGATTCCAAATCGAAGCTTTCCCAAGATAATTATAGAAACCATACTTGCCTCGATCATTCCAAATTGAATTAGCTTTTTGGGGAGAGCAATTGAGACAGCCAAGATAAACATTAGCCTTGCCTTGACTATTGAGACCATAAATTTCTAAGGGTTCTGCAAGAACCAAGTTACTATTCAAAGTAAAGATAAACAGTAAAAAGAGTTTTATAGGATTAAGCATAAAAGTCCTTAAACGTAAAAGATGGAATTACTTTTTATTATATCTTTTTTATCTTGTTTAACACTTTAATTTGTCTTATTTGCTATAATAGCAGTTTGATTCTCAAAGATTAAGCATAAGGAATTTTTACGTATGACGGCAAAAGATAATACTTCAGAATCTATAGTAACTAATGCTACAGAGACCTCAACTCGAGCGTCTAGTTTTTCTATAAGTGAAATTGAAGATCTTGAAGCTCGTAAACGTTTAAGTTCAGCGAATCTTTATGCTAGTGATCTTGATCCGGACGATGATGAAGAAGATGATGAAGATGAGTTAACTCGCGTAGCAACTCCTACCAGTCAAGTTTTGAGTAACCAATCTTCAAGTAGTCAAACTCCGAGTATCCAAAATCCAAGCAGTCAAACTCCAAGCAATCAGGATTCAACTAAGAGTCAAGCTCAAGAAGTTCCAGCTACTTCTACTCAGAGTAACCAAGAGGTACAAGTTTTTGAGCAAGATATCCAAGTTCCTCCTGTTTTTGATCCTGCAGAGAATGAATTAGTTCCTCCAGCTACTTTTGAACAAGAGTTTCAACAATCTTTGCAAGGACGTGGAGAGTTTTTTGATCCAGGAGCAATGATTGGCGGACAAAACTATGGTGGAGAAGCTGGTTTTACTGCTCCACAAGAGCAAGGAGAACCTGAGAGTTTACCTTTTGATTATAGCATTTATCAACGCTACTATGACCCCCAACAAGGTAATACTAAAAATCCTCCAGTAACTTTTTCGCAAAACGAAGAAGAGTATCTTGCGAAACGAGCTATTGTTGAAAACTGGCGTCAAAACAAGTTTGAAGAAAGTGAGTTTCCTCTAACTCGTTTTGAGGTTGAACTTTATTATCAATACCCAGAGCTAACTCCAGAACCAACCCAAGTTTCTTTCCAAAAACACAGTTTAGCTTGGGTAAAAGTAATTCATGAACATAAATTCGATTGTTACTTTATGGATACCGAGACCACGGGGATGACCCGTGAGGCAGGGAAGCAACCATCAGAAGGGCACAGAATTATTACTCTCGGGATGGTACCTATGCTCAATGATAAGCTAGATATCAATGATACGGCGAGCATGGTTGATGAAGTGTTTAATCCTGAAGAAGTAGAAATTGAACACGAAGCTTATAAGGTTCATGGCTTTAAAAACAAAGATCTAGTTGATGCTCCGATTTTTACGAGTTTTGCCGAACGCTTTATTCGTTTAGTTATCGGAAAAGTACTAATTATTCATAATGCTCCCTTCGACCTTTCATTCGTGAATATGGAATTAAAGCGTGCGGGATATAACTTTGAAGTTGAAGATATTTGTTTAGTGATCGACTCTTTAGTTTTAGCTCGTAGTCTTTATCAAGGTCGTGCTTCACTTGATGCCCTCTCAGAGCGTTTTGAAGTCCAAATTGCCCGTGAACTCCATGGAGCTTTACTCGACTCCATGATTCTTGCTGAAGCTTATACGAGAATGCTTAACTCTTTACAAGAAGAGTGGTTTATTGACCGTAACAAAGGTTTCCGTAGTCCGATTATTTGGAATTTTGAAGATGAAGATACTCCACCTTTAGAACCCGAATTATTAGCTTTAGCTCAAGGATTGGAAGTAACCTTAACCGAAGAAGAGTTGCAACGTCACGAACAATTTTGCGAAGAGTTCAATATCCAAAATACTTATAGTTTAATGTCGCAAGCTCGTCTCCTCAAATTACAACAAGAGCAAGAGGCTTTAGCAGAGCAAGAAGAGGAACAAGAAGCAGAAGCCGAGTATGAGGAAGAAGAACAAGAGTTAGCAACTCCAGAATAAATACAATTTAGAGTTTGTTTTTGCTTTATAAAGACTTGACCCCTAGCTTATAATAGAAGGACAAAAGCAAACAAAACTAAGAGACAAGAACACATGTTAGTAGAAAAAAAAGCACAAGCAAAACTTCCAACAACTTACGGAATTTTTGAGATAATGGTTTTTGAAGAAGTAGCTAATGGTAAAGAACATGTAGCTATGGTAATGGGTGATTTAGGTGACGGTGAAAAAGTACTAAGTCGTATTCACTCAGAATGTTTAACCGGAGATGTGTTCCACTCTCTCAAATGTGACTGTGGCTTTCAGTTACACACAGCAATGAAAAACATTGCTGAAGAGGGGCGTGGGATCTTAATTTACCATCGTGCTGAAGGACGTGGGATAGGTTTAACGAATAAAATCAAAGCCTATGCGTTACAAGATACTGGACTAGATACTGTAGAAGCTAATGAAGCTCTAGGTTTTGCTCCAGATATGCGTGATTACAACGCTTGTGCGCAAATTTATGAAATGCTTGGGGTTAAGTCGATTGAACTTATGACCAATAACCCTGAAAAATTAGAAACTATGCGTAAGGATGGGATCAATATAGTTGCTCGTCGTCCTTTAGTAGTAGGAAAAAACAAATATAACGAAGACTACTTACGCATTAAAACAGAAAAAATGGATCACCTATTTACCTCAGCTGATTTAAATGCGGGAAATATGCATTTAAGTTTTGAGAATGACTGTGGTAATGATCTAACTGCAAACAAAGAAACTACACCAACTGAAGAGAAAAAATAATTTCTTGAGGAAAGAGCAAAATGGCAAAAAAAGAAAAAATGATCACTGTTGGTAAACTAGGTTCAACCTATGGTTACAAAGGTTGGATTCGTGTTAATTCCTTTACTGAAGAACCAGCAAATATTTTCTTTTATAAAAATTGGTTTGTAAATATTAACAATACCTTAACTCCAGTACAAGTAGAAAGCTGGAAAGTACATGCAAATCATTTAGTATGTAAACTTGATTGTTTAGATTCTTTAGAAGCTGCTAAAGCATTTAATAATTTGTTTGTTTATGTAAAAAATGAAGATTTACCTGAATTAGATGGTGAGTACTACTGGAAAGATTTAATGGGCTGTAAGGTATTTACACCTGAAGGTTATGAGCTAGGTACGGTAATGCAAATTATGGAAACAGGAGCAAATGATGTTCTTGTGCTTCAAGCTCCGTTAAATGATGCTTATGACCGTAAAGATCGTATGGTACCATTTATCGAACAATATCTAGTTTCAGTAGATATTCATGAAAAGAAAATTGTGATTAACTGGGATCCAGAATTTTAAGAATAAAAAAGAACCTTAAACGAAAAAGTTTAGGGTTCTTTTTAATTTAAAAAGTAACCGAAGTTGATTACTAAGGTTTATCAAATGCACTTTGATATTTAGCAGGAGTTAATTTGTTTTTCCACCCAGATATATTTGGTGAGTCGTAAGATATTCTTGAGCCATAAAACATTGATATCATGAACTCTACTTTTTTAATATTCCATTTGTTTAAATCACTATTAAATTTTGTAGCTCCTCGGAACATACTACTCATAGTAGTTACTTTTGAAGTATCCCACTTGCTTAAATCGCTATTAAAGTTTTTCGCATTATAGAACATATAATTCATGGAAGTTACGTTTTTAGTATTCCATTGACTTAAATCACTGTTAAATTTTGTTGCATTATTGAACATTCCTGTCATATTAGTAACTTTTGCAGTATTCCACTTACTTAAATCACTGTTAAAACTTTTAGCTTTTAGAAACATACTGTACATGTTAGTGACTTGTGAGGTATCCCATTTACTTAAATCACTATTAAATTTTATAGCTTCATAGAACATACCACCCATATCAGTAACATTTGCAGTATTCCATCGACTTAAGTCACTATTAAACTTTTTAGCACGATTGAACATTACACTCATATCTGTTACTTTTGAAGTATCCCATTTGCTTAAGTTACTATTAAAGTTTTCAGCCCATGAGAACATCGCTTGCATGTTAGTTGTATTTGCTGTATTCCATTTACTTAAATTACTATTAAAGTTTGTAGCACTAGAGAACATAAACGACATATCAGTTACATTTGAGGTGTTCCATTTGCTTAGGTCACTATTAAATTTCTTAGCTCCAGAGAACATCCAACTCATGTCAGTTACATTTTGAGTATCCCATCTGCTTAAGTCACTATTAAAGCTTATGGCATCAAAGAACATATAACTCATATTAGTGACATTTGATGTACTCCACTTACTTATGTCGCTATTAAAGCTTATAGCTCTAAAGAACATATGACTCATATCAGTTACATTTTGCGTATTCCATTTACTTAAATCACCATTAAAATCTTTGGCACAAGCAAAAGTTCCTTTCATTGAAGTAGCATTTGAAGTATTCCAGTTACTAATATCTATATTAATTGTATATTTATAATCGCAAAGAAGGTAAGAATTGTTTTCAGGTTTTATGTAATGAGCAAAAAGAAAATCAAAGTTTTTGATACGAGAAACATCAATAAAGTTTA